>NZ_JBSVWB010000002.1:0-296155 GCF_054071795.1 Pseudomonas sp. SDO5271_S396
AGTTGCCAGATTCACAGGCTGACACCCCCTCATCGCGGGCAAGCCCGGCTCCCACATTTGGTCCGCAGCTGTGCCTAGTGGTCCAGCGCACTCAAGATCGCATGGGCCACTTTCACCCGCTCCCCGTTCGGGTAGTTCTTGTTCGCCAGGATCACCACGCCCATATCCTTGCTCGGCACATACGCCACGTAGGCGCCGAAGCCGTTGGTGGAACCGGTTTTGTTCACCAGTGTGTCAGCGTGCGGGGCCTGCGGTGGGGTCAGCCAATTGACCGCGTGCGGCTCCCGGGCCATCGGGGTCGAGTTGCCGGCGAGCAGTGCATCTAGCTTGATGGGGTAGGGGTACAGCTCCCAACCCAGCCCCTGGGTCATGCCGTCCACGGTGTAGTAACCGGTGTGCGTGGTGGCAATCGCTTGCTGCAACGGCTTTTCCAGGCCCTCGGGGTGCATGTTCGCTTCCACGTACTTGAGCAAGTCTGCGGCGCTGGTCTTCACGCCGTAGGCTTCGCTGTCCATTGCGCCCGGGCCGACCCGCACGGGTTTGCCATCGTTGCCATACCCTTGGGCGTACAGCTTCATCTGGCTTTGCGGCACCCGGATGAAGGTGTGTTTCAGGCCGAGTTTGGGGATCAGGGTGTTTTCCATCAACTGATCGAACGGCTGCTTGAGGCTCTGCGCGGCCAGGTAGCCGAACAGGCCCAGGCTGGGGTTGGAATACAAGCGATGGGTGCCGGGGGCGAAATCGGGTTTCCAGTGCTGGAAGTAGCTGATCATGTGCTGATTGTTGTCGGCCTCTGCCGGAAACTGCAGGGGCAGGCCGCCGGCGGTATAGGTACCGAGCTGGAGTACGCTGATGCGGTCGAAGGTGTCGCCCTTCAAGGCGGGCAGGTACTGGCTGGCCGGGGCCGACAGGTCAAGCGTGCCGCTGGCCACCGCGTACCCGGCGAGGGTCGCGGTAAAGGTCTTGCTCACCGAGCCAATCTCGAACAGGGTGTTCTCGCTGACAGCTTGCCTGGCATCCTTGGAGGCGACGCCGTAATTAAAGTATTGAGTCTTGCCGTTCTGTACGACGCCGACCACAAGGCCCGGGATGGACTGCTGCTGCATCAGCGGTTTGACGCTGGCGTCGACCACGGCGCGCAGGTCGTTGGCGGCCAGGCACTGCCCTGCACCGATAAGGAGTGCAAGTGCCGTGAAATGACGCACTCCAGAGAGTAAATAGTGAGGCATGATAGCGCTTCCATGAGAGTGATCGATTGAATGGATAGCCTGCGCGGGCGTGGCAAATGTAGGCAGTTCGCCCGTTTCGGACAAACGATCAAATCTCGCCCCAGCCATTAGAAATTTTATGGGCTAAACATGCTGCGTTCCCATCTGCCCCTCAACGCCCTGCGTGCCTTCGAGGCTTCCGCCCGACATTTGAGCTTCACCCGCGCGGCCATCGAGCTGTGCGTGACCCAGGCGGCAGTCAGTCATCAGGTCAAAAGCCTGGAGGCGCAACTCAACGTCACGTTGTTCAAGCGCCTGCCACGGGGCCTGATGCTGACCCGCGAGGGCGAAACCCTGCTGCCGGTGTTGCGCGAGTCGTTCGACCGCATCGCCTTGACCCTGGGCCAGTTCGAAGGCGGGCATTACCGCGAAGTGCTCAGCGTCGGCGCCGTCGGTACCTTTGCCGTGGGCTGGCTGCTGCCGCGCCTGGCGGAATTCCAGAGCCGTCACCCGTTCATCGACCTGCGTCTGTCCACCCACAACAACCGCGTCGACGTGGCCGCCGAGGGTCTGGATTATGCGATCCGCTTCGGGGCCGGCGCCTGGCACGGCACCGACGCCAGCCAACTGCTGGAGGCGCCGCTCACGGTGCTGTGCGTACCGCCGCTCGCCGAGCAATTGCAGGTGCCCGCCGACCTGCTGAAACACACCTTGCTGCGCTCCTACCGCGCCGATGAATGGAACCTGTGGTTCCAGGCCGCCGGTTTGCCCGCCGATACCCTGGTGCCGCGCAGCATTGTGTTTGACTCGTCATTGGCGATGATGGAGGCGGCGCTGCAAGGCATCGGCGTGGCGTTGGCGCCGGCGATGATGTTTTCACGCCAGTTGGAAAGCGACGGCATTCGTCAGCCGTTCGACATCGGCATCACCACCGGCAGCTACTGGCTGACCCGTTTGCAGTCGCGGGCCGAGACGCCCGCGATGCTGGCGTTCAAGGCGTGGTTGCTGCAAACGGCTGCGGGCTAGGCCAGGTATTTGCGAAACCAGCCCAAGGTCCTGTCCCACGCCAGGTTCGCCGCCGCCTCGTCATAACGCGGCGTCGAATCATTGTGGAAGCCATGGTTGGCGCCCTTGTAGATATACGCCTCGTAGTGGGTGCCGGCGGCTTTCAAGGCGGTTTCGTAGGCTGGCCAGCCTTCGTTGATCCGCGTGTCCAGCTCGCCGTAATGCAGCATGATCGGTGCCTTGATGCGCGGCACGTCCTTGGCCTCCGGCTGGCGCCCGTAGAAGGACACGGCCGCGCCCAGTTCCGGGTAGGCCACCGCCGCCGCATTGGTCACGCCGCCGCCGTAGCAGAACCCGGTGATGCCGACCTTGCCGGTGCTGCTGTCGTGGTGCATCAGCCATTCGATGGCGGCGAAGAAATCATTCATCAACTTGGTGGGGTCGACCGTTTGTTGCAGCGCCACGCCTTTTTCATCGTTGCCGGGGTAACCGCCCACCGAGGTCAGGCCGTCCGGGGCAAGGGCAATGAAACCGGCCTTGGCCAGGCGCCGGGCGACGTCTTCGATGTAGGGGTTCAAGCCGCGGTTTTCATGCACCACCACCACGGCGGGCAGTTTGCCGCTGGCCTTGGCCGGGCGCACCAGGTAGCCGCGTACGCTGCCGTTGCCCTTGGGCGAGGGGTAGGTGATGTAGTCGGCGACGATGTCCGGATCGGTGAACTTCACTTGCTCGGCCAGCGCATAGTCGGGGCTCAGGGCGGTGAGCAGGGCGGACGCGGTCAGCCCGGCGAAGGTGAACTGCGCGGCGCGGTCGAGAAATTCGCGGCGGTTGATCTTGCCATGGGCGTAGCCGTCATAGAGTTCCAACAGTTCGGGAGCAAAGTCTTTCGCGGTGAGACGAGTCATCGGTGCATTCCTCGATTGGCGGTGGCGGTCAATGTAGCCCTTCGCGGCCATCGACGACTACCCTGTGTGACAGGGCAGGAGGCGGACGGGGAATAAAATCCATGGATGAGCTGTTAGCTGAGCACGTGTGTCCTTTTCTCTTGCGGAGCGTTCCATGAAGCGTCGAATCAGCCCGGCCGTCGTACTGGCTCTCGTCTTTGGTTTTTTCTCCAGCGCCCAGGCGGTGGAGTACAAGGATGTCAATCGCACCGCCAGCCAGATCAGTTTCACCTACAAGCAATTGGGCCAGCGGGTGTATGGCACGTTCAGTGATTTCGAAGGCACGCTGACCTTCGACACGCAAAAGCCCGAGGCCGGGCATGCGCTGCTCAAGATCCAATTGGCGAGCATCGATGCCGGCAGCCCCGACGCCAATGACGAGTTGCAGCGTGCCTCGTGGTTCGACACCGCGACCTACCCGGTGGGCGTCTACGAGTCCACCGGCGTCAAGGCGCTGGGCGACAACCGCTTCACGATCAGCGGCAACCTGACCATCAAAGGCACCACGCGCCCGGTGAATGTGGACGTGGTACTCAAGGAGCAAAGCGGTATCGGCGTGTTCGACGGCGAGTTCGTGCTCAAGCGCGGCGACTTCAAGATCGGCGAGGGGGAGTGGGCGGGCAACAGCGTGGTGTCCAACGATATCAACATCAAGTTCAAGATGGTTGCGCCGCAACGCTAGTTTGCCACTTGGTAAAGATGTCGACTGATACACCGCTATCGCAGGCAAGCCAGCTCCCACAGGGAACTTGTGGTGGTTGGAAAAACGCTGTCAGCAGTGGCATCGCGCCGCAACGCTAGCGTGCGAACTTTTTGGCCCCGGCCACGCAGCCGATGACCGCAACGGTCACCAGCACCATGCCCAGGCTGACCGCCTCATGCAGCAGTCCCGCCGCCAGCGCCAGGCCGAAGAACGGTTGCAGCAACTGCAATTGGCCGACGGCGGCGATGCCACCCTGAGCCAGCCCGCGGTACCAGAATACAAAGCCGATCAGCATGCTGAACAGCGACACATAACCCAGGCTCAACCAGGCCGGCCAGCCGATGCCGGTGAAGCTCGGCGGTGCGAGAATCAGGCTCAACGGCGCCACCACGGGCAGCGACACCACCAGCGCCCAGCAGATCACCTGCCAGCCACCCAGGCTGCGTGACAACGTGGCGCCTTCGGCATAACCCAGCCCGCAGGCCAGCACCGCCAGCAGCATCAACACATCACCGACGGGGGCGGCGCTCACGCCCTGGGCCACCGCGTAACCCATCACCAGCGCGCTGCCCAGGATCGAAAACAACCAGAACACCGGGCGCGGTCGCTCGCCGCCGCGCAGCACGCCAAACACCGCCGTGGCCAATGGCAGCAGGCCGATGAACACGATGGAGTGCGCCGAAGTCACGTATTGCAGGGCCAGCGCCGTGAGCAGCGGAAAGCCGATCACCACGCCCAGGGCGACGATCACCAAGGGCCCCCACTGATGGCGCGCGGGGCGTTTTTCCCGGAACAGCCACAGCAGCCCCACGCCGAGTACGGCGGCGATGGTGGCGCGAATCAGGGTGAGGAACACCGGCTCGAATTGCATCACCGCCAGGCGCGTGGCAGGCAATGAGCCGCTGAAGATCACCACGCCGATAAAGCCGTTGATCCAGCCTTGGGCGTTGTGGCTCGGGGTGTCGAGGGAAGCTGTGCGTTCCATGGGAAGTATCCGAAAAGGCAGGGTTGCGTAGCCGGCATCCTAGGACTGAAGATTAAGACAATCAAAAAATTGTCATGGATACATCCCCATGCCCCGCGCCCGCTACAAATCCCTGGTCGACCGCTTTGCCGAGGACATCCGCTCGGGAAAAATGCCGCCCGGCACGCGCCTGCCGACCCATCGCCAATTGGCCGCCGACCATGGCCTGGCCCTGGCCACCGCCAGCCGCGTCTACACCGAGCTTGAAAGCATGGGGCTGGTCAGTGGCGAAACCGGGCGCGGCACCTTCGTACGCGAAATCTCCCTGCCACCGGGGCAGGGCAGTGGGCAGATGAGCGTGGCGGCAGGGATGCTCGACCTGAATTTCAATTACCCGTCGCTGCCCGGCCAGGCCGACCTGCTGCGTACCGCCTTGCGCCAGTTGGCGCTGTCCGGCGACCTGGAGGCGCTGCTGCGCTACCAGCCCCACGCCGGTCGCCTGCATGAGCGCGCAGCGATGGCGCGGCACTTGTTGAGCCGGGGGCTGACGCTGGCGGCTGAGCAGGTCTTGCTGGTCAGTGGCGCGCAGCACGGGTTGGCGGTGACGATGATGGCGCTGCTCAAGCCAGGCGATGTGATCGCGGTCGACGCGCTGACCTATTCCGGGTTCAAGGTGCTGGCCGAAACCCTGCATCTGGAGATCGTCGCGATCCCGGTCACTGCCAGCGGTCCCGATCTGGATCATCTGCAACAACTGTGTCGCCGACGTACGGTGCGTGCGGTGTACAGCATGCCGACGCTGCACAATCCGTTGGGTTGGGTGCTGGACAAGGCACAGCGCGAGCGACTGGTGACTATCGCCCGCCAGCACAACCTGATGATCATCGAAGATGCGGCCTACGCGTTTCTGGCCGATGACGCGCCGCCGCCACTGGCGAGCCTGGCGCCGGAGCGCACGGTGTATGTGGGCGGGTTGTCGAAGAGTGTCGCGACCGGTTTACGGGTGGGCTTTGTTTCGGCGCCGGCGGCCTGGGTGAAGGTGCTGGAACGCACGATCATGGCTACCACCTGGAACGTGCCCGGGGTGATGAGTGCGATTGCGGTGGCCTGGATCGAGGACGGCACCGTGGCGCGACTGGAAGCGCAGAAGCGCAAGGACGCCCGGGCGCGTCAAGCGCTGGCCACGCAGGTGCTGGCGGGGTTGCCGTATACCCGCCATCCGTCCTCGTATTTTTTGTGGTTGCCCCTGCCGGAAGAGGCAAGGGCCGATCAGATCGCCATGGCCTTGCAGCGCGACAACGTGTCCGTCTCCACTGCCGAGCCGTTCGCAGTGTCAGCCCAGGTGCCCCACGCACTGCGCCTGGCACTGGGCTCGGTGGACATGCCGGCCCTGCGCGAGGCGTTGCTCAAGGTAAGACGGGTGGTGGAGCCGTATTAGGCGCTGTCTCAGTATTTGTAAGCCTGGCGACCGATCAGCAGCCATTTGCCTTTCTGTTTCTGCCAGACCTGGAAGTTGTCGATATCGGTCGGCACTTCTACGCCACTGTTCACGGCCAGCGCGTGGAAGTGGTTGCGCACCAGGGCGGTGTCGCCGTCCATCGTGATGGTCTGGTTCTGCATCTCAAGGGTCTTGAAGGCGCTGGTATGGGTTTCCAGGTCGGCGATGAATTGCGCCTTGTTCTGCACCTTGCCGCTGGAGTGCCCGTAGGTGAGTTTGTCCGAGGTCAGCGCGTGCAGTTGCTTGAGGTCCAGATGGAGCATGGCCTGGGTCAGTTGGTCGACGGCCTGGGCCACATCTTTCTCGGCGTTGGCCGGCGCTGCCGCGACGTAGCCGGTGAACAGGCACAGAAAACCGATCAGCAGTTTGGCTTTTTGCATGGGTGTTTCCTTATTGTTGTTGGGGGTGGCGACGACTGTTTTAGTCGTCGTACAACCATGCAATATTTCAGGTGGATAAGGAAAGTGAAATTTTGAATATCTTGAAAAGATTCGTTTTTGCGGGGCTCTTAGAAATAATTGTTCTTGTACGACGTCTCAACACATCAAGAGTCTTCTGACAATCGCGACACTGACTTTCTAGGCGGATGGCTCATGGCTATGCTATCGCCGCATTGTCCCCATCGATCAGGAGCCCAGCCCATGACACCCGACGAAAAATACCAGGCCGCCCAACAGCGCCTCGGCTATCAACTGGACGAATTCAAGGTGGGCGGCAACTACACGCCGTTGGTGCGCGACGGCAACCACCTGTATATCAGCGGCCAGATTCCCCGGGTGGGCGACACCATCGTGTTGCCGGGCAAGGTCGGTGACAGCCTGACACTGGCCCAGGCACAGACCGCCGCCGGCGTCAGTGCACTGCGTTGCCTGGGTTTGCTCAAGCAGGCGTTGGGCTCGCTGGACCGGGTCAAGGCGATCCCGCGCATTGCTGTGTACGTGCGCAGCGCCGAAGACTTCGACCAGCAAAGCGAAGTGGCCAACGGCGCGTCGGACCTGCTCCATGAAATCCTGGGCAGCGCGGGCGTGCATACCCGCACCTCGGTGGGCGTGATGCAACTGCCGAAATCGGCGGCGGTGGAGGTGGAGATGATCGCGGTGGCGCACAGCGCCTGATGTGAACCCCCGTTGGCAGAGCTTTTCCAGCCACTGCCAGTCCCCTGTGGGAGCGGGCTTGCCCGCGAAAGCGGTGCATCAGTCGGCATCTGCTTGACTGAAAGACCGCTCCCGCAAGTTCGACCGGGTTCAGTCTTCTCCCAACGGTGGCGTACGCGGCGGAATCCGGCGTTTGCTGCCGGTGGCTTCAAACGCCGAGGCAAACCGCAGCAGCGCCGAATCGTCATACGCGCGACCGGCAAAGGTCAGGCCAACGGGCATGCCGATGTCCGCCATCACGCCCATCGGCACGGTGACGGTGGGCACGCCCAGGTGGCGGATGGCGAGGTTGCCGTTGGCCACCCAGATCCCGTTGCTCCAGGCGATATCGGCGGACGCTTCGTTCACGTCGGCGTCCGCCGGGCCCACATCGGCCACGGTGGGGAACAGCACAGCGTCCAGCCCGAGACTGTCCATCCAGTCTTCCAGGTCGAGCTTGCGGGTTTGTTCGAGGCCGCGCAGGCCGTCGGGTACGGTGCTGATCTGGTCCCACGGGGTGATGCCGCGTTCCGCCATGCGCACATACTCGTCCATGCCGGCGGCCAGGTCGTCTTCACGGTTGGGCAGGGTGCCGGGGTCGTGGGGGAAGATCTTCGGCCCGTCCACATCCGCCAGGCGGTTCAGGTTCGGGTCGTTGTTGGCACGCAGGAAATCGTCAAAGGCCCAGGCCGACAGTTCCCACAGTTCGTCGTGCAGAAATTCCTTCGACACCAGGCCACGGGTGAATACCGTCGGGGCCCCGGGGCGGTCGCCTTCGCAGTTGGACACCAGCGGGAAATCCACTTCGATCACTTCGGCACCGGCCGCTTCCAGCGCCTGGCGGGCGTCTTTCCACAGGTCGACGACGCTGGCACGGGTGTTGATCTTCTGTCCGGTCGGCCCGCCGATGCCGGGTTTTTCGCTGGTGCCGGCGTCGGGGTCGGCGTTGATGTACATGCGGGGTACGCCGAATCGTTTTCCGGCAAGGGATTCGGATGTTGCTGCCAACTCGATGTAGGACGCCGGGCGCACCGATGTCACGCTGGGGATCGGCACCCAGGGTTGCAGGCGCCACAAGTCACCCCGGGTGTCCGGGTCTTCGGCGACTACCACGTCGAGCACTTCCAGCAGATCGGCCATGGTGCGCGCGTACGGCACCACCACGTCCATGGTCGGGGTCAGCGGCCAGTTGCCGCGCACTGAAATCACCCCACGGGATGGCGTGTAGGCGCACAGGCCATTGTTGGAGGCCGGGCCGCGTCCGCTGGACCAGGTCTCTTCGGCTACGCCGAACGCCGCAAAGCTTGCCGCCGTGGCGGTGCCGGCGCCGTTGGAGGAGCCGGAGGCGAAGGGCGCGGTGAGGTAGTTGGCGTTGTACGGGCTTTCGGCGCGGCCATACACGCCGCGCTGCATGCCGCCGTTGGCCATCGGCGGCATATTGGTCTTGCCCAGGCAGATGGCGCCGCCGCCGCGCAGGCGTTCGATGGTGAACGCATCTCGCTGGGCGACCAGGCGGGCAAACGCCGGGCTGCCGGAGGCGGCGGTCAGGCCCTTGACGAGGTAACTGTCTTTGGCGGTGTAAGGAATGCCGTCCAGGGGGCCCAGGGTTTCGCCCTTGGCCCGGCGCACATCGGACGCCTCGGCTTCTTTCAGGGCGTCGGGGTTGCGCACCACCACAGCGTTCAAGGCAGTCGCGGTCTGCGGCCCGTCGTAGGCATCGATCCGCGCGAGGTAGGCTTTTATCAGTTCAACGGCAGTGGTCTGGCCGGCTTCCAGCGCAGCGCGCAATTGGGCAATGGAGACTTCGGTAACTTGCATCACGTTTTTTTCGCCGCCTTCAAGTGGGAGGTATGGCGGCAGTCTACGGACAGATATTTCACAAAACCAGCGTCGCATGGTCGGCGTAGGCCGCACGCATGACCTGCCAGGTGTACTCGTCGGCGGGGATCAGGTGTTCGATACGCAGCGAGGTCAGGGTGATGTCCTGGGGCATGCCGAAGGTGGTGAAGGTCGACAGAAAGTTCAGCTCGCCCCGGGCGGAACGGATGCGCGTCAGCACCAACGGCGGCAGTTGCGCCGGCAGCTCGGTGCTGGCTGGTACAGGCAACGTCGTCAGTAATGCAGCCAGTTCGGGGTTGCCCAGTGCTTCGCGGGTTGCCCGCTGCCAGGCGAGCGTGCGGATCTCCTCGGCGTTGATCAGGTGGTCGCCCAGGCCGCCCGTTTGCAGCAGCGTGGTGAGCAGGTTCAAGCCATCAACCGCGTCCGCCGGCAGGCCGACCAACCCGAACAGCACGGCAGCGCTGGCATTCGCCGCCAGCACCTCCCAGTGGCCGCCGAGCAAAATCGCCGGGGCAGGGTTGTTGGCATGCAGCACGTGATCAACCGCTTCTCGTACCGCCGACATGGCGGGCGAGACGAGCGGGGTGGCCGTGTAGCGGGGGGCGTAGCCGCTGGCGAGGAACACCCGGTTGCACTGCTCCAGCGGTGCGTCCAGCGCGCTCAACATCCGATGCAAGGTGCCCGGGCTCGGCTTGGCACGCCCGGTTTCGATGCAACTGAGATGGCGCTGGGAAACACCGGTGATCAGTGCCAGGTCCAATTGGCTGAGCTTGGCGCTGCGACGTAACTGGCGCAGTAGCTCGCCGGCACTAGGGGGCTTGTCCATGAGATGTTCATGACCTCCGAGGTCATTGCGAGGGGCGCTACCTTATCACTAGGGTGGGCTTCGATCACTTCAAGGACGACACCATGTGCAGACCCTCTCTTGCCCTGGCCGCGTTGCTGGGCTTTTCGCTGTACACCCTGGCCACGATGCTGACGGCGCAGCAATCGCTGTTGGCGTTCGGGCTGCAATTGCTGTCGCGGCCCGACACCGCGCAGGTGGTCATCGATCTTTACCTGATGGCAGTGCTGGCCTGTGTGTGGATGCACCGGGATGCCCGCAGGCGCGGGCGTTCGGTGGCATCGTTGGTGCCTTACTTTGTGCTGACGGCGGTATTCGTATCGGTGGGGCCGTTGTTGTATCTGGTGGTGAATGGTGGTCGGGATGAATGAGCTGTCAGCGGTTTATGCAGCGTGCGTGCGTTCTGTCTGACAGGGTGCGGCGTTTTTATTGGGGCGGCTTCGCCGCCCGGCGCGGGACAAGCCCGCTCACTACAAGAAGGCGCTGGTTCCGGTGCGGTCCACCAGGCGAATGCTGTCGCGTCCGCCGCGCTTGGACTCGTACAGCGAGGTGTCGCCTTGTTCGATCAGGGCGCAGAGGTTGGCGGGCGGTTGGTCGAACAGGTTGGTGCCGATGCTCAAGGTCACCGGGGCCGGGGTGGTGAAGGTCTGCGAGGCCAGTTGCTGGAACTGGTCGCGCAGACTGCTGCCCAGCTCGACGACCTGTTCGGTACAGGCGGGGGTCAACAGGATCACGAATTCATCGCCCCCCAGGCGCGCCGCCAGCGCTCCTTGGGGTACGACCGCGCGGATCATCTCGCTGAGGGCGATCAGCAGACGGTCGCCGGCGCTGTGGCCGTAGTGGTCGTTGACCAACTTGAAGTTGTCGATATCGATCAGCAGCAGGGCGCCCGGGTTGGTTGGCGATACCTGGCCCAGCAGGCGCGGCGCCTGCAGGTCGAGGGCGCGTCGGTTGAACAGCGCGGTCAGTGGGTCGCGGGCGGCCAGGCGGGCAATCTGCTGTTCGCGGCGGTAGCGCTCGGAACCGGTCATCGACAGCGCGATCAGCATGATCGCCATCGCGCCTTCCACCAGGGACACCTGAATGATTTCGCCCTTGAACGCCGCCAGGTCGATCAACGTGCCAGGGATCAACACCGACAGCGCCTTGGCCACATAAAACGCACCGTGGACCAGCAGCACATACCGCAGTTGCACCGCGCCGATGCTCAGGGACTTGCCATGGGGCCGCAGCAGGAAACTGGCGCGCAGGGTCGGCAGCGCCACCAGCAGGGATTGCACCGCCATCATGGCCTTGGACCATGAAGGATCGGCGGGCAACATCAGCATGCCGAGCCAGATCACCAGCATCAGCAGCCATAGCAGCGACAGGCGCACCTGGGTAAAACGCGCCACGCCGAGCAGGAACAGAAAGTGAGCGGTCACCAGCAAGCCGTTGGCGAACCAGATGCCGATCATCAGGAAACCATTGAGGCGCAGAAGCGCCAGGGTGGAGCCGATGCTGATGATCGCGAACCCCGTCGCCCAATACAGCAGCGAGCGTTCACGAACGCTGCGCCATTCAACTGCCAGGTACAGGGCGGCAGCGGCGGCCAGGGCGACCGTAAGGGCCAGAATCGTAGGAGGGTCGAGCGTCATGTCTTGCCGGGTCTGCCTGGTGTGCGTTCAAAAACGCGATTGTAAGCGCACACGCAGGTTTTTCAGAACACTCATCGTGATAGCACACGGCCATCCGATGATCGGCGGGTCAGACGCCCTTGGTCGACGGCAGCAATATCGTCAGGATGCCCGCCAGCGGCAGGAACGAGCACAGCTTATAGACGTACTCGATGCCATGGCCGTCGGCGAGTAGGCCGAGCAGCGCGGCGCCGATCCCGCTGAAGCCGAACATCAGGCCGAAGAAGATCCCGGCGATCATGCCCACGTTGCCCGGCACCAGTTCCTGGGCGTACACCACGATGGCCGAGAAGGCCGAGGCGATGACGAACCCGATCACGACGCTCAACACGGCCGTCCAGAACAGGTCGACATAGGGCAGGGCCAGGGTGAACGGCGCAGCGCCGAGGATGGAGAACCAGATGACCTTCTTGCGCCCGATCTTGTCGCCGATCGGGCCGCCCGCGAAGGTGCCGACGGCCACTGCGCCGAGGAACAGGAACAGATACATCTGGGAATTGGCGACCGACAGCTGGAATTTTTCGATCAGGTAGAAGGTGAAGTAGCTGGTCAGGCTGGTCATGTAGAAGTATTTGGAGAACACCAGCAGCGCCAGCACCACCAGGGCAAAGGTCACGCGGCCTTTCGACAGGCCGTGGGTCGCCTTGCCGCCTTGCTTGAGCTTGAACAGATTGAGGTGGTTGCCGTACCAGCGGCTCAGGCCGTACAGCACCAGGATCGCGAACACGGCGAACAATCCGAACCAGGCGATATGGCTCTGGCCGTAGGGAATGATGATTGCCGCCGCCAGCAACGGGCCGAAGGCGCTGCCGGTGTTGCCGCCCACCTGGAAGGTCGACTGCGCCAGGCCGTAGCGGCCGCCGGAGGCCAGACGCGCCACGCGCGAGGTTTCCGGGTGGAAGGTCGACGAGCCGACGCCCACCAGCGCCGCCGCCAGCAAAATCGCCGGGAACGTGCCGACGAACGCGAGCATCAGGATGCCGATCAAGGTGCACACCATGCCCGCCGGCAAGAGCCACGGTTTAGGGTGACGGTCGGTGTGGTAGCCGATCCACGGTTGCAGCAGCGAGGCGGTCAGCTGGAATGTCAGGGTGATCAGGCCGACCTGGGTGAAGCTCAACCCGTAGTTGGCCTTGAGCATCGGGTAGATCGACGGCAGCACGGCCTGGATCAGGTCGTTGATCAGGTGGGCCAGGGCACAGGCGCCGAGGACGCGCAGGACCAATGGGCTTATCTGGGGCGTGCTGGTTGCAGCGGCGGGTGACGCGGTGAGGGTCGACATGCAGGCATTCCATACAAGGCAGCGAACTGGGGCGGCACGTACTTGAGCGCGCCGCTTGTTTCATATTTCGGTGTTTATGCTAGATTCGGCGAAAATGCCTGTCTCGCGAAATTCGGGCGACAACTAGCGCAAAAAGGGCGAAATGTACTCATCACTGGATAAATTTCTTCGGGACATCGACGAGGGCGATTGGGCCGTCATCAGTTCGGCCACCGATTATCCCGAAAACTGGGTGATCCCCGAGCACCGCCACGAAAAACACCAACTGTTATACGCCATTGAAGGCGTGATGGTGGTGCATTCGGCGCTGAACCAGTGGACGGTACCGCCCAACCGGGGGTTCTGGATGCCCTGCGGCCAGTTGCATTCCCTGCGTTGCGTGGGCGCGTTGAAGATGCGCAGCGTGTTCGTGCGACCTGACAGTTTTCCCAACCTGCCCGCCGAAACCAAGGCGGTCAGCATTTCGCCCCTGCTCAGCGAACTGATCAAGGCGTCCGTGAGCCTGAAACCGCCCTATGCCGAAGACTCGCGGGACGCGCGCATCATGCACCTGATCCTCGACGAACTGGCCATCCTGCCGGCCTTGCCGCTGTCCCTGCCGCAGCCCGCCGACCCGCGCATCCAGCAGATTTGCCTGGCCTGGCAGGACGACCCGGGCGATGCCTCCACCGTGGCTGACTGGAGCGAACGCCTGGCCCTCGACCAGAAAACCATCCAGCGTCTGTTTCGCAAAGACACCGGGTTGACCTTCGGCCAGTGGCGCCAGCAGGCGCGTCTGCTGCTGGCGCTGGAGCGGATTGCGGTGGGGGAGAAGATTATCGACGTGGCGTTCGAGCTGGGCTACGAAAGCCCCAGCGCCTTTACCAGCATGTTCAAGAAACAGTTTGGCAAGACGCCGAGTCATTTTTTCCGCTAGGGCTAGTTGATTCGCGGGTGCTGCTGCACCAGGTTCTGGCGCTTGGCTTCCAGCGCGGCAATTTCGGCATCGATGTCTTCGATCTTCTGCTCGATATTGTCGTGGTGTTCCTGCAACAACTCCTTGGCTTCTTCCATGTCGGAAGCCGAAGGCGCGGCACCGCGCAGCGGGCGGTTGGCGGTTTCTTTCATGGTCAGGCCGGTGACCAGGCCGACCACCGCGAACACCATCAGGTAGTAGGCGGGCATGTACAGGTTCTGGGTGCTTTCCACCAGCCAGGCCGCGACGGTGGGCGTGACACCGGCGATCAGCACCGAGACGTTGAACGCACTGGCCAGCGCGCTGTAGCGCAAATGGGTGGGAAACATCGCGGGCAGGGTCGAGGCCATCACGCCGATAAAGAAGTTCAGCACCACGGCGAGAATCAACAGGCCGCTGAAGATCAGCCCGATCTTGCCGCTGTTGATCAGCATGAAGGCCGGAATTGCCAGCAACAGCAGGGCAATGCTGCCGGTGATGATAAAGGGCTTGCGGCCGATCTTGTCGCTGACAAAACCAATGAACGGCTGCACGAACAGCATGCCGACCATGATCGCGATGATGATCAGCACGCCGTGGTTTTCGCTGTAGTGCAGGTTGTGCGACAGGTAACTGGGCATGTAGGTCAGCAGCATGTAATAGGTCACGTTGGTGGCCGCGACAATGCCGATGCAGGTCAACAGGCTGCGCCAGTGCTGGGTGGCGACTTCCTTGAACGAGACTTTGGGACCGTGGCTCAGGCCTTCGCGGTCGCCCTGTTCGAGGGTCTCGATGTGTTGCTGGAATGCCGGGGTTTCCTCGAGGGCGTGGCGCAGGTACAGGCCGATGATGCCCAGGGGCAGGGCGAGGAAGAACGGCAGGCGCCAGCCCCAGGCTTCGAACTGCTCATCGCCCAGCACGCTGGAGATCAACACCACCACGCCGGCACCGAGCACGAAGCCGGCAATCGAGCCGAAATCCAGCCAACTGCCGAGGAACCCGCGCTTGCGGTCTGGCGCGTATTCCGCGACGAAGATCGAGGCGCCGGTGTATTCACCGCCCACCGAGAAACCCTGGGCCATTTTGCACAGCAACAGCAGGATCGGCGCCCAGATGCCAATCGAGGCGTAGGAGGGGATCAGGCCGATGCCGAAGGTGCTCAGGGACATGATCACGATGGTGGCCGCCAGTACTTTCTGGCGCCCGTATTTATCGCCCAGCGCGCCGAAGAACAGGCCGCCGAGGGGGCGGATCAGGAACGGCACCGAGAAAGTGGCCAGGGCCGCGATCATCTGCACGCTGGGCGACGCGTCGGGGAAAAACACCTTGCCGAGCACATAGGCGACGAACCCGTAGACACCAAAGTCGAACCATTCCATGGCGTTACCCAGGGCGGCGGCGGTGATCGCCTTGCGCATCTTGGTATCGTCGACGATGGTGATGTCGTTCAATCCGATGGGATTGACGCTTTTCTTGCGTGATTTCATGGTGACCACTCTAAAACAGTACAGGGGAGGTGCCATCGCAGCGATGGCACCGCTCTGTCAGTTCAGATACAAGCGCGCACGAAAAAATTCACCGCTATTTGCGTTTTTTCGCCGAGCAGGATGAAGTTGACCGACCTCTCCTGCGAGTTCCGCCCATGTCCGCTTCTTCCCCTCGTCTGATCTACCGCGCGCCGCAGCCTGGCGACGTGCAGCGTCTGTTCGCCATTTACGGCGACCCGCAGACCCATCTGTTCAACCCCGCCGGCCCCCTGGCCAGCCTGGCCGATGCCCAGCGCCTGCTCGACGCATGGCTGGCGCAATGGGCCCGCGATGGCTACGGCTGGTGGGCGATTGCCCGTGTCGAGGCGCCCGACCATCTGATCGGTTTCGGCGGCATCGCACCCATGAATTACCTGGAGCAGCCCCGCATCAACCTCGGTTACCGGCTGGCGGTCGACGCCTGGGGGCAGGGCTACGCAACCGAGTTGGGCCATCACGCCCTGCAACTGGCCTTCGACACCCTGGGTTTGCCGGAGGTGTTCGGGCTGGTGAGGCCCGACCACGCCGCATCGATCCGGGTGCTGGAAAAACTCGGCATGCAGCGTTTTGGCCTGTTGGACGATGTACCGGGCAAGGCGCCGAGCCTGGTGTTGCGCATTTGTCATCCTACAACTGCGTTGAGCTGAGTTTTAACACCGCCGTGTAATACATCGGGATTGGCAATCTTTCAGATTGACAGCGTTCGGGGGGACCGATATAAAAGTGGAGGTTGTACGACGACATATGACGTTACATATGTCCTACCTAACAAAAATAAAAGTGATGCCATGAACTTGAACGAGCCCATCAACGCCCAGCGCGTTGGCCAGGCGGTAGGCAACTACCGCTGGACCATCTGCGCGATGCTGTTCTTCGCCACCACCGTCAACTACCTCGACCGCCAGGTGCTCAGCCTGTTGGCGCCGCAGCTGTCCACGCAATTCGGCTGGAGCAACACCGACTACGCCAACATTGCCGCGGTGTTCCAGTTTGTCTATGCCATCTCCATGCTGTTCGCCGGGCGTTTCGTCGACAAGATCGGCACCAAGGCGGCCTATGTGGTCGCCATCGGCGTGTGGTCCACCGGCGCGATCATGCATGCGTTTTCGGTGCCGATGGGACAGGGCATCGCGGCGATCAGCGGGGCGATCGGCCTGGCGGTGATCCCGGTGTCGATCGCCGGCTTCATGTTGTCACGGGCGGTACTGGCGATTGGCGAGGCGGGCAACTTCCCCATCGCAATCAAAGCGACCGCTGAATACTTCCCGAAAAAAGAACGCTCCCTGGCCACCGGGATTTTCAACTCGGGCGCCAACGTCGGCGCGATCCTGGCGCCGATCTGCGTGCCGTTGATCGCCGGGCTGTGGGGCTGGGAAGCAGCGTTCATGGTGATCGGCATGCTCGGTTTCGTGTGGGTGGCGATATGGGCAGCCATCTACGAGAAGCCGGAGCAGCAAAAGCGCCTGTCGGCCGCCGAGCTGGCGTATATCCGCAGCGACCAGACTGTGCAGGTCATCCCGCCAGTGGCCGCGGGTGCCGTCGAGAAGAAAGTCTCGTGGTTCAAGCTGCTGACCTATCGCCAGACCTGGGCCTTTGCCTTCGGCAAGTTCATGACCGATGGCGTGTGGTGGTTCTTCCTGTTCTGGCTGCCCACGTACCTGTCTGCGCAATACGGCATGAAAGGCGCCGATATCGTCATGCCGCTGGCGGTGCTGTACAGCATGACCATGGTCGGCAGTATCGGCGGCGGCTGGTTCCCGAGCTATTTCATGTCCCGTGGTGACGCGCCCTATGACGGTCGCATGAAAGCCATGCTGGTGATCGCATTGTTCCCGTTGGTGGTGTTGCTGGCACAGCCGCTGGGCTACATCAGCTTCTGGGTGCCGGTGTTGCTGATTGGCATCGGCGCCTCTGCGCACCAGGCGTGGTCGTGCAACATTTTCACCACGGTATCGGACATGTTCCCGCAGAAAACCGTGGCCTCGGTGGTCGGCATCGGCGGCATGGCCGGTGGCATGGGCGGGGTGGTGATGACCAAGATCGGCGGTTGGGTATTCGATTACTACAAGTCGGTCGGCGATATTCACACCGGCTACATGATCATGTTCGCGATCTGTGCGCTGGCTTATCTGGTGGCGTGGAGCGTGATGAAGACATTGGTGCCGCGCCACAAGGAAATCACTGACTTGTAAAGGTCCGCCGCCCTGCGCTGGCAATAGTGCAGGGCGGCAGCACGGCTAGCGGTTGCGCGTCACGCGCCACACCGTATTGGCCAGGTCATCCGCGATGATCAATGCCCCTTTGGGGTCCACCGTCACGCCCACCGGACGGCCCCGGGTCTTGCCGTCTTCACCCCGGAAGCCGGTGGCGAAGTCCACGGGCTCGCCTGCCGGCTTGCCATTGCTGAACGGTACGAAGATCACCTTGTAGCCCACCGGGTTGTCGCGGTTCCAACTGCCGTGTTCGCCCACGAATACCCCGTCAGCGAATTGCTCGCCCATCTGCGGTATCGAAAAATCCACGCCCAATGCGGCTACGTGAGAACCCAGGCTGTAATCCGGCTTGATGGCGGCGGCCACCTTGTCCGGGTTTTGCGGCTGCGCGCGCGGGTCGACATTCTGGCCCCAATAGCTGTAGGGCCAGCCATAGAAGGCACCTTCACGCACCGAGGTCAGGTAGTCCGGCACCAGGTCGGGGCCGAGTTCGTCGCGTTCGTTGACCACGGTCCAGAGTTGCCCTGAATCCGGTTGGATCGTCAGCGCGGTCGGGTTGCGCAGGCCGGTGGCATAGGGCTTGTGCGCGCCGGTCGCGGCGTCGATCTGCCAGACCATCGCACGGTCGATCTCCACTTCCATGCCGCGCTCGGTGATGTTGCTGTTGGAGCCGATGCCCACGTAGAGCTGGCTGCCGTCGGTACTCACGGCCAGGGATTTGGTCCAGTGATGGTTGATCTGCGCCGGCAGGTCGGTGACCTTGGAGGGCGGGCCGCTGGCTTTGGTCTGGCCGTCGGCGTAATCGAAGCTGACCAGCGCGTCCTGGTTGGCTACATAGAGTTTCCCGTTGGCGAACGCCAGGCCGTAGGGCGCGTTGAGGTTGTCGGCGAATACGGTTTTCACTTCATAGGTGCCGTCGCCATCGGCGTCGCGCAGCAAGGTCAGGCGATTGCCGCCCTTGACCTTGGTGTTGCCCTCGGCCTTGATCACGCTGGCGATCACATCCTTGGGCTTGAGTTTGGCGGCACTGCCGCCTCGTCCTTCGGCGACGAGAATGTCGCCATTGGGCAGCACCAGCGTCTGGCGCGGGATGGCCAGGCCGGTAGCGATGGCGGTGATGGTGTAACCCTCGGGTACCCGGGGCTTCTGATCACCCCAGGGCGCCGGCTGCGCAATCTTCATGCTGGGCAACAGGCTGCTCTGCTGCTCGGGCAGCTTGGGATCGGGGCCGCGGGACTGAGTGTTGTCGCTTCCACCGCCGCAGGCACTGAGCAACAGTGCCGCGCTTAGCAAGGTCAAGGTGTGAGGGGCTTTCATTTGACACCTCCGTTGCGCAGACCGGTCCAGGTAGCCGCCAGTGTCAGCAGCAAGACAATCGCCGACAGCACTAGGCCGCCAGGCATCGAGGCGTAGGCGTCCTTGGCATGCTGAAACGCGTTGACCAGGCCAAGCAGCCAGGTGGCCAACAGCAACAGCACATAACGTGCGGGTTGTCTCGACCGACGCCCGCCACGCACTAGATGCACCAGCGCGAACAGAAAGGCCAAGCCACAGAACACCAGCGCACCGGCAATCAACCAGGAGGCAAAGTTGGCCCATTGAATCTGGTAGGTCTGGGTGTAGGCGATGTCGCTGAGCAACGCCCCGAGAAACAGCGGTACAGTGCCGGCGAGCAAGGTCGCGTGCAGCGGCCCCGGGTTGATTCGGTAGGTGGGAAGGGTAGTCATGGTGGCGGCGGCTCCTTGTTGTACAACGCCCCAGGCCGGGGCAGCGCATAGGAAATGAACGCGCCGCGTGTCAGAAAGTTCAGCGTGATTCGTGTCGAAATATTATGAACACCCCGCGTGAGCCCGGGCCTAACGCCGTATCATTCCGTCATTTTCCAGTTGCCAGGCATTTCCATGACACACCCTCGCATCGGCTTTGCGTGCCAATACAAGCATCCCGACCGCCTGCTGTCGGCCAGTGCCCTCAAGTTGATCGAAGGCCCGTTCAACCCGCGTACCACCACCTTGCGCTGGATGGACGGCGTGGCACCGCAGGTTGCCCGTGACAAGCTGGTGGAAATCGTCACCCACAACCTGGCCGCGCAGTTGCGCCTGCTGGCCTATGTGGCAGAACTGCCGCCGATGTTGCGCATGCTCAGGCTCAGCAGCGACCTGCTGCCGTTCTACAGCCACCCGAAAGTGGCGGCGGTCTATCAGGACCCTGCGATCCAGCGCCAGTTGGAGGAGGGCTTTGCCGCCATCGGTGATCTGGCTCGCGCGTCGGATATCCGTCTGTCATTTCATCCTGGCCAATATTGCGTGCTCGGTTCCGACAACCCCGGGGTGGTGGAGAACAGCCTGGCCGAGTTCGAATACCACGCAGACATGATCCGCATGATGGGCTACGGTCGACGCTTCCAGGACCTCAAATGCAACGTGCACATAGCCGGACGCCTCGGCGTGGATGGCACCCGCGCGACATGGGCACGCCTGTCGGACGTGGCGCGCAATTGCATCACCTTCGAGAATGACGAAAAGACTTATGGCCTGGACCACTGCCTGCAAGTCGCCGACCTGGCGCCCGTGGTGCTGGACATCCACCACTGCTGGATCCATGAAAACGGCTACATCGAGCCCGACTCCGAACGGGTCGCGCGGGTGATCGAGAGCTGGCGTGGTGTGCGCCCGACCATGCACTACTCCCAACCCCAGGAAAGCCTGCAGGAACTGGGTTTCGACGCCGAACACAAACTGGAAATGGACGCGCTGCTGCAGGTGGTATCCAAGCGCGACCTGTATGCCCATAGCGCGCAAATGTGGAACCGCTGGACCAACGACTACGCACTGCAATTCCTCGACCGCTTCGACATCATGCTCGAAGCCAAGGACAAGAACGTCGCCTCGTTGGCGTTTTATGAGCATTTCAAGCATCGGTCGATCTAGAGGACGAAGGCTTGGCAGCGGCTGGAAAGACGCTGCCAGAGGCGCTATCTCACCAACAATACAGATCCAATGTGGGAGCTGGCTTGCCTGCGATAGCGGCGGCACAGCCGACACAGATTCCACCTGACCCACCGCCTTCGCAGCCTCGCCGGGGCTCGACAGTTGCTCCCACAGGGGATTGGCAGTGGCTGGAAAAACTCCATCAGCAGGGCCATCGCGCCGGGCGCTTTTTTTACCAACAACAGAGATCCCCTGTGGGAGCTGGCTTGTCGGGTCGCCGCATCGCTGCGAAGACTGCGGCACGGCCAACACCGATACCACCTGCCTCACCACCCTCCACACATCAGGTTAAGCTATAGGATTATTGGCGATAAACTCAGCTATACATACGCCCAACCTATGGATTGCCCCATGATCAACTTTCGCCTCATCCGCCATCTCTGGCTGTTTCTCGCCGTCGCCGAAGAACAGAACTTCGGCCGTGCCGCCAAGCGCCTGGGTATGTCGCAACCGCCGCTGAGCGAGCAGATTCAGGTGCTGGAGCAGGCGCTCAAAGTCACATTGTTCGAGCGTTCGCGGCGTGGGGCTCGGTTGACGCCCGTGGGGGCGGCGATCCTGCCGGCGGTGCGCAAGTTCGCCGAGCAACTGGAGCGCCTGGAGCTGGCGGTGGAAGAGGCGGTGGCGGGGCAGTCGGGCATGCTCACCATCGGGGCGATTTCCACGGCGATGTTCGATGTGCTGCCCGACCTGATCGACCGGCTCAAGCAGCAATACCCCCATCTCACCGTATCGGTGCGCGAGATCGATAGCGTGGAGGCGGTACCGGCGCTGGAGGCCGGAGACATCGACCTGGCCTTCGCCCGGCTGGACGGTGACCTGGGCCCGGCCATCCACTCGCTGCCACTGCGCGAAGACCGCCTGATGGTGGCGCTGCCCAGCGATCACCCGCTGGCCACGCGCTCGCGCATCAGTCTGTCGAGCCTGGCCAGCGAGCCGCTGGTGATGTTTTCGCGCAAGGTCAGCCCGGTGTATTTCGACAACCTGATTGCCACCTGCCGCGCCAGCGGTTTCTCGCCACGGGTGCTGCACGAAGTGCGTTCGGTGGCCTCGCAGATCGCGTTTGTCAGCTGCGGCCAAGGCATCGCGCTGGTGCCGGCTTCACTGAAAAAACTCGCGCCGGACAACGTAGTGCTGCGCGCGCTCAGCCAAAAGCTGCATGTGGTCACCACCGCCGTGGCCTGGAACAGCGAACGCCCAAACCCGTTGGTCACGGAGCTGGTCGCGCAGTATCAGGCTCATACGATTGGCGTATGAAAGCGTTCCGTCATTCGTCATTTACACAGGGTTGAAAACCCTCGAGATTTGACGGCTGTCTGATCAAGGAGCCTCCACCATGTCGTTCGCCCACACCCTTGTGCCGCTGACGGTCGACGGCGTGTCATTGAACATCGCTGCCCTGCATCGTCCCGGCGAGCGTGCCCCCATCGTGTTTTTGCATGGCTTTGGCTCGACCAAGGAAGACTATGCCGACATCGTCCTGCACCGGGCTTTCGACGGGCACCCCTTTGTGGCCTACGACGCTCCGGGTTGCGGCGAAAGCCAGTGTGCCGACCTGTCGAAGATCAACATTGCCTTCCTGTTGGACACCGCGTTGCAGGTGCTGGCGCATTTCGAGATCGAGCGCTTCCACCTGGTGGGCCACTCCATGGGCGGCTTGACCGCACTGATGCTCGCCGACCGGTTCCCGGGGCGGGTGCTCAGCTTTGTCGATATCGAAGGCAATATCGCCCCCGAAGACTGCTTTCTCAGCCGCCAGATCGTCGATTACCCGGCGCAGGATCCCGAAGCGTTTTTCAGCGCCTTTATCGAGCGCACCCGCCAGGCCCCGGCGTACGCCAGTGCGTTGTACTCGGCAAGCCTGCGCCACAAAGTCAGGGCCGGCGCGGTGCGCGGGATTTTCCAGTCGATGGTGCACCTGTCGGACCACGCCGACCTGATGGGCAAGTTCCTCGGCCTGCCGTGCCCGCGCCTGTTCATGTACGGCGAGCAGAACGCCACGCTGTCCTACCTGCCGCACATTCAGGCCCGGGGCGTGCGCCTGGCGCCGATTGCCGACTGCGGGCACTTCCCGATGTATTCCAACCCGGTGGCGATGTGGCGCCAGATCGGCGACTTCATCAAGACTTGAACCGCCCCACCAGGCCATTCAACTCATCCGACAGGTTCGACAGCCGGCCCGAATCGTCCTGCGCCGAGTTGGCCAGGCGTTCCACCAACCGCGCCTCGTCATAGATCTGCTGGATGTGCCGGTTGATCTCTTCGGCCACACTGTGCTGTTCCTCGGCGGCGGCGGAGATTTGCAGGTTCTGGTCGCGGATCTCGTTGACCGACAACTGGATGCCTTCAAAGCTGTCCCGCGCATTTTCGATGGACGCCACACTGGCGCGGGACAGGTCCAGGCAACTGCCCATTTTCTGCGTGACTTCCTGGGTCTTGCTGCCCAGGGTGCCGAGCAGTTGTTCGATCTCCCCGGTGGAGTCGGACGTGCGCTTGGCGAGGGCGCGCACCTCGTCCGCGACCACGGCGAACCCGCGGCCCTGGTCGCCGGCACGGGCGGCTTCGATGGCGGCGTTGAGGGCCAGCAGGTTGGTCTGTTCGGCAATCGCGCGGATGGTGCCGAGAATCTGGTTGATGCTGCGGCTACCGGCCTCCAGCTCGACCATGGCCTGGGACGACTCGGTCAGGCGCCGCCCCAGGCGGTTGACATTGTCGGTGGTCAATTCGATCTGTTGCTTGCCTTCGGCCACGCGGCGATGGCCGTTTTCGGCGGACTCGGCGGCGCCGCTGCACGAGCGCGCCACTTCGTTGGCGGTGGCCACCATTTCATTGAAGGCCGTCGACACCAGTTCCACTGCTTCGCGCTGTCTGCCGGCGGCCTCGTTCATGTTGTGCGCCACCTCGCTGTTGACCTTCGAGGCGTTGTGCAAATTGCTCGACGCCGCACCAATGTGCTGGATCAGTTGGCGGATCGCCGCGAGAAACTTGTTGAACCAGCCGGCCAGCTCGGCAGTTTCGTCTTTACCCGTCACATGCAGCTCATGGCGCAAGTCGCCTTCGCCCTGGGCGATCGATTGCAAGCCGGTGCTGACCTGGCCGATGGGCTTGACGATGACCTTGGAAAACGCCGCTGCGATCAACCCGAAAATCAGCACCAGCACGCCGACGATGACCGCCGTGAGGTACGTCATGCGGGTGGCTTCGGCCATGACTTCGCGCTGTTCGATCAGCCCCACATACCGCCATCCCAGACCCGGGGAAGTCCACACATTGGCCATGTAGCGCATGCCATCGATGACCACTTCGGTGGAGCCCTGGGGCGTCTCGGCCAGTTGCGCGTAGGGCGCGCCAAGGTCCTTGAGCGGTTTGAAGTTGTGGGCGGCGTCACGCGGGTCCACCAGCACCACGCCGTCTTCGATCAGCATCACATAGCCGCTTTCCCCCAGCTTGATGCTCTTGAGCAGCTCGGTGAGGTTCTTGAGTGACACGCTGACCACGAACACGCCCTTGGGCTTGCCGGTGTTGTCCAGCAGTGCGCGGGCGGTGCCCACCAGGGCCACGTCATCCTTGTCGTAGTAGTAAGCCGGGGTTCGCACGGTTTTGCCGGGGCTGGCCATGGCGGCCTTGTACCACGGGCGGGCGCGGGGATCGTACTGGGCCAGTTTCGGGTCGTCGGGCCATTTGGCGTAGGTGCCGTCTTCCAGGCCGATGGACAGAATCGCCGCCGCCGGGTGTGTGGCGCCATAGCGGGCAAAACGGTCGATCACCTGCTGCGCCGCCGCCGGCATCGGTTGGTTGGCCGCATCGGCGGGGCGGTAATCCTTGAGGCTGTCGACGGATGTGTATACAGAATCGGTCGCCAGCTGATCGACGTTTTGCAGCGTGCCATCGAAGAACTGGCGGATATTGCCATCGATCTGGCGAATTTCCCGGGTGCTGCCATCGATAAACTGATCCACCGCCTGGGTCCGCGTATTCATGACCGAGATCACGGCGACCAGGCTGACCGGGATAAATGCGACAGAAACAAAAGCCAGTACCAGTTTATTTTTTATTTTCATCGAGACGACCATCAGCAGGGAGGGCGGCCAAACCGCCGCGTGTCAAAAAGCACGCGGCAATTTGCTATGACTGATGTTTCGGCGCTGTTTGGATAAAGCTTTAGGGTTTTTTGTACACAATACAAAAGGCGATTGTTCTGTATCCAATCAATACACATCACGCAGGTAACGCTTCTGTTCGCTCAACTGGCGCCAGTACTCGCCGGCGCCCTCGAGGCCCAGTCCGCCGTGGGTTTGCGCGATGTCACGCAGCGCCTGGTCGACGTCCTTGGCCATGCGGCTGGCGTCGCCGCAGATATACAGCCGGGCGCCGTCCTGCAACCAGCGCCACAGTTCGGCGCCGTTTTCGCGAATGCGGTCTTGCACGTAGATCTTCTGCGGCTGGTCGCGGGAAAACGCCAGGCTCAGATGGGTCAGCAGGCCGTCGTGCTGCATGCCCTGCAACTCTTCGCGGTAGTAGAAGTCCGTCGCGGCATGCTGTTCGCCAAAGAACAGCCAGTTGCGTCCCGAGTGGCCCTGGGCGCGGCGCTCCTGCAAAAAACCGCGGAACGGCGCGATGCCGGTGCCCGGGCCGATCATGATCATCGGCACGTCGCCGTCGCTGGGCGTACGGAAATGTTTGGACGGTTGCACGAACACCGGCACGTCGCCGTCGCCGGCACGGTCGGCGAGGAAGGTCGACGACACCCCCTTGCGTTTGCCATAGCGCACGGCGGCCACGGTAAGGTGCACTTCCTGCGGGTGGGCCTTGGCACTGGAGGCGATGGAATACAGGCGCGGTTGCAGGCGCTTGAGGGTGCCGAGCAGTTCGTCCGCCGTGCAGTCGATGGGGTATTCATGCAGCACATCCGCCAGTTGCCGGCCCCACAGCCAATCCTTGAGGGCAGCCTTGCGTTCGGGTTCGAGCAACTGCTTGAGGCCCGAGTTCGCGCTGCGTTCAGCGATAAACGCCAGGGTGTCGCTGCTGGGCCGGGCGATTTCGAAATGCTGGATGAGTGCCTGTTGCAGCGGCAGATCACCAAAGGTATCGATGTTCACTGGCGTCGTGGCAGCCAGACGGGTCAGGCCCAGCAGCTCGTCAACCAGCTCCGGGCAGTTGCGCGGCTTCACGCCCAGGGCATCACCGGCTTCATAGCTCAACCCGGAGCCTGCCAGGTCGAGAGCGAACTGGCGCGTCTCCTTGTGTTGGCTCTGTGGGTTCAAGTGTCGATTGAGCAACAACCGCGCGCCGTGCAACTTGGTTTTGCCGGCGTGGGTGGCGGGCGCGGCGGCCTTGGCCGGGTTGAGGCTGTGTTGCAAACGCTGCAACCAGGCCTCGGCGTGCTCTTCGAATTCGGTGTCGCAGTCGACGCGTTCCAGCAGGCGCGTGGCACCCAGTTCCAGCAGGCGCTGGTCGAGTTGCTTGCCGTGCTGGCAGAACTGATCGTAATTCGGATCGCCCAGGGCCAGCACTGCGAAGCGCAGCGATTCCAGACGCATCTCGGCGTTGTTCAGGCTGTGCCAGAACGCCTGGCCATTGTCCGGCGGATCGCCGTCGCCAAAGGTGCTGCTGATCAGCGCCAGGGTGTGGGTGCTGGCCAGTTTGCTGGCGGGAAAGTCGGCCATGGCACTCAGTTGCACGTTGATGCCGCTGTCACGCAAACGCAGGGCGAAGCGCTCGGCCAGGGCTTCGGCATTGCCGGTTTGCGAGGCCCACAGCAAGGTCACGGCGGGCGACTCCAGCGCGGGCAGCGCAACGGCGGTGTTGTCGGCACGGCTGAACAGCCCGGCGAGTACACCGTCCAGCCACAGGCGGGTGTCTGCGGCCAGCGGCGCGCTGGAGGGCAGCGTCGGTACACCGGCGACCTGGCCCCCGGCGCCCGACTGCAAACCGCTGAGGAAACCGGCGAGGTAGGTGCGCTCACGGTCGCCGAGTTGCGGCGGCGAGACGTTACGGATGCCGGCGATTTCGGCGAAGGCGTCGAGGCGCGACATGCTGAGGTCCTCTACTGAAGGGGATGAATCGGTGGCGGCCGGGCCGTCGAGGAACCGATGGTCGATCAGCTCGACCCGGGCCAGCGCCACCGCGCAGAATTTGAATTCAGGCTGCAACGAAATCGGGTCGACGGCATCGTGGGTGACGGCGTTGATTGCCAGGTGTTCGCCGAACACATCGTTCCAGTGGAAGGGCGCGAAACAGTTGCCGGGCCGCACACGGTCGGTGACTCGCGCCGGCAATACCGCACGGCCACGTCGGGAGCGCACTTCCACTGCGTCTTTGTCCTTGATGCCCAGGCTGGCGGCGTCTTCGGGGTGCAGTTCGACGAAGGGGCCGGGGTTGAGTTTGTTCAGGGTTGCGACCTTGCCGGTCTTGGTCAGGGTGTGCCACTGGTGCTGCACGCGGCCAGTGTTGAGTACGAAGGGAAGGCCCTCATCGGGCATTTCCGCCGGCGGCAGGTGAGGGCGGGGCAGGAAGTGCGCCTTGCCGTCAGCAGTGGCGAAGCGCAGCGTGCCGCCGTTCCTGTAGCGGATCGGGTTGCGGTCGCCGGCATCACTGGATGCGCAAGGCCATTGCACGGGGCGTTCGCGCAGGCGTGCATGGCTGGTGCCGCGAATGTCGTAGCCGGTCGCGGGGTTCCAGGCGCGCTTGATCTCCTCGAACACCTCGGCGGCGCTGGCGTAGGTAAACGCCTCGGCAAAGCCCATCTCGCAGGCGACCCGGGCGATGATCTGCCAGTCGGGCAGGGTGTCGCCGGGGGCGTCCACGGCCTTTTGCATCAGCGTCAGGTTGCGCTCGGAGTTGATCATCACCCCTTCGGCCTCGGCCCACAGGGCGCCGGGCAGCAGGATGTCGGCGTAACGGTTGGTTTCGGTGTCGAGAAAGGCATCCTGAGTGATGACCAACTCGGCGGCCTGCAAGCCCTCGATCACTTTGCGGCGATTGGGCGCGCTGGCGACCGGGTTGGTGCAGATGATCCAGCAGGCCTTGATCTGTCCGGCGGCCATCTGCTCGAACATCGCGACGGTGCCGCTGCCGGCGGAGCGCGGCAGGCTGTCGGTGGGCAACTGCCACAGGTCTTCGACAAAGGCGCGGTCGGCTTCGACCAATAGCGAGCGCTGGCCCGGCAGGCCCGGGCCCATGTAACCCATTTCGCGACCGCCCATGGCATTGGGTTGCCCGGTGAGGGAAAACGGCCCGCTGCCCGGGCGGCAGATGGCGCCGGTGGCCAAGTGGAGATTGCACAGGGCATTGGTATTCCAGGTGCCGTGGGTACTCTGGTTGAGACCCATGGTCCAGCAACTCATCCACTCGGTGGCCTCGCCGATCCAGGTGGCGGCCTGGCGGATATCCGCTTCGGCCAAGCCGGTCAGTTCGGCCACGACAGGGGGCGGGTAGTCGTCGAGAAACCCCGGCATCGCCTCCCAGCCTTCGGTGAAGACGGCGATAAAGGCAGGGTCGGTGTGGCCGTTCTTGACCAGCAGGTGCAGCAGGCCGTTGAGCAGGGCCAGGTCGGTGCCCGGCTTGATGGGCAGAAACAGGTCGGCCTTGTCCGCCGTTGCGCTGCGTCGGGGGTCGACCACGATCAGCTTCGCGCCGGCCTTGACCCGGTCCATCATGCGCAGGAACAGGATCGGGTGACAGTCGGCCATGTTGGCGCCGATCACGAAAAACAGGTTGGAACGGTCGAAGTCGTCATACGAACCAGGCGGGCCGTCGGAGCCCAGTGACAGCTTGTAGCCGCTGCCGGCGCTGGCCATGCACAGCCGCGAATTGGACTCCAGGTTGGCGGTGCGTACAAAACCCTTGGCCAACTTATTGATCAGGTACTGGGCTTCCAGCGACATCTGGCCCGACACATAGAACGACAGTGCATCCGGTCCGTGAGTGTCGAGGATGCGGCGCAGGCGGCCAGCGGTTTCACGGAGCGCCTTGTCCATGGGCAGGCGCACCGGATCGTGATCGCGGGCCTGGCGCAGGTAGGCGTTCTCCATGCGCCCGGAGTCGGCGATGGCCTGACCGCAGGTGGTGCCCTTGGTGCACAGGCGGCCGAAGTTGGTGGGGTGGGCCTTGTCGCCGATCACCTTGACCACTTTGTTGTGTTCCACCTGCATGACGATGCCGCAGCCCACGCCACAATAGGGGCACACGCTGCGGACGCTCTGATTTGCCATCGATCACCTTCATAAACAAAAAAAGCGCCATGCGGCCCTCCGTTGAAAAACGGGGGCCACACGGCGCCTTTGTCGTGAGCGGTCAGTCTGCGTTGACTGCCTGGTTGAGGTGTTGCTAGCAAGTCACGCGCCAGCTTTTTATCGGATGTCGTGTGGGGAAATGTCTCCCCAGGGTGAAGCTACTGATGCCCTGTAGTGAGCGGGCTTGTCGAATCGTCGCACCGCCCGCGCCGGGCTGCGTAGCAGCCCCAAAAACGGGAGCGCTGCGCACTCCAGCGCGGGACAAGCCCGCTCACTACAGAAAAGCATCCTGTCCAGCACAACACATATTCTGCTCAGCACAACAAATACCCAGCGCACCTGAATGTGCACATTTTTGAAGCGATGCGCACCAGTTGGAGGCGTGGAACACGGTCTGGCGCAGGGTCACTCGCCGCGCAAGCCAGTCCTGCGGGCGTCGCAGCCAATTGGCACAGAGCCTGCAAGTCCACCCTCAACCCACCTCGGTCAACGACGATCGACAACAGGGGTAATAGCGGAAGGTCAGGCGCAGTCGCCCGATCCGAACCCGCATAAGAACAGGCAAAGACGCCTGGAACCGTAAGGTTTCAGGCGTTTTTTTTTGCTTTTTTAAAACCGTGATGAGCGTTGTCGGGTGCCTTATATGAACAGTCTGAAAACCCTGGTCGTCGTCGGCAATGGCATGGTCGGCCACCACTGCGTGGCGCAATTGATCGAACGTGGCGCACTGGCGCATTACCGCCTGCACGTGTTCAGCGAGGAGCCGATGCGCGCCTATGACCGCGTGCACCTGTCGGAATATTTCACGGGTCGCGATGCCGAGTCGTTGGCCTTGTCCGAGGCGTCGCTGTACCAGACGCCGGGGGTTACCCTGCACCTGGGCGTGCCGGTGCTGGAAATCGATCGGGCCCGCCGCGAAGTGATCACCGCCGACGGATGCGTGCCGTACGACAAGCTGGTGCTGGCTACCGGGTCCTATCCGTTCGTGCCGCCCATCGAAGGCGCCGAAGGCGATTCGCGGTTGGTCTACCGCACCCTGCAAGACCTCGACGCCATTCGCACCGCCGCCCGCAGTGCACGCCGTGGCGTGGTGGTCGGTGGCGGCCTGCTGGGCCTGGAAGCGGCCAACGCACTCAAGAGCCTGGGGCTGGAGGCGCATGTGGTGGAGTTCGCGCCGCGCCTGATGCCGGTGCAACTGGATGACTTCGGCGGGCTGGCCCTCAAGGCCCAGATCGAACGCCTGGGCGTCGGCGTGCACTTGTCCCGAGCCACCCAGTCGATCAGCGCCGGCGAGCATTACCGCTACCGCATGAACTTTGCCAATGACGAGTTCCTGGAAACCGACCTGATCGTGTTCTCCGCCGGCATTCGTGCCCAGGATGCGCTGGCGCGCCAGGCCGGGTTGGAGATCGGTCCGCGCGGTGGCGTGGTGATCAATGACGAGTGCTTGAGCTGCGACCCGAACATCTATGCTATCGGCGAATGCGCCTCGTGGAACGGCAGCCTGTTCGGCCTGGTCGCACCGGGTTATCAGATGGCCCGGGGCGTTGCCGCACTGTTGTGCGGGCAGACCGCCGAACCGTTCGTGGGCGCCGACATGTCCACCAAGCTCAAGCTGCTGGGGGTGGACGTCGGGTCCATCGGCGATGCCCACGCCCACACCCCGGGCGCACGCAGCTATCAATTCATCGACGAGGCCAGCGCCAGCTACCGTCGCCTGGTGGTGGACGCCAGCGGCAAGCACGTAATCGGCGCGGTGCTGGTGGGTGACAACAGCTACTACGACACCCTGCTGCAATACATGCAGAACACCATCGCGTTGCCCACCGAGCCGGCCAGCCTGATCCTGCCTTCCACCGGCGGCGCACCGACCCTGGGCCCGGGCGCCTTGCCCGAGTCGGCCACGGTATGCTCGTGCCACAACGTGACCAAGGGCGCGATCTGCTCGGCCATCGATGGCGGCTGCACCGACCTCGGCCTGCTCAAGTCGCAGACCAAGGCCTGTACCGGTTGCGGCGGTTGCGCCGGTTTGCTCAAGCAAGTGTTCGAGCATGAACTGATCGCCCGTGGCGTCAGTGTCGACAAGAGCCTGTGCGAACACTTCGCCTTCACCCGCCAAGAGCTGTACGCGATGGTGCGCGTGGAAGGCATCACCACCTTCGAAGCACTGTTGGGCAAACATGGCCGGGGCCATACCGGGTGCGATGTGTGCAAGCCGGCGGTGGGCTCGATCCTCGCATCGTGCTGGAACCAGCCGATCATGGACGCATCGCTGGTGCCGTTGCAGGACACCAACGACACGTTCATGGCCAACATGCAGAAAAACGGCACCTATTCGGTGGTGCCCCGCATCCCGGGTGGCGAGATCACCGCAGACAAACTCATCGTGATCGGCGAAGTGGCGAAGAAATACGACCTCTACACCAAGATCACCGGTGGCCAGCGCATCGATTTGTTCGGCGCGCAACTGCACGAGCTGCCGGACATCTGGGGCGAACTGATCGCCGCCGGGTTCGAGACCGGGCATGCCTATGGCAAGTCCACACGCACGGTGAAGTCCTGCGTGGGCAGCACCTGGTGCCGCTACGGCGTGCAGGACAGCGTGAAAATGGCGCTGCTCATCGAAGACCGCTACAAGGGCCTGCGCTCGCCGCACAAGCTCAAGTTCGCGGTGTCCGGCTGCACCCGCGAGTGCGCCGAGGCGCAGAGCAAGGACGTGGGCGTGATCGCCACCGAGAACGGCTGGAACCTCTACATCGCCGGTAACGGCGGCATGCGCCCGCGCCATGCCGAACTGTTCGCCACTGACCTGGATGACGCCACGCTGATCCGCTACATCGATCGCTTCCTGATGTTCTATATCCGCACCGCCGACCGCTTGCAGCGCACTTCGGTATGGCGCGAGAGCCTGGAAGGCGGCCTGGACTTCCTCAAGGACGTGATTATCGACGACAGCCTGGGCCTGGGCGCCGAGCTGGAAGGGCAGATGCAGCTGGTGGTCGACCGCTACGAGTGCGAGTGGGCCAATGCCCTCAAGGACCCGGAAAAACTCAAGCGCTTCCGTACCTTCGTCAACGACAAACGCCCGGACCCGGACATCCACTTCGTCCAGGAGCGCGGCCAGCGCCGGCCGATCATGGCCGCCGAACTCAACTTGATTCCCGTCATCGAGGAGATTGCCTGATGCACTCGTCCAATGTTCAGCGACACCTGGCCACCTGGAAAACCGTGTGCAGTGCACAGGACCTGGTGAGCAATTCCGGGGTGGTGGTGTGGTTCGACGGCGCGCAAGTGGCGCTGTTCTACCTGCCCCAGGCGCAAGCGCTGTATGCCATCGACAACCACGACCCGGAATCCGGGGCCAATGTGATCGGGCGTGGCTTGATCGGCAATATCAAGGGCGACCTGGTGGTGGCCGCGCCGATCTACAAACAGCATTACCGCCTGGAGGACGGCCAATGCCTGGAGGCGCCGCAACAACGCCTGCGGGTCTGGCCGGTGCGCTTGAACGGGGATGCGGTGGAGCTGGGGGTGAACTGACTCGCGACCCGCCCGGGGCCTCCTTCAGGTCAGGTCCCGGGTGGCCCGGATCGAATCGTTTTTCAGTTCTTCGGCAAACTTGCGCATCAGCCGCACCAGGTTGTCGAAATCGCCTTCGTCCCAGGTGGAAAAGATCGAAACACCCATGCGTTCGCGGGCGTCGTCTACGCGGTCGGTCATGGCCTTGCCTTTTTCGGTGATCACCGACTCCCGCACTCGCCGGTCCAGCGAACTTGCCTGGCGCTCGATCAGGCCCTGGCTTTCCAGTTTGGTGACTTGCCGGCTCACGGTGGTGTAGTCACGTCCCACGCGATCGGCCAGTTCGACGACGCCAATCGGCCCCAGCCGCTCCACCAGCACCAACAGCGGGAACAAGGCCCGGTCGAGGGTGATTCCGGCTTCGCGCACCATCGCCTCGTCACGCTGGGGGCGGTTCATCACCCCGACAATCTCAACGAGTGAGCTATGCAGATCGCGCAGTTGCGCGCTCATATGTGCTTTTTGCACATTTTTAATTGACACTGTGTTTCTCCATCTTAATATGTGCATATTGCACATATAGGTGATCCGTATGAAAGCGCAATCCGTTGTCGATGTTCTGATTTGCGGTGCCGGTGCCGCCGGCCTGACCCTGGCGATTGACCTGGCCCGCAGGGGCATCGGCGTACGCCTGATCGAAAAAAACGCGCAACCCTTCCATGGTTCGCGGGGCAAGGGCATTCAGCCCAGATCCCAGGAAGTCTTCGAAGACCTCGGGGTGCTCGAGCGCCTGATGGCCGCAGGAGGAGTCTATCCGACTGAACGACGATACCGCGACGACGGCACCTGCATCGACGCCGATTTCACCGAGGGCAGGGCGCCGACGCCCGCCGAACCGTACCAGCTGCCATTGATGGTGCCGCAGTTTCTGACCGAACGGGTGCTGCGTGAACGCCTGCTGGAACTGGGCGGCCGGCCCGAGTTCGGCTGCGAGCTGATCGGCTTTGTGCAGGACGCTGAAGGCGTCACCGCCCGGTTGTCGAGCGCATCGGGCGAAGAAAGCCTGCGCGCCCGCTGGCTGGTCGGCGCCGACGGTGGCCGCAGCTTTGTCCGGCACGCGCTGGATATCGGCTTCCCCGGCAAGACCCTCGGCGTGCGTGCATTGGTGGCCGATGTGGAATTGTCCGGGCTGTCGCGAGATGCCTGGCACCGCTTCGGTGACGCCGACCCGCAGCGGCAAATCGCGGTGTGCCCGTTGGCCGGTACCGAGCTGTTCCAGATTCAGGCGCCGGTCCCGCTGGACGCCGAGGTCGACCTCAGTGCCCGAGGCCTGACCGCCCTCGTCGCGCAGCGTACCGGGCGTGATGATATTCAGGTGCGGGCGGTGTCCTGGGCGTCGGCCTACACCATGAATGCGCGGTTGGCCGACCACTACCGGGTGGGGCGTGTGCTGCTGGTGGGCGATGCCGCCCATATCCACCCGCCCACCGGCGGCCAGGGCCTCAACACCAGCGTGCAGGACGCCTACAACCTGGGCTGGAAACTGGCGGCGGTGAGCCGGGGTGCCCCGGATGCATTGCTCGACACTTACGAGCAGGAGCGGCGTCCCGTGGCGGCCTCTGTGCTCGGGCTGGCCACCCGCCTGCTGGGGGCGATGAAAGACGGTGACATGCGCCGGGGCCGGGAAGTGCAGCAGCTCGACCTGGGGTATGCCGGGTCTGCATTGGCCCTGCAAACGTCTGCCCGCTCAGGTGCGCGGATGGCTGGCGACCGCGCCGCGGATGCGCCGCTGACCGGCGCGAGCGGCCAGCCGCAGCGGGTGTTCGACCTGCTGCGCGGGCCGCAGTGGACGTTGCTGGCGTTCGAGGCGCCGCGTGGGCTGGTCGCACCTCGGCCCGGGTTGGCGATTCATCACGTAGGGGCGGGCGATGAGCTGATCGACGCGCAAGGCCATCTTCAGCGTGCCTACGGTCTGGCGAAAGGGGACTGGATGCTGGTGCGCCCGGATGGCTACCTTGCAGGGATCGTAGCATCCAGGGAAGTTGACAGTTTGGAGGAGTATTTCCCGGGCGTGGGGCTTAGCCGTTGAGCGACGGATTGCCCAGCGCTTGCGCCGGCACCGCGCCGGGCGTCTTGATGGTCTTGGTGACGATGTAGGTGAAGTAGCGTTCGATGGCCAGGTCTTCCACCAACAACTGGTCGATGAAGCGTTGGTATTGATCGATGTCGGCGGCACGGATCATCGCGATGTAGTCCACGCCGCCGCCGGTGGCGTAGCAGAACTCCACCTCCGCGGCCTCGGCCATGCGCTGTTCGAAGCGGCGCATGTCCTGGGCGGTGTGGCGGGCCAGGGTGATTTCCACCAGCAGTTGCTGGCTCTTGAACACCTGGCTCCAGTCGATCACCGCGCGGTAGCCCTTGACCAGGCCGGCGCTTTCCAGCTTGCGCACGCGCTCCCAGGCCGGGGTCACCGACAGGTTGATCGCCTCGGCCAGGCTGGACTTGGTGATGCGCCCGTCCTCGGAGAGGATGCGCAGGATGTTCAGGTCGTAACGGTCAAGCTTGTGCATCAAGGAAAATCTCCACAGGCCACAGACTTAAAACAGCTCCTACAGGGATTTTGCCAACCCGGGAAGTCCCTGGTTGAAACACAAAACCTGTGGGAGCTGGCTTGTCGGGTCGCCGCATCGCTGCAAAGACAACGGCACTGCTAACACAGATGCCGCCTGACCCACCGTCTTCGCAGCCTCGCCGGGGCTCGACAGCTCCCACAGGGGGTTGGTAGTGTCTGAAAAAGCTCTGCCAACAGGGTCATCGCGCCGGGCTCTTTCTCGCCAACAATAGAGCTCCAATGTGGGAGCTGGCTTGCCGGCGAAGGTCGTCAACGATAACGCATACCTGCCGGGTGTACGCCGTGTTCAACCGAGGACTTCGTTGGCCACCTGGTCTATCGCGCCGACGGTGATGTCGACGATCAGGTCGGCGTCTTCGCGGGTGAGGATCAGCGGCGGGGCGAAGCCGAGGATGTCGCCGTGGGGCATGGCGCGGGCGATCATGCCGCGTTCCAGGCAGGCGGCCGAGACTTTCGGGCCGACTTTCAGCGCGGCGTCGAACGGCGTGCGCTGCTCGCGGTCGGCCATGAATTCCACGGCGGCGAGCATGCCGTCACCGCGCACTTCGCCCACCAGCGGGTGGCCTTCGAGGGTTTCGCGCAGGCGCCGGTTGAGGTAACCCCCCACCTGTTCGGCGTTTTCCGTGAGGTTTTCGCGTTGCAGAATGTCGAGGTTGGCCAGCGCGGCGGCGGCGCAGATCGGGTGTCCGGAGTAGGTCCAGCCGTGGCCCATGGCGCCTTCGGTGGTGGAGGCCTTTTCGATCACGCTCCACACCTTCTCGCCGATGATCACCGCCGACAGTGGCGCGTACGCACTGGTCAGGCCCTTGGCCGTGGTGATCAGGTCCGGGCGCATGCCGTAGCGCTGGCTGCCCATTTTCGAGCCCAGGCGGCCAAAGGCGCACACCACTTCATCGGCAATCAGCAGCACATCGTATTTGTTCAGCACGGCCTGGATCGCGTCCCAGTAACCGGCCGGCGGCACCACGATACCGCCGGTGCCCATTACCGGCTCGCCGATGAACGCGGCCACGGTGTCCGGGCCTTCGGCCAGGATCATTTTTTCCAGCTCGTCGGCGCAATAGCGCACGAATGCGGCTTCATCCATGCCGGTCGGTGCCTTGCGGTACCAGTGCGGGCACACGGTGTGCTTGATGCCCTGTTCCGGCAGGTCGAAATGCTGATGGAAGGCGGCCAGGCCGGTGAGGCTGCCGGTCATGATGCCCGAGCCATGGTAGCCCCGGTCGCGGGAGATGATTTTCTTCTTCTGTGGGCGACCCAACACGTTGTTGTAGTAGCGCACCAGCTTGATCTGGGTTTCGTTGGCGTCGGAACCCGACAGGCCGTAGTAGACCTTTTCCATGCCCTGCGGCGCCCAGTCCATGATGCGGCTCGACAGCTCGATGATCGCTTCGGTCGAGTGGCCGACATAGGTGTGGTAGTAGGCCAGCTCCTTGGCCTGCTTGTGGATGGCGTCGGCCACTTCGGTGCGGCCATAGCCGATGTTCACGCAGTACAGGCCGGCAAAGGCGTCGATCAGCTCGCGCCCTTCGTGGTCACGGATGTGGATGCCCGAGGCGCCTTGAATGATGCGACCTTTCAGCGCGCCGCTGGCATGGTCGTGGGCGTGGGTGGACGGGTGCATGAAGTGCGCGCGGTCCTGTTCGAACAGGCGGTCGAGTTCGTGGTTCATTGCGAGTCTCCTGGGAATTGTCCTTGGTGGTGCAGGCAAAAGTATTTGGTTTCGACAAAGGCTTCGAAGCCCTCGGTGCCGCCTTCACGGCCCAGGCCCGAGGCCTTCATGCCGCCGAACGGAATCGGGTGGCCGGTGAATTTCACCCCGTTGACCGCGACCATGGCGTGGTCGAGGCGACGGATCAGCGGGTAGATCAGGTCGAGCCGGTTGGAGCAGATGTAGGCCGCCAGGCCGTATTCGGTGTCATTGGCCAGGGCAACCGCCTGGTCCAGGCTGTCGAAGGGCATCACCCCGGCGATGGGCGCGAAGTTTTCTTCGCGGTAGATGCGCATCCCGGGCGTGACATCCGCCAATACGGTGGGCTGGTAGAACAGGCCGCCGAGGGCATGGGCCTCGCCGCCGACCAGGCGTTGTGCGCCCTGTTGCAGCGCGTCGGCCACCCGCTCGGCAGTCACGTCGAAGGCGGCCTGGTGCATCAATGGGCCCACATCCACCGCCTGCTCCCGGTCACCCACAAGGGCCGGGCCCACCCGCAGTTCGCGCACGGCGGCGGCGAAGCGGGCGAGAAACGCCGGGTAGACCGAACGGTCCACGAGGATGCGGTTGGCCGCGCAGCAATCCTGGCCGGAGGTCTGGAACTTGGCTTCCACGGCCACCTTCACTGCCAGGCCCAGGTCGGCATCGGCACACACAATGAACGGTGCGTTGCCGCCCAGCTCCAGCGCGACCTTTTTCACATCCTGGGCCGCGGCTTGCAGCACCAGCTTGCCGACGCGCGTGGAGCCGGTGAAGCTCACCGAACGCACGCGGATGTCCTGCACCAGGGTTTGCATGGTCATCTGTGGCTCGCCCAGCACCACGTTGAACACCCCGGCGGGAAACCCGGCTTCTTCGGCCAGTTGCGCCAGGGCAAAGGCCGAGTAGGGGGTTTCGTGGGCCGGCTTGACCACCACCGTGCAACCGGCGGCCAGCGCGGCGGCGGCTTTGCGGGTGATCATCGCCGAAGGGAAATTCCATGGCGTGAGCAGGGCGCAGACGCCCACCGGTTCCTTGACCGTGCCCAGGTGCGCGCCGGGAATATGGCTGGGGATGTTCTGGCCATAGAGGCGCCGGGCTTCTTCGGCGAACCACGGGATAAAACTGGCGGCGTAGGCGATTTCGCCACGGGACTCGGCCAGGGACTTGCCTTGTTCCCGGCTGAGGATACGGGCGAGGTCTTCCTGATGTTCGAGGATCAACGCGGCCCAGCGCTTGAGAATCGTTGCGCGCGCCTCCAGGCTCTGTTCACGCCAGGCGGGGAAGGCGCTGTGCGCGGCGTCGACGGCGGCGACAATCTGCGGTTGTTCGAGCATCGGCACATGGCCGATCACTGCCTGTGTGGCCGGGTTGTGCACGGCGATGCTGCTGGCGCTGTCACTGTGGACCCAATGGCCGTCGACATAGCACAGCGCCTTGAACAGCAGTGGGTGTTGGTACGTCATGGTGGTCACTCCCAATCGTCTGAGTGCAGTCATGCTAGGGCAGGGCAGCGCGGGAAAAAGCCGGTTTGGCCGGGGTGTGGCAGTGGTTTTTTTCTGATTGCCGGTGCCATTTCCGGTGATTTCTGTGGGAGCCGGGCTTGCCCGGCTCCCACAAGGGGCGCGGGGGTTATTGGGCGGCCTTGGCGTTGGCGATCCAGCCGTCGAAGGTGGCCTTGTTTTCACTCATCCAGTCATCCGCGAGCTTGCGAATGTTGCGTTCGCTGGAACCGTCCTGGCTGATGGTTTTTTCCCAGTAGCTCCAGGTGGCCTGCGGGAAGGTCATCTGTTCCACCAGCTTTTTCACCGCCGGGTTGGCGGCAATGAACTGCTTGTTGCCGATCGCGTACCAGTTCCATGCCGCCATGGCCATGCGGCACGGGTCGGCGCCGCCGGCGCAACCTTCCACGCCAGGGGTCAGCGCGCTGGTGGTGCTGGGTACGTTGCCCGGCAATGCATCGAACGGCGTCGGCAGCCACACCACGTCCTTGCCCGGCACCATGGTGTTGGTCATCCAGGACGGCGCCCAGGCGTAGAAAAACACCGGTTCGCCGCGCTTGAGGCGGGCGACGTTTTCGAACATCAGTGCTTCGTACTTGCCGCGCACCGGGTTGACGGTGGCCTTGAGGCCGAACTTGTCGAGCTGGTAGTCCACCACGTCACCGCAGCCCCAGCCCGGGTCGCAACTGATCAGGTCGGCCTTGCCGTTCTTGCCGAACAGGCCAGCGATCTTCGGGTCTTTCAGCTGTTCCAGGCTGGTGATGTGGTAAGCGTCGGCGGTCTTCTTGTCGATCATGTAGCCGTTGTAGCCGGCGCCGGTGATGGAACCGCCACCGACCACTTCGGTGCGGTCCTTGACCTTGTCGAAGCTGGGTTGAAGCTGTGGCAAGGTCACGTCCATCGACAGGTCCAGGTCGCCCTGGGCCGCCGCCGGAAAGAACAGCGTGGTGTTGACGGTGCTCAATTTGCTCGCATAACCGAGACGCTTGGCGGCCTCGATGGCGATCTTGGTGATCACGTAGTTGCCGCCGGTGCTTTCCGACTGCACGAAGCGGATGGTCTTGCCATCGCCCGGCAAGCTTTCGGCCAGCACCGAAGTGCTCCCCAGGTACAGCACCGCCGCAACGCCCAGCAAGGTTTTGACTGGATGCATCATGATTTCCTCTTTGTTTTTCTCGTTATGGTTAAAGGGTGGCAGTCAATAACGGGCATTCATGATTGGTTGTTATGCGTTTACCGCGCGCAGGGTGAACAAGCGCTTGAACAGTGACTTGCGTTTTTGCGGTGTGGGTTGCGCCAGGTTCTGGGTAATGCGGTCGAGCATCATCGCCAGCAGCACGATGGCGATCCCGCCCACGGCGGCGCGGCCCACGTCCATGCGTCCCAGGCCCTGCAGCACCACCAGGCCGAGGCCTTCGGCGCCGATCATCGCCACCACCACCGACATCACCATGGCGGTCAGCACGGTCTGGTTGAGGCCGCCAAGGATGGTCGGGATCGCCAGGGGCAACTGGATTTCCCAGAGCAGTTGGCGACGGTCGGCGCCGAACGCCAGGCCGGCTTCGACCAGTTCGGTCTCGACCATGCGGATGCCCAGGTAGGTGAAGCGGATGAGGGGCGGGCAGGCGGAGATCACGACCGCCACTTCGCCCGACACGGTGCCCACGCCGAACAGCATCACCACCGGCACCAGGTACACGAAGGTCGGCGTGGTCTGCATGATGTCCAGGATCGGTCGCATCACGCTCCATACCCGTTCGCTGCGGGCGCACCATACGCCCACGGGAATGCCGACGATCATGCAGATCACAATCGCGGTGGTGATCAGCGACAGGGTGGTCATGGCTTCGTCCCACACCCCCAGCGCGGCGATCACGATCAGTGCCGCGGCGCTGAACAGCGCTACGCCCAGGCGCGCGGCGCGGTAGGCGATCAGGAACATCAGCACCACCATCACCGGGAACGGAATGGCGTGGATCACCGTGTCACTCAGCGCCAGCAGGTGCTCCACGGGCCAGCGAATCGCCTGGAACAACGGGCGCAGGTGAATGCCGATCCATTCCACGCCCTGGCTGATCCATTGGTCCACGGGAAATACAGCGAGGTCTTCTGACTTAAGCATGGTGTGCAACCTCCGAAACGGCAGGGCGAGGGGGCGGGACGCTGGCGATGCAATCGAGGATATCGGCGCTGTCGAGGGTGCCGGCGAACAGCCCGTCGGCGTCCACCACTGCCACCGGCAGGCCCGGCTTGAGCAGGCGCGCCACTTCCACCAGCTTGGCGTTGGCCGGCACGCTGACGAACTGCGGCGACAGGCGTTGCAGGGCATCGCTGCCGGCGCCCACCGCCAGCAACGCGCCGGAGTCGAGCACGCCCAGCGCTTTGCCCGCAGCGTTGAGGACAAAGGCGCTGGCGCTGTCGTTGCCGACGATGCGGGTATCGCCCTGGGCCAGCAGCGTGTCGGCGGGGCGCATGATCGAACGCGCATCGAACAGCCGCGAGCGGTCCACTTCGCGGGTGAACCCGGCGACATAATCGCTGCCCGGGTCGGCGACGATTTCCTGTGGCGTGCCTTCGCGCACCACTTGGCCGTCGGCCATGATCGCGATGCGCGTGCCCAGCTTCAGAGCTTCCTGGAAGTCGTGGGTGATGAACAGGATGGTTTTTTTCAGGGTGCGTTGCAGGCGCAGCAACTCGTCCTGCATCTCGGTGCGGATCAGTGGGTCGAGGGCACTGAAGGCTTCGTCCATGATCAGCACATCGGCGTCGGTGGTCAGCGCACGGGCCAGGCCGACCCGCTGGCGCATGCCGCCGGACAGCTCATGGGGATGGTGGTCGGCCCACTTGGCCAGGCCGACCACCCCGAGCACTTCCAGGGCGCGCTTGCGCCGTTCGGCAAGGGGCACGCCGCGCAGCTTGAGACCGAATTCGGTGTTTTCGATCACGGTCTTGTTCGGCAGCAGGGCGAAGTGCTGGAACACCATGGAGATGCGTGTGCGGCGCACTTCGCGCAGCTCGTTTTCGTTCAGGCTCACCAGGTCCTTGCCGTCCAGCAGGATCTTGCCGGCGGTGGGCTCGTTCAGCCGGTTGATGCAGCGCGCCAGGGTCGATTTGCCCGAGCCCGAAAGGCCCATGATCATGTAGATCGCGCCCGTGGGAATGGACAGCGATACGTTATTGAGGCCGACCACCGTGGCGGTCTCGGCCAGGATCCGGTCCTTGCTGGCACCGGCGGTCAAGAGCTGCATGGCTCGGTCGGGCGTCTGCGAGAACACTTTGTACAGGTTCTCGATCTTTAGTCGTTCGCTCACCAATTGCCTCCAATTGTTGTTTTGCTATCTGCGGATATTTCGTCAATCGAAATTTTTGGGCTACCGGCAGTAAAAGGTCACTTGGTGGTGCAGTCGCAAGGGTGCAGTCGCAAAAATTTCTTGTTGTTGTACACATCACTTACAGCATGAGCGGCAGGGCGGTGCAAGGGCCGGGCGTCAGCCGGTCGGGCTCTGCGCCGCGGCCATGCTGTCCCGGGCCTTGCGTGCCACGCGAAAGGCCTCCACGCCGGCGGGCACGCCGCAGTACACCGCGATCTGCACCAGGGCGGCGCGCAGTTCGTCGTCGGTCAGGCCGTTGCGCAGGGCACCGCAGAAATGCGTGCCGAATTCGTCCATGCGCCCCAGCGCGGCGAGCATGCCCAGATTGAGCAGGCTGCGTTGCTTGAGGTCCAGGGCGTCGTCAGTCCAGACCATGCCCCAGCAATATTCGTTGAGCACGGCCTGGAACGGCCGCGAGAAATCGTCAGCCTTGCCCAGGGCCTGGTCGACGTAGGCATTGCCCAGTACCTGGCGGCGTACGTTTTCGCCCTGGGCCTGTAATGATTTATCCATGGTGGGTCTCCGAATCGGTCAGGAAGTCACGCATGAGGGCCGCCACCTGCTGCGGCGCCTCGATCAGAATGCAATGGCGCAAGCCCGGCAGTATGCGCAGCGTCGAGCCCTGGATGCGCTCGTGCATATAGGCGGCCATGCGCGGGTTGGAGCCGAGATCGTCGGAACCGGTGGCGATCAGCGTGGGGCAGCGGATCTGTCCCAGTTGCTCGCCGAAATCCGACTCGGCCAGCACCCGGTACGCCGCCGCATAACAGCCTGGGTCGTTGGCCGCGTTCAGCTGACGCAAACGCAGCACCGCATCGGGGTTGCGCGCCTGGAAGTCCTCGGTCAGCCAACGCGCCAGCGACGCTTCGTAATGCGCCACCGGTTCGCCGGATTGCAGGGCGGCGAGGCGTGCTGCCACACGCTCGCGCTCCTCGACGTTGCGCCCGGCGACGGTCGACAGCAGCACCAGCCGCCGCACCCGCTCGGGATGCGTCAGGGCCAGGCGCTGGGCAATCAGGCCGCCCAGCGAAAACCCGGCCAGGTCGAACGCGCCGAAGCCCACGTGCTCGGCCAGCGCCAAGGCTTCACCGACCAGGTGGTCGATTTCGTAGCGTCCCGGTGTGCGCGACGACTGGCCGTGACCGCGCAGGTCGAACGTGAGCACGGTGAAATCGTCGACTAACTCCGCCACCACCTCGCGCCAGGCGTCCAGGCTGGAGCCCACCCCATGGATGCACACCAGCGTGCGGGGGCCATGCCCGTCGAGACGGTAATTGAGCGTGACGTTGGCCACGTGCAGTTGTCGTGAGTCGCTCATGGGCTTATCCCGTCACCGTTTCGCGACGCTTGGCGCGCTCGCGTTCGGCAAACACGGGCATCACTTCGTCGATGAACAGGCGCAGGGTCTGTTTTTGCAGCTCGAACGGCAGGTTGAAGGTCAGGCCCAGGCAATACTGGTCGACGCCGGCGGCTTCGTAGTCGAGCAGCTTGGCGATGATCTCGTCCGGGGTGCCGAACATCAGGTTGCGCCGGATGTTTTCCGGGTTGTAGTTCTCCTTGCCGCGCACCGCTTCGAACGGCACCGGTTCGGGGAAACCGTTGTGCACGGTGCCGACGTTCTGCATCAGGTTTTCGAAGGCGCGGCCAAAGTCCATGCTGTGTTGCACCGGCACTTGCCAATCGTCGGCGTTCGCGTAGACACAGGTACGGCGCTGCATCATGAAACGCGGACGCGGCACGTGGGGGTTGTCGGCTACGGCCTTGTTGAATTTCTCGCCCAGCACGGCGATTTCCGCCGCGGGCATCGACAACGGCGTGGAGAGAATATTGGCGCCGATGCCCACCGCCCAGTCGAAGGTACCCGGGTCGCGCGCCGCCACCCAGATACGTGGGTGGTCCTTTTGCAAGGGTTTGGGCACCGCGGCGGTCAGCGGGAATTTCCAGTAGTGGCCGTCATGGGCGTAGTCACCGGCCCAGAGTTTCTGCACCGCCGGCACCAGCTCCTTCATGTAGCCGACGCCTTCCTGCTGTTGCAGGCCGGGGGTCATGCGGTCGAATTCGTACTGATAGGAGCCTCGGGCGATGCCGAACTCCAGGCGGCCTTTGGTCAGGTGGTCGCACAACGCGGCTTCGCCGGCCAGGCGGATCGGGTGCCAGTAGGCCGCCGCGATGGTCGCGGTGCCCAGGCGAATGCGTTCGGTGTGCTGGCCGAGCCAGGTCAGGGTCTGGAACGGGTTGGGCGCAATGGTGCATTCGAGGGTGTGGTGTTCGGACGTCCACAGGGTTTCGAAACCGCCCTCATCGGCGATCTTCGCCAACTCCAACAGGTTGGCCATGACGGTCTGCATCGGCACGTCCGGGGAGAAACGTTCCATGCTCAGGGATACGGCAAATTTCATGTGAGGCTCCTTGAATAATCAGCGCAGGCGGATGACGAACGGGTCCTGCATCTCGCCGGAATAGTCGATGACCACGTTCTTGGCGCGGGAGAACTCGCGCATCACGTCAAAGCCGCCGCGTCGCCCATACCCGCTCTGCTTGAAGCCGCCGTTGGCCGACATGTAGGCCGAGCTGCGGTAGGTGTTGATCCACACCGTGCCGGCGTCGATCTGGTTGGCAAAACGCAGGGCGCGGTCGATGTTCTGGGTCCAGATGCCCGAGGCCAGGCCGTAGGAGGTGTCGTTGGCCAGGCTGATCATCTGGGCTTCGGAGCTGAACGGCATGACCCCCACCACCGGCCCGAACAATTCGTCACGCATGAACGGCATGTCGTTGCTGGCGTTGGCCATCACCGTCGGTTCGAAGTACCAGCCTTCACTCAGGTGTGCGGCGCTCGGGCGCTTGCCACCGATGGCGGCCTGGGCGCCTTGCTGGAGGCCGCTGGCGATGTAGCCTTCGATCTTCTGCAACTGGGCCTGCAAGGCCAGCGGGCCGATGTCGGTGTTGGCTTCCATCGGATGCCCGACGGTGATGCGCTGGGTGCGCGCCACCAGCGCTTCGACGAACGGCTTATAGATCGAGGCCTCGACAAAGCACCGCGAACCGGCCACACAGCTTTGCCCGGCGGCGGCGAAGATGCCGGACACGACACCGTTGACCGCCTTCTCGATGTCTACGTCTGCAAACACCACATGGGGCGACTTGCCGCCCAGTTCCATCTGGCACGGCACCAGGTTGTTCGCCGCGTTGCCGGCGATGCGGCGCCCGGTGTCGGTGCTGCCGGTGAACACGTATTTGGCGATGTCCGGGTGACGGGTCAGCGCTTCGCCGGTGACCGCGCCGTTGCCGGTGACCACGTTGACCACCCCGGCAGGGAAGCCGGCTTCGATGATCAGCTCGGCCAGGGCCAGGGTCGAGGCGCTGGCATGTTCCGAAGGTTTGATCACCACCGTGTTGCCGATGGCCAGGCACGGCGCAAGGGTGCCGGTGAGCAGCATCAGCGGCGAGTTCCATGGCGTGATCATGCCCACCACACCCAGCGGTTCGCGGCTGCTGTAGTTGAGCTGGTTGAGTTTGTTCACCGGGATCACGTCGCCCTGCAGCTTGTCGGCCATGCCGGCGAAGTAGGTATAGGCGTCGGGCAGGGCGCTCATCTGCGCGCTCATTTCCCGCAGAAGCTTGCCGTTGTCGCGGGTTTCCAGCAGGGCCAGCTCTTCGGCGTGTTCGGCCACCAGTTGGGCCAGGCGGTAGAGCAACTTGCCGCGTGCGGTGGGCGTCATGTTGCGCCACTGCGGGTCATGGAAAGTGCGCTTGGCCGAGGCCACCGCGCGGCCCACATCGCCAGCATCGCCTTGGGCGAACTGGTACCAGGATTGACCGGTGGTGGGGTCGAAGCTGTCGACATAAGTGCCGTTCTCGGGCGCGACGAAGCGGCCGTCGATAAACAGGTTGAGACGATTGCCCTCAAGGGCGCTGACCGTGGTTTTCATGCAAGTGTCCTGTGTGGATCAAAGCGGGGCGTTTTCGAGCATCGCGATGCGGCCGCTGGCGGCGGAACCGGTGTAGATGCCGAACTGCTGGTTTTCGCGTTCGCGGGCGTAGCGGCGCACCACCGAACGCAGTTCGTTGACGGGCATCTGTTCGATGGGCAGCTCGTCCAGCGGGAAGAAGCGCAGGGTGTCGGGCAGTTCGCCGTCCAGTGCGCCGAGTTGGGCGCGGTAGATCAAAAAGCCCGGGTCGGTGTCGTCGACATCGAACACCGAGTACAAAAAGGTCGACTCCAGTTCAACCGGCAACGCGCTGGTCCCGGCGTCGATAAAACCTTTGCGCTTGCCGGCCACCGGCAGCGTCCAGCCGCCCTTGCCGTCGGCGCGGAACAGGATCGCGCCGTCGGTTTCGATCAGGTAACCGATGATCATCTTGTGCGAGTCCAGCCAGCTGGCGGGCAACGGATCCTGGATGTTCGCGTAGCGCCCCCGGCAGAAACACAGGGGCAGCTTGGGGCTGGTGCCGAAGGCGCGGACCTGGCCGATCAGCACCAGGTGATCGCCGGCGTCGATGCGCTGGTGCACGGAGCAGTCGAACCAGGTGAGGCTGTCGGTGAGGATCGGCGCGCCGGTGTGTACGGTGTCGTGGTTGACCGTGTGGAACTTGTCCGGCGACTTGGAGGCAAAGGTGCCGGAGACGTCGACCTGGCCTTCGTGCAGCAGGTTGACGGCAAACTGTTCGCTGGTGGCGAAGGCGTCGTGGCTGGCGGCGGATTTGCCGACACACACCAGCAACAGCGGTGGATCGAGGGACACCGAGGTGAACGAATTGGCAGTCATGCCCCGGGGGTTGCCGTCGGCGTCATGGGTGGTGATCACGGTCACGCCGGTCACGAACGTGCCGAACGCCTGGCGCAAGGCCCCTGGGTCGACGGCTGCAACGTTGGCGCTGATCTCGGTGCTCGGCATCGGAGTGCTCCTGTTATTAGGTGTTGAAGCAAGCCTACGGGCGAGTGGCGCCGTGGGCTTGCGTCGAAAAACCGGAATTGCGCGGTCGGTTTTGCTGGGGTTCGCGCTAATCCCTGTGGCTGAGCCGGTTTTTGTTTAAGACTTCTCCGCCTCCATCTCTGCCATGTCCTGGTAGCGATCCGCGATGCGCGGGTGGGCGCGGGAGCCGTCGGAGGCGCCGATGGCGATCAGCACTTCGTCCGGGCTCGGGGCGTCGGCCACCTGGAAGTTGGCGGTGAGGAAGTGCGAGCGCTTGCCGGTCTCGCTCTTGTGCACCATCGGCAGGGCGAGCAGGGCGCCCGGGGCGTTGCGGGTGTTGGTGAAGCTCAGGTAGGCGGTGCCTTCCACCGCTTCGCGGAACAGGTTGCCGAAACGCAGGGTGTGGATCAGGCCCGAGGCGTGCTCGATCTCGCCATTCACACCGACGGCGGCGGCCTTGCCAAAGGCTTCGACCTTGCCACCCGGCATCAGGGCGATCAGGCGGCGGGTCATTTCGTGGCCCAGGCCCGGGGCCAGGCGCAGGATTTCGGGGCGCAGGTTTTCGACGAAGCCCTGGCCGGCCCAGGGGTTTTTCAGGATGGCGGCCACCACGATCAGCGTGATGGGTTTGCCGGCTTCCTTGCCCCCTTCGATAAAGGTTTCCTCGATGAAGGTGCAGTACTTCCTGACGCCCAGATTGTCCAGATTCATGATGAGGTGTCGCCCTTGTTGTGGTTGGTTTTGCCCAAGGCTAGGGGCAAAGGCAAAACCCGTCTTCCTGCGGTTCGGCGGATAAATGCGTTGGACATTGCTAGGAAGTGGAGCAAGTATCAGGCGGGCCGGGCAGGCACCTTGGCTGTCATGATCCCCACGTTCAGGTGAGCGTCTTGAATCGAGAAATGCAGATACTGTCGCTGCGCGACGTGGCCAGTCAGATCAACTCGGGCGGCGACTTGCAGTCGATGCTGCACCAACTGGTGTACGCCAGCTGCCGCCACACGCACTGGACCATGAGTTCGATCATGGCCATCGACATGGACGCAGGCTTTGGCCATGTGATCGCCCGGCACGACCCGACCCTGGTGCAGCGGCCGTTGGTGGACAGTTGGGAGTTGTCCTCCAGCCCGGTAATGACCGCCTTGCAGCGCAACGAGCCGGTGTTCATCCATGACGTGCGCGATTGCGAATACCCGGGCTACCGGCGTGATTCGGTGGAGCGTGATTACCGCACGGTGATGGTGATGCCGATGAACTGCACCGATTTCGAAGGCCGGCCCATGGTACTCAGCGTGATCTCGCGCACGCTGATGGCCGCCTCCGAAGAAGACCGGGTATTCCTCGGCATGATCATTCACCTGGGGGCCATCGCCGTGGAGCGCCAGCGTCAGCTGGAAACCCAGCGCCGCGCCGCCGAACGCATGCAACAGGCGCTGCACGTGCACACCTCGATGCTGGAACACGTATTGGGCGGGGGCTCGGTGACGTCGCTGTCGTTGATGGTCGGCAACCAGTTACCCAACCCGGTGATCGCCGTGGACTTCACCGCCAACCAGGTGGTGGCGGGGCGTTCACCCGACACCACGTTGTTCGACGACGCCGCCTGGCAAAGCGCCGTTGCCGGTGTGTTGAGCGTGCAGATCACCCAGGCTGCCCAGGACAGCTTGCGCAGTGCGCTGCGCAACACCGTCAATCTGTTCCTGGATGACGGCCAGCGCCAGTTCACCTTGCGGGCGCAGATCGAGCCGCTGATGGTCGACCATGAGCTGGTGGGCGCGCTGGTGCTGTTTCCGGTGGCGGCGCCGGTCAACGAGCTGGATTTGCTGATGCTGGAAAGCGCCAAGTTCGCCCTGAGCGTGCAGATGATGCGCAGCTTTATCCGCTTTCGCTTCGAGACCCGCACCCAGACCGAACTGCTGTTCGAAGTGCTGGAAGGCCGCTGGCGCGACGCCGAGGATATCCAGCAACGCGCCCGGCGCCTGGGCATCGGCTTCAACAGCGCACAGCAGATGCTCATCATCGATTACGGCAGCAAGGCCCGCGAAGCGCGGAACCTGCACCACAACGTGGCGCGCATCCTCACCCGTGCGGCGATCCCGGCCACGGTGATCAGCGTCGACAACGGCCTGGTCTGCCTGGTCCCGGCCGAAGAGCCGAACGGTCGCGAACGCCGGGCCAAGGTCAAGCGCCAGATCACCGATGACCTGGCCCATTACCTGGGCGGCGAACCGCTGCTGTTGGCCAGTGGCGTGTGCAAGGTGCTGGACGACTATCCCGTGGCCTGGGAGCGCTGCCGCCGGTTGCTCGACATTGCCCGTTCGTTCGGGCGCAGCGGGCCGATTTCCGACCAGGACTTCGGCCCGATCCCGATCTTCGTCGCGGCCGTGGGCGGTGAAGACATCCGCACCTTCGTCAACGAAAGCGTGGGCGCCATGCTGGAACACGACCGCAAACACCAGACGCCGTACCTGGAAACCCTGACCGCCTACCTGCGCGAAAGCTGCCGCAGCCAGGCTTGCGCGGATGCGATGGGGGTGCATGTGACCACGCTGCGCTACCGCCTGGCGCGGATCCAGGAATTGTTCGGCATCGATGTGGAAACGCCGGAACGCCGCTTTGCCACCGAGCTGGCGATTCACTTGCAGCGGGTTATCGACAGTTGATCGACGCCCGGGAAAACCGCGCAGGAAAGTGTTTCAATTGCCTTTTTGAACGCGTGGGGCAGACCTATGAATTTGTTGGACCCATTGTCAGGTAATGAGCCGCTGACCCAAGGCGGTGCGTCAAAAGGTGCAGGGTTCCTGAATGCATTCTGGGGCTGGGGTTTTTCGGCGTTGCATGACCCTCTGCTCCGGGGTTACCTCGCGGAGTTCCTGGTGTATCAGGCGTTGCTCACCCAGCACAAACCGCCATTCCAGATCCCCACGTCGCATTTTTCGACGAAGATGGAAGGCGACGTGCACGACCTGGTGTTTTTCATGGGCGATGAAAAATTCACCCTTCAGGTCAAGTCCAAGGACTCTTTCAGCAAAAGCCAGACGTTCGACACCTCCTTCGCGCAAGGGTATGACTGCACCACGAACACGTCCCTGCCGGCGGATCACTGGTCGGACTTCTATGTGTTTGCCTACCTGACGCTGAACAACGATCACTGTGCCCAGCTCAAGGCACTGCATGAGCAGTGGAACCCCAACCCGTCGCTGGCCAGGCCAAGGGACAAACTGTTCTTCAAAGCCACACAGAAAGAGGTGGTGCACTCGGTATTGGAGCTGGATAACTGGCGCTTTTTCGTCATGGAACGGGAGCACTTGCGTGGGCAGAAAAGCATCACTCTGAACAGTCTGCGTACCCGAGTGGCCAGGGGGCAGGCGGTACAGACCGACTATGACGGGCTGATGGAAACCCTGATGGAACTGGCCTGTCTGCGCTACGCGAAGCATTGCGCTGCGGAGTGTTCCGTGGCGTGAAAAAACGGGCGGGCTCCGTAGAGCTCGCCCGCACGCTGGCGTGAAGCCCCTCAGCGCCTGGTGGCTGCCGTATGCGCCGCCAGGAAGGTGCGCATCAACCGCGCAATCTCGGCACCGTCTTCCTCCAGGGCAAAGTGCCCGGTGTCCAGCAAGTGCAACTCGGCGTTCGGCAGGTCACGCTTGTAGGCTTGAGCGCCTTCCACGTCGAACGATTTGTCGTTCTTGCCCCAGACGATCAGCATCGGCGGTTGGTATTGACGGAAATACGCTTGCCATTCCGGGTAGCGCTTCACGTTGGATCCATAGCTGTAGAACATCTCGATCTGGATATCCTTGTTGCCGGGTCGGTCGAGGTAGGCTTGATCCAGGGTCCATGCATCCGGGCTCAAGTGCGCGAGGTCGCGCACTCCTTCGGTGTAGTGCCAGCGGGTGCCGGCCAGCTCCAGGAACGGTCGCAGCCTTGCAGCATTGGCTTCGCTCTTGTCGCGCCAGAAGGCCTTGAGCGGTTCCCAGAATTTGCCCTTGATACCTTCGTCATAGGCGTTGCCGTTCTGCACGATGATCGCGCTGATGCGTTCCGGGTGGTCGTGAGCCAGGCGGAAACCCACCGGGGCGCCGTAGTCCTGCACATACATCGCGTAGCGCGACAGGCCGAGCTTTTCGGTGAGGCCATTCATCAATTCGGCGACGTGATCGAAGGTGTAGGCGAATTGTCCCACCGGTGGCATGTCGCTCTGGCCGTAACCCGGGTAGTCCGGTGCGATCACATGGTAGCGGTCGGCAAGCTGCGGGATCAGGTTGCGGAACATCTGCGAAGAGGTGGGGAAACCGTGCAGAAGCAGCAGCACAGGTGCGTCCTTTGGTCCGGCTTCGCGGTAGAACAGGTTGACGCCGTTCACGTTGACGGTGTGGTAGCTGGTTTCAGTGATGGAGGCGGCAGGTGGTGCCGCATCAGTGGCGGCAAAGCCTGGGGTGGCGCTTATCGACAATGCGGTGCACAGCGCCAGGGCAGTCAGGGAAAAACGCGATACGCGGCTCATGGTGTGGCTTCCGGATCAGTGGGTTACAAGATGTGCAAATCATCTGATCCAGCGACCCGATGGAGAAGAACCAGGGGCATTAACAGACTGTTTCAGCACACGAAACAATCAATGGGGCATTGTCGCGGCCATAAGCAGATCAAATAGATTGAATCACCAATGCTTATTTTTTTTATGGGAAATCACGGGGGAGAATCGGCGCAACAATAAAAAAACGACAGGTCCTTCCATGTCCGATCTACCTCTGCAACTACGCATTGCCCGGCGCCAGGACGAAGCCGAGGGCATCATCTCGCTGGAGCTTGTGGACCCCAACGGCGACTGCCTGCCGCCATTCGAGGCGGGGGCGCATATCGAGGTCCGGGTGGCGCCCGGTCTTGTACGTCACTACTCACTGTGCGGTTCACCCGAAGACCTGGGTCGCTACCGTTTGGGCATCTTGCGCGAGCCTGCTTCCCGGGGCGGTTCGGCGCAGATTCATGGGCAGTTTCACGAAGGGCGGTTGGTGGAAGTGACGGCACCGCGCAACCAGTTCCGATTGGTGGAGAACGCCGGGCATTCGTTGTTGCTGGGCGGCGGTATCGGTATCACGCCGATCCTGGCGATGGCCTGGCGGTTGCAAACGCTGGGGGCGTCGTTCGAGGTGCATTATTGCGTGCGCAGCGAGGCTCGTGCGGCGTTCCTCAATGTGCTCAAGGACGCGCCGTTCGCCGACTGTGTGACCTTGCACGTGGATGACCTCGGCCAGCGCGTGGACCTGCGCGCCTTGTTGCAAGGGCCCGATTCGCAGCGGCATGTGTACGTGTGCGGTCCGGCGGGTTTCATGGATGCCACCCTCGACACTGCACGCGGCCTCGGCTGGGCCGCGCAGAACCTGCATTACGAATATTTCGCCGCGCAGCTCGACACCGAAGGCGCCGCCTTCACCCTTCATGCCGAACGCTCCGGCCTCACCCTGCGAGTGCCGCCGGACCGCAGCATCGCCCAGGTGCTGCAAGCCGCGGGCGTGGAGGTGCCGCTGTCCTGCGAGCAAGGCGTGTGCGGCACCTGCTTGACCCGGGTGCTGGACGGCATTCCGGACCACCGTGACCTGTTCCTCACCGACGACGAAAAAGCCGCCAACGACCAGATGCTGCTGTGCTGCTCCCGCGCCCACAGTGCGAGCCTGCGCCTGGATATCTGAAGGAGATGCCCATGAGTTTTCTACGCAATTGCTGGTACATCGCCGGTTGGGCCGATGAGTTGATCGAAGGCCAACTGCTGCCGCGCACGCTGCTCGACGAAAAGATCGTGATGTTCCGCGACAGCCACGGCGCCTTGCAGGCGTTGCAGGACCGTTGCCCGCACCGTTTCGTGCCGCTGCACCTGGGGCGCCTGGAAAATGACCGCATTCAATGCGCCTACCACGGCCTGAGTTTCGATTGCAGCGGCGCTTGCGTGCACAACCCCCACGGCAACGGCGCGATCCCGGCGGCGGCGCGGGTGAGGGCGTATCCGATGCAGGAGCGGCACGGGTTCGCCTGGATCTGGATGGGCGACCCGGCGTTGGCCGACCCGGCCCTGATCACCGACTTCAGCCCGGTGGACCCGAGCACCGCGTACATCGGCAAGAGTTACCTGCACGTGAAAGCCAATTACGTGCTGGAGACGGACAATATCCTCGACCTCAGCCATATCGAATTCCTGCACGGTAATTCCCTGGGCAGTGCGGCCGTGGCACAGGGCGTGATCGAGGTGGAGCAGCATGGCGACACCGTGCATTCCAAACGCACCACCCACAATGAACAGCTCACCCCCGAGCTTGAACGCCTGCGCGGTGTGCCCGCCGGCCAGCGCGTGGATCGCTGGCTGGATGTGCGCTGGAATGCGCCGTCGAACATGCTGCTCAACAGTGGCTACACCTTCAGTGGCGCGCCGCGTGAGCAAGGCAAGTCGGTGTACGTGGCCCATGTGTTCACCCCGGAGACCGCCTCCACCACCCACTATTGGTTCGGCATTGCGTTTCCCAAGAGCCTGGGCGAAGAGGGGCGGCGTCTGGCCGAAGACAATATCCAATGGCTGAGCCAGCCGTTCACCACCGAAGACATGCCGATGCTGCAAGCCCAGCAGGCGGTGATCGGCGATCAGGACTTCTGGGCGCTCAAGCCGGTGTTATTGGCCAGCGATGGCGGGGCGGTGCGGGCGCGGCGCCTGCTGGAAAAGATGATCAGGCACGAGCAGGCCGGCCTGCCCAGCGCTTAATCCTGGGGCGGGGACGCGTTCAGCGCCTGTGCATAGGCGCTGAACATGTCGGCCATGGCATCGGCATACACCGCGATCTCTTCGGGGGTTCGAGGGCTGATGGAAAAATCCTTGCCCACCGAGCTGAGCGTGTTGAGGATCAAGTCGCAGGCCAGCGCGCGAACCGGCGGTGTTGCCTCGGGTAGCAACTCGAGCATGAAGCGCTCGAATGCCTGTTGTCCCGCCGCGCGCACCTCGACGGCCTCGGGGGCGTCGCGATACAGCGGCGCGGAATCGTGCAGGGCGCCGCGCATCTGCGCTTCCTCGCATTCCGAGCGGATGAATGCATGCACCAGCGTGCGCAGGCGCTCCAGGGGCGGGGTGTCATGCCGTTCCAGAATGTCGCGCAGCATCTGGGTAGTTTCCTGCCACTCATCGCTCTGCAAGCGGAACAGGATCGCCGCCTTGTTCGGGAAGTATTGATACACCGAACCCACACTGACGCCCGCCTTCTCGGCCACCCGTGCGGTGGTGAAACGGGTGGCACCTTCCTTGGCCAAAACCTGAATAGCCGCCTCCAGAATCGCAGCCACCAGTTCCGCAGATCGGGCCTGCTGGGGCTGTTTGCGCGAGGAAATACGCGGGGTCTGGCGCGTGGTCATGGAGCGCTCCTGTCTTGGGGCCAATGCGAATAGCGAATGCGACGAATCGCTCGCATACTTTTAATGCGACGAATTAGTCGCATCTTAATCCCAACCCCACGGAAATCAATCATGTCGAGCCTGACCACCGCGCCATTGGCGCCCCTGATCGAACGCCTCTACGCTCAAGCCAGCGCCGCCACCAGCCCGGTGCTGGGGTCGGTGTCCAACGAAGAACGCGAGCGCCTGATGCACAGCAAGACCGAATACCTGGAACTCTACGGCATGCTCAAGGATCTGTGGCTGCCGGTGTCCCGCGACACCGGCAAGCTGCTTTACCTGCTGGCGCGCAGCAGCAAGGCGCGGGCGATCGTCGAGTTCGGCACTTCGTTTGGCCTGTCGACCCTGCACTTGGCTGCCGCGCTGCGTGACAACGGCGGTGGCGTGCTGATCGGCAGTGAATTCGAACCCTCGAAAATCGCCCTGGCGCGCCAGCACTTCATCGAAGGCGGCGTCAGCGACCTGATCGAGATTCGCGAGGGCGACGCGCTGGTGTCCCTGGCTCGCGATCTGCCGGACAGCGTCGACCTGCTGTTGCTGGACGGCGCCAAGGCGCTGTATGGCGAGGTGCTGAGCCGGGTGGAACCGCACCTGCGGCCTGGCGCGCTGGTGGTGGCGGACAACACCGATTACTGCCCGGAATACCTGGCACATGTGCGCGCACCGGAAAACGGTTATCTGTCCGTGCCCTTTGCCGATGACATCGAGTTGTCGATACGTCTGCGCTGACGTTCACTCACCCAGGAGCAACCTTATGCACGTATTTGTCACCGGCGCCACCGGTTGGGTCGGCACCGAAGTGGTGAAAGACCTGATCGACGCCGGTTATCTGGTCACCGGTTTGGTCCGTTCCGACCCCAAGGCCCGTGTGCTTGAAGCCATGGGTGCCAAGGTGCTGCGCGCGACGCTGGACGATCTGGACACCTTGCGCCGCGCCGCCTGGACCGCCGACGCGGTGATTCACACGGCGTTCAACCATGATTTTTCGCGGTTCGCCGAAAACTGCGTGCAGGACCGTCGCGTGATCGAAGCCTTCGAAAGCGCGCTGAAGGGCTCGGATACGCCGCTGATCGTGACCTCCGGCTTGTCCGGCCTGACACGCGGCGCCACCGAAGCCGACCTGCCGGGCGCCGGCTCGCCGCGTCAATCGGAAGCCGCCGCCCGGGCCCTGGCCCAGCGCGGTATCCGTACGGCAACCGTGCGCCTGGCGCCCTCGGTGCATGGGTTGGGGGACCACGGCTTTTTGCCGATCCTGATTCGCCTGGCGCGGGAGACCGGCGTGTCGGCGTATCTCGGTGAGGGAGGCAATTGCTGGTCGGGCGTCTATCGTTGCGATGCCGCGCAGGTTTACCGCCGGGTGCTGGAAGACGGCCTGAGCCAGTCGGCCTACCACGCGGTGGCGGACGAGGCGGTGCCGTTCAAGGCCATCGCCGAGGTCATCGGTCGCCATCTGGGCGTGCCGGTGGAGTCGCGGCCACGGGAGCATTTTGGCTGGTTCGCCAACATGGCCGGGGCCGATATGGCGGTGTCCGGCGCCCAGACCCGCGAGGTACTGGGCTGGAACCCTGGCGGCCCGAGCTTGCTGAGCGACCTTGATCAAAGCGGTTATTTCATCTTCTGAGCAGGAGCTTTTCATGACACAACACACTACGCCTCGGGGCTCGGTCAGCAGCGTGTTGCTGACGTTGCTGCCGATCACCCTGGCGGTATTCGTCGGCTTTTTGATCATGGGCATGCAATTGCCGGTGCTGCCGTTGCACCTGCACCAGACCCTGGGCATGAGCCCGCTGGTGGTGGGTGTGGTGGTGGGCGCACAGTTCGCGGCGGCACTGCTGTCGCGGGGTTGGGCGGGCAATTTTGCCGACATGCGCGGGCCCAAGCGCGCCATGTTGATCGGCCTGCTGGTGGCGGCCAGCTCGGGCTTTCTGTACTTGGCATCGCTGGCGTTCGTCAGCTCGCCGGTGCTGTCGGTGTGGATCCTGCTCGCCGGGCGCGTGGTGCTGGCGCTGGGTGAAAGCCTGATCATCACCGGCTCCATGGGTTGGGGCATGGGTCTGGTGGGACCGCAGAACGCCGGTAAGGTGATGGCCTGGATCGGCATCGCGATCTACGCCGCATTCGCCCTGGGCGCGCCCTTGGGTGTGCTGTTCAATCGGGAGTGGGGCTTCAGCGGGATCGCACTCGGTACCTTGGGCATTCCACTGTTGGCCCTGGCGATCGTAGCCGGTGCCAAGGGTGTTGCGCCGACCAGTCAGCGGCGCATGTCGTTCTATCGGGTGCTCGGCGCGGTCTGGTTGCCGGGCCTGGGGCTGGCGTTTTCCAGCATTGGCTTTGGGGTGATCACAGCGTTCATGGCGTTGTTGTTCGCGGCCAAGGACTGGGACAACGCATCGTTTGCCTTCACGGCCTTTGGCCTGGCGTTTATCGGGGCGCGGATTTTCTTTGGGCATCTGCCGGACAAAATGGGCGGGGCGATTGTCGCGCTGGTCTGTGTGCTGATCGAGGCGGCGGGGCAGTTATTGATCTGGGGCGCGGGTTCGCCATTGATGGCGTACGTGGGCGCGGCCTTGACCGGCTTCGGCTATTCGCTGGCGTTTCCCGGTTTTGGCGTGGAGGCGATCAAACGCGCGCCGCCGCAAACCCGTGGGTTGGCGATGGGCGCCTATGTGGCGTTCCTCGATATCGCGCTGGGCATCAGCAGCCCGCTGGCCGGTGCCTTGGCCGGCGCGGCGGGGGTGGAGTCGGTCTACCTGGCGGGTGCGGTGGCAGTGTTGCTGTCGGTGGGGGTGGCCTGGGTACTGCTGACCCGGGCGCCCCGGTTGCAGAGCGCCTAGCGTTTGCTCAGGGCCAGTCGTGCGGCGAACAGCACGAAGATCAGGCCGGTGGTGCGGTCCATCCACTGGATGACCTTCTCCTGGCGCAGGAACCCGGACAATGGCTGGGTCGCGCCGATCAGCGCCAGCGACCACACCAGGCCAAGCACCACGTGAATGCTCACCAGGCCGAAGGTCCAGGCGATCAGCGAATACCCCTGGGGAATGAACTGCGGCAGGAACGACACGTAGAAAATCCCCACCTTGGGGTTGAGCACGTTGCCGAGCATGCCCTTGAGGAACCAGTTGCCGCTGGGTTTTTCATCCGCTTGCAACGGTGACAACGAACGGCGCGGACGCAGCAGCATGTTCAGGCCGAGCCAGGCCAGATAGGCCGCGCCGCAGTACTTCAAGAGGTTGTAGGCCAGCTCCGACACCGCAAGCAACGCGCCCAGGCCAAAGGCCACCGCCGCACCCCAGACCAGGCAACCCGCGTTGATCCCCAAGGTGGCCTGCAACGCCTGGCGCTTGCCCTCCACAGTGGCGGTCCGCAGGACCAGCGCGGTATCCAGCCCGGGAGTGAGGGTGAGCAGGGTGGCGGCGAAGGTGAAGGCGAGGAGGTTGTCGGTGATGGACATGGGGCGTTGTCTGCAAGGAAAGGTAGGTGAAACTTAGCACCGATCGGCAGCCCGGTCGCAAAACCCTGAGACTTCCCGGCGAAAATCTTCATAATGGCGGCCATTTCGTTTAGCCCGTTATTCTGGTGTACCCCATGGAAATCAAGGTCAACTTTCTCGATAACCTGCGACTTGAAGCCAAGTTCGACGACTTCACGGTGATTGCCGACCAGCCTATCCGCTACAAGGGCGATGGCTCGGCGCCGGGGCCGTTCGACTATTTCCTGGCGTCGTCGGCATTGTGCGCGGCGTATTTCGTGAAGTTGTACTGCCAGACCCGCAACATTCCCACGGACAATATCCGGTTGTCGCAGAACAACATCGTCGACCCGGAGAACCGTTACAACCAGATTTTCAAGATCCAGGTGGAGTTGCCGGCGGACATTTCCGATAAGGACCGTCAAGGCATCCTGCGCTCCATCGACCGTTGCACCGTGAAGAAAGTGGTGCAGGCCGGTCCTGAATTCGTGATCGAAGAGGTGGAAAACCTCGACGCCGACGCCCAGGCGTTGCTGATGCCGAGCAGCACTTGCGAGGGCGGTACCTACATCGCCGGCAAGGACCTGCCGCTGGAGCAGACCATCGCCAATATGTCGGGCATCCTCGCCGGGCTGGGCATGAAGATCGAAATCGCCTCGTGGCGCAACATCGTGCCCAACGTCTGGTCGCTGCATATCCGCGATGCGCAGTCGCCGATGTGTTTCACCAACGGCAAGGGCGCGACCAAGGAAGGAGCACTGGCCTCGGCCTTGGGCGAGTTCATCGAGCGCCTCAACTGCAACTTCTTCTACAACGATCAATTCTGGGGCGAGGAACTGGCCAATGCGCCGTTCGTGCATTACCCGGACGAGCGCTGGTTCCAGCCGGGCCCCAACGACGAGCTGCCCGCTGAAATTCTCGATGCCTACTGCCGCAAGGTCTACGACCGCGAAGGCGAATTGCGCGGTTCGCACCTGTACGACACCAACTCGGGCAATGAAGCGCGCGGCATCGTTTCGCTGCCGTTCGTGCGCCAGTCGGACGGTGAGGTGGTGTATTTCCCGTCGAACCTGATCGAAAACCTCTACCTCAGCAACGGCATGAGTGCCGGCAACACCCTGGCCGAAGCCCAGGTGCAGTGCCTGTCGGAGATTTTCGAGCGGGCGGTCAAGCGTGAAATCATCGAAGGCGAATTCGCGTTGCCGGACGTGCCGGCCGAGGTACTGGCCAAGTACCCGGGCATCGTCGCCGGTATCGAGGGCCTGGAAGCCCAGGGTTTCCCGGTACTGGTCAAGGACGCCTCCCTGGGCGGCGAATTCCCGGTGATGTGCGTGACCTTGATGAACCCGCGCACCGGCGGGGTGTTTGCCTCGTTCGGTGCCCACCCGAGCTTCGAAGTGGCGCTGGAGCGCAGCCTCACCGAACTGCTGCAAGGTCGCAGCTTCGAAGGGCTCAACGACTTGCCGCAGCCGACGTTCGAAGCCCAGGCGGTGACCGAGCCGAACAACTTCGTCGAGCACTTCATCGACTCCAGCGGCGTGGTGTCGTGGCGCTTCTTCAGCGCCCAGTCGGACTATGAGTTCGTGGAGTGGGATTTCTCGGGGCAGGGTGAAGACTCCAATGCCGAAGAGGCCGCGACGCTGTTCGGCATTCTCGAAGGCATGGGCAAGGAGTCCTACATGGCGGTGTACGAGCATCTCGGCGCAACCGCTTGCCGCATCCTGGTGCCGGACTACTCGGAAATCTACCCGGTGGATGACCTGATCTGGGACAACACCAACAAAGCGCTGTTCTTCCGCGCCGATATCCTCAACCTGCACGCGCTCGATGAACAGGCCCTGCAAGCCTTGCTCGAGCGCCTGATCGAAAGCGAGCTGGACGACTACACCGACATCACTACGTTGATCGGCATCGAGTTTGACGACAACACCGTGTGGGGTCAGTTGACCATTCTGGAGCTGAAACTGCTGATCTTTCTGGCTTTGCAACAATATGAAGAAGCCAAGGAATGCGTGGAGATGTTCTTGCAGTACAACGACAACACCGTTGAGCGCGGGCTGTTCTACCAGGCGCTGAACGCGGTGTTGGAGATGGAGTTGGACGACGACCTGGAACTGGCGGATTACGAAGCCAACTTCCGCCGGATGTTCGGCAATGAGCGGATGGACGCCGTGATCGGCTCGGTTGACGGCAGCGTGCGTTTCTACGGCCTGACCCCGACCAGCCTGAAACTGGAAGGCCTGGATCGCCATCAGCGCCTGATCGAGAGCTACAAGAAACTGCATGCGGCTCGCGCCAACATAACTCCAGCCTGACTCCAGCGAGAACGCAGTGGCAGGTTTTGATGATTGTTCCCACGCTCCGCGTGGGAATGCCGCCCTAGACGCTCCGCGTCCGCCTTTGAATTCGTGACGCGGAGCGTCACAGGATGCTTTCCCACGCAGAGCGTGGGAACGATCGGTCACCACTGTGTTTCTCCAGAGAGACAGCCGCTAGATCCGTGCCAACGCCTGGGCCAAATCCGCGCGTAAATCTTCCACGTCTTCAACCCCCACCGACAGCCGTACCAGCCCGTCGCCGATGCCCAATTGCGCCCGCGTGGCCGGCGGGATGCTGGCGTGGGTCATGATGGCCGGGTGTTCGATCAGGCTTTCGACGCCCCCCAGGCTTTCGGCCAGGGCGAAGATCTTCACGTTTTCCAGGAAGCGCGTGGCGCCGGCAAGGTCGCTGTTGAGGTCGACCGAAATCATCCCGCCAAACCCACGCATCTGCCGACGCGCCAGTTCATGCTGCGGGTGCGAAGCCAGGCCCGGATAGTAGACGCGCGACACTTGCGGTTGTTTCTCCAGCCAGGTGGCCAGGTCCAGGGCGTTGCTGCAATGACGCTCCATGCGCAGGGCCAGGGTTTTTACCCCGCGCAACGTCAGGAAGGCGTCGAACGGCCCGGCGATGGCGCCCACCGAGTTCTGCAGAAACCCCAGGCGTTCCGCCAGTTCCGGGTTGTGGCCGACGATGGCGATACCGCCGATCACATCGGAGTGGCCGTTAAGGTATTTGGTGGTCGAATGCACCACCACATCAAAACCCAGTTCCAAGGGGCGCTGGATCCACGGGCTGGCGAAAGTGTTGTCGGCCACGCAAATGATGCCGCGATCACGGCAGATGCGGGCGATGGCGCCGAGGTCGGTGAGGCTCAGCAGCGGGTTGCTGGGGGTCTCGACCCAGACCATGCGCGTGTCGTCTTGCAGCGACGCTTCAAAGGCTTGCAGGTCGCTCAGGTCGACGAAGCTGAAGCGGTGCCCGGCGCTGCGCTGCCGCACCTTGTCGAACAGGCGGAAGGTGCCGCCATACAGGTCATTGCCGGACACGATATGGGCGCCCGCGTCCAGCAGCTCCAACACCGTGGAAATCGCCGCCAGCCCGGACGCAAAGGCGAACGCCTGGCTGCCGCCTTCCAGGTCGGCCACGCAGCGTTCCAGGGCGAAACGCGTCGGGTTGTGGGAGCGGCCGTAGTCAAAGCCCTTGTGCACGCCGGGGCTGTCTTGCAGGTAGGTGGAGTTGGCGTAGATCGGCGGCATCAGCGCGCCCGTGGTCGGGTCGGGGGATTGCCCGGCATGGATCACACGGGTGGCAAACGCGCTGTTATCGGACTGACTCATGCAAGGGATCTCCGTAGGTGGTTGAGCAGGTCGACGCGGGTGATCAGGCCATGGAAGCCCGACGCGTCGGCAATGATGGCGACCAGGCCGCGATCCAGTTCTGCCTGGAGTTCAGCCAGGCTGGCGCCGGGGGCCAGGGTGTGCAGGGTGTCGGTCATGGCACTGGCGACAATCATGGCGAAGTCCGCCGCATCGTGGTGCAGGCCGAGGAGGATGTCGGATTCATCGATCACCCCGACCAGCTCCTTGCCGTCCACCAGCACTGGTAATTGCGACACATCGGCCAGGCGCATGCGCTGGAAGGCGGTGAGCAACGTATCGTCGGGGCTCACGCTGATCACGCGGCCATCTTCGAAGCGCCGCGCGATCACGTCGCGCAGGTCGCCGTAGTGCTTGTACTGCAACAGCCCGGCTTCTTTCATCCATTGGTCGTTGTAGACCTTGGACAGGTAGCGCGTACCGGTGTCGCACACGAACGTGACCACACGCTTGGGCTCGGTCTGTTCGCGGCAGTAACGCAGCGCGGCGGCGAGCAGGGTGCCGGTGGACGAGCCGCCCAGGATGCCTTCGGCGCGCAGCAATTGGCGGGCGTGGTCGAAGCTTTCTTCATCGCTGATGGAGTAGGCATGGCGCACGCTGGAAAGGTCGGCAATGGAGGGGATGAAGTCTTCGCCGATGCCTTCCACCGCCCAGGAGCCGGGGGTTTCCAGCTGGCCGCTGCGGCTGTATTCGGCCATCACCGAACCGACCGGATCGGCCAGGACCATCTCCAACTCAGGCTGTACGCGCTTGAAGAAGCGGGTGAGGCCGGTGAGGGTGCCGGCAGAGCCGACGCCCACCACGATGGCGTCCACATCATGCTGTGTCTGCGCCCAGATTTCCGGAGCGGTGCTGGTTTCGTGGGCCAACGGGTTGGCCGGATTGTTGAACTGGTCGGCGAAGAATGAACCGGGAATGTCCTTGGCCAGGCGCGCGGCCACGTCCTGGTAATACTCGGGGTGGCCCTTGCCCACGTCGGAGCGGGTGATATGCACCTCGGCGCCCATGGCCTTCAGGTGCAACACTTTTTCCGTGGACATCTTGTCGGGCACCACCAGCACCACGCGGTAGCCCTTGGCCCGGCCGACCAGCGCCAGGCCCAGGCCGGTGTTGCCGGCGGTGGCTTCGATAATGGTGCCGCCGGGACGCAGGCGGCCATCCCGTTCGGCGGCATCGATCATGGCCAGGCCGATGCGGTCCTTGATGGAGCCGCCGGGGTTCTGGGATTCAAGCTTGAGAAACAAGGTGCAGGGGCCGGTATCGAAACGGCTGACACGAACCAGCGGCGTATTGCCGATCAGTTCGAGTACGGCGGGGCGGGAAAGCGTGGGCATGTCGTCACCTGGTTACGGAATGGGCACAGGGCGGGGCAGCGAATTTCACAGCATGGCTTGGAACATAGGCCGGTATCGCGCACCTCGCAACCGGTGGGTCCGATGAATGTCTTTTTTTGGCGCATGGGGCCGTCGCGGTGCGCCATCAGCGCGCAGGCTGTCGCCAGAAAGGGGGGCACAACCGCTCTGAGTCGGGGGTTCTGGAGGTTGGCCCGTGGTTTGCTAATGGTTATTCAAACTTGGATACAAGACAGGATTTCACGATGCACAACACAATCGGCTGGACCCTGGGTGAGTGGCAGGCGGCGTACCGCAGCGGCACGCTCACACCCGATAGTCTGTTGACTTTGGCCGTGGGCTATCCCGCCGACGACAGCGCCTGGATCAGCCGCGCGCAGCCCAGGCAGTTGGCTGAACAACTGACACGCCTGGCCGAACGACTGGCGGCGGTGGGCGGCGATTTCACCCGGCTGCCGCTGTATGGCGTGCCCTTTGCCATCAAGGACAATATCGATGCCGCCGGTTGGGAAACCACGGCAGCTTGTCCCGAATTTGCCTACGTGCCCGCGTCGGATGCCACCGTGTTGGCCAAGCTGTGCGACGCGGGGGCCATTCTGATGGGCAAGACCAACCTCGACCAGTTCGCCACGGGTCTGGTGGGCACACGCTCGCCCTACGGTGCGGTGGGCAACAGCTTCGACGCGGATTACGTCAGTGGCGGTTCCAGTTCCGGCTCGGCCTCGGTGGTGGCGCGCGGGCTGGTGGCGTTTGCCCTGGGCACCGACACCGCAGGCTCTGGACGGGTGCCGGCCGGGTTCAACAATATCGTGGGCCTGAAGCCGACCAAGGGGCGTTTCTCCAACACCGGCCTGGTGCCGGCGTGTCGCACGGTGGATTGTGTGTCGATTTTTGCCCTCACGGTGGACGATGCCGCGACCGTGGCGCAGGTGGTGGAGGGCTACGACGCCACGGATGCCTATTCGCGTGCCAACCCCTACACCGCGCCGGTGGCGGTGGGTGCCGCCTTTACGCTGGCGATCCCGTCGGTGCTGGAGTTCTTTGGCGACACGCAGACCCAGGCGGTGTTCGAACAGGCGGTCGAGCGCTTCAAGGCGTTGGGCGCGCAGATCACTCCGGTGGATTTCAGCCCGTTCAAGGCACTGGCCGACCAGTTGTACTTCGGGCCTTGGGTGGCCGAACGCACCGTGGCACTGGAACACATGCTGGAACACCAGCCCGGGGCGATCAACAAGGTGGTGCGCGGCATCGTTGACAGCGGCCGCCAGTACAGTGCCTGCGATGCCTACAAGGCCGAGTACCTGCGGGCCGAGTTGAGTCGACAGATCAACGACACGCTGAACGGTTTCGACGCGTTGCTGGTACCCACCTCGCCGACGATTCGCAGCCAGGCAGAGATGGCGCAGGAACCGGTGCGCTACAACTCGCAGTTCGGTTACTACACCAACTTCACCAACCTGGCGGACCTTTCGGCCCTGGCGCTACCCGCCGGGCTGCGCGCTGATGGCTTGCCCAGCGGCATCACCTTGCTCGCGCCGGCCTGGCACGACACGGCCCTGGCCCACTTGGGCAAGCGCTGGCAAGCCGGCCTCGACCTGCCCTTGGGCGCCACCGGACGAGCATTGCCGGCGCCGCAGGCTGCCCCGCAAGCCAGCGGCAGCGTGCGCGTGGCTGTGGTGGGCGCGCACCTTACCGGCATGCCGCTGAACTTCCAGCTGACCCAACGCAACGCGGTATGGGTGGAACAAACCCGCACCGCCGACACCTATCGCCTGTACGCCTTGCCGGGCACGGTGCCGCCCAAACCGGGGCTGGCCCGGGCGGAAAGCGGCGGCTCGATCATCGTCGAGCTATGGGACATGCCCATCGCCCGCCTCGGTGAGTTCGTCGCCGAAATTCCCGCACCATTGGGCATCGGTACGCTCACGCTGGCGGACGGGCGCAGCGTCAAAGGTTTCATCTGTGAGCCCTGGGCCCTGGCCGATGCCTTGGATATCACCGAGTTCGGCGGCTGGCGCGCCTATATCGCGAGCCGGAGTTGAGCATGCAACTGGTGTCTACACGCAAACAGCGGGAGCGCCCCGATAGCTTGGCGGAGCGGATCTACGCGCAACTCAAGGCGGATATCTTCGAGTTTCGCCTGCTGCCCGGTGACCGTTTCAGCGAAGGTGATGTGGCCGCACAAGTGAACGCCAGTCGCACGCCCGTGCGTCAGGCGTTGTACCGACTGGAGCGGGAAGGCTACCTGGAGGTGCATTTCCGCAGTGGCTGGCAGGTCAAACCCTTCGACTTCGACTATTTCGAGGAGCTGTATGACGTGCGCATCGTGCTCGAACTGGCCGCCGTCAGCTGCTTGTGCGAAGGCGGGGCGGTGGACCCTTCGTTGCTGGAGGAACTGAAGGCAATCTGGCTGGTGGAGACGGGCGAGCGCCTGAGCGATACCCAGGCGGTGTCGGCACTGGACGAGCGCTTTCACTGCGCCCTGGTGGAAGCCACCGGCAACCGTGAAATGGCGCGCATGCATCACGAGATCACCGAGAAAATCCGCATCATTCGCAGCCTCGACTTCACTCGGCCCGAGCGCATCGCTGCCACCTACGACGAGCACGGGCAGATCCTCACGGCAATCCTGCAACAGCGCAATGACCTGGCGCAGCCCCTGCTCAAGCGCCATATCGAACTCAGCAAACAGGCCGTGCGCCAGATCACCCTGCACCGGTTGCACCTGGCCCGATCAGTGGCCGGGGTTTGACACCGCCTGCAAGTGCGCCCGCAGGGTTGCGCTGGCCGGCTGCATCGGTGCGCGCAACGCGCTGCCGATCAAGCCTTGCTGGGCCAGCGCCGCTTTGACCGGCGCGGGGTTGGGCTCGATGAACATCGCGTGGATCAACGGCAACAAATCAAAAAACGTCGCCCGCGCCTCGGCGAGCTGGTTGTCGCGCACCTGTTGCCACAGCGTCACGAACCGTTCGGTGTGCACATGGGCCGATGCCGCGATGGCACCGCTGGCGCCCAGACACAGGGCGTTGAAGATCTGTATATCTTCGCCGCACAGCACCTGAACCTGGCCGCTGGCCAGCAGCGCGAGGGTGTTATTCAGGTTGCCACCGCAGTCCTTGATCGCAACGATACGTTCGTGGGCGACGATGTTCAGCAAGGTGGCCTGTTCGAAGGTCGCACCGGTGCGGTAGGGAATGTCGTAGAGAATGATCGGCACGCTGGAGGCGTCGGCCACCGCGCGGAAGAACGCTTCAAGGCCGGCCTGGGAGGGGCGAATGTAGCTCGGCGCGGGCACCAGCAGGCCGGCCACCGGGCGTTTGAGGACTTCGCTCTGGAACTGCAGCAGTTCGAGCTGGTTGTTGCCGGCCAGCCCCATCACCACGCGGTGGGCGGGCACCCATTGCAACACCGCATCAAGCACGGCCAGTTGCTCCTGGCGGTTGAGCGACGCGGCTTCGCCGGTGGTGGTGCACACCATGATGCCCGCGACGTGTTTTTCCAGCAGATGGCTGACCAGCCGGTGCAGGCCGATGAAGTCGATGGCGCCGTCGTGAAACGGTGTGACCACGGGAACCCAGATACCTTGAAACGATGACATGCGCTTTCTCCTGAAGGTAGACCGATCAAGTCACCGTCAGAAGGGCAGAGGGAATTGTGCAAAGGGGGAGAGGTCCGTCGCGCTCAATGTCCTGTCAGCTCATCTGACGGGACAGCGCGCCCCGGTCACATGAGCGACTGTTTCTTCGATTTGAGGGTGCGCGCCACGCAGCCTTGCGCCTTGGCAATCAAGCCAATGGCGCGAAGGTTAGCGAATGACGTTGCAGACATGAGCTGACACACCCTGAAGAAGACCTGCATCTTTATGGATTGTCAGCGGATGTGTCAACCCGCCAGCAGGTGTTCCCGTACAAAACTCACCACCTCGGCTTCCAGCTCCGCGTCTTCCGGCGCGCCCATGAAACCGCCATGGGGCATCGCTTCGAAGATGTGCAGCAGCGCCGGCACCCGTGCCTGGCGCAAGGCCCGGTGCAGGCGCACGGTGTTGGACAGGAACAGGTCTCGCGTGCCGCTTTGCAGGAAAGTCGGCACAAAGCCCTGGGTGAAATCACCGAACAGCGGCGACAGGTACGGGTGGGTCAGGTCGGCACCATTGGCATACAGCAGGTTGGCTGCCATCAGCGGGTTGGGCAGCATCACATCGACCGTACGGTTGACGTGGAAACTGTCGCCCGATTCGGTCAGGTCCACTTCCGGCGACAACAGCACCAGCGCCGCCGGCAGCGGCAAGCCTTCATCACGGGCACGCAGCACCATGGCCACCGCCAGATTGCCACCGGCCGAGCGGCCACCAATCACGATCTGCTGCGGGCGGTGATGTGCGAGCACATGCCGGTAGGTGGCCATGCAGTCGTCCAGCGCCGCCGGGTAAGGGTGTTCCGGCGGCATGCGATAGTCCACGCCGTAGCAACGCAGGCCATGCAGGTCGGCTTGCTTGCCGGCGGCGATGCGGCAGTTGTCACCGCCGCCGAACACCAGCGCACCACCGTGCAGGTCGATGTAGGCCAGGTTGTCGCCCACGGTTTCAGCGGGGGTGGCCACGTGCACGGTGGCGTTCTCCACCACGATGGTCGCCAGCGTCGCGCGCAGCGTGGCCGCCTGGGCGGCGCTGGCGGCTGCGTAATGCTGGGCGACAAGGGCTTGCAGGCGGCGCCAGCCGTCGTGGTCCTCGGGCGCGGGCAGGGGCTGCATCGCGTTCAAGGGCACGCCGTCGGCGCCGACCAGGCGCTTGAGCAGCGCCTGGGCCTGGGGGCTGATCGAGGACGGGACCGGCAGGGTCCGCGCTTCCAGGTGTACGCCGTCGATCATGGGCCGTTACTCGAAGCGATCGATGCGGGTGGTGGAGTAGAAGAACTCGTTCTTGTCCGTGCTCGACTCGTAGAAGTACGCGTAGTCAGTCAGGTAGTACAGGTGGCTGACGCGCTTGTACTCGTCGTTGTCATAGGTGCACGACAAGGCCTTGGCGCTGCCCAGCAATTGCGGGTTGAGCTCGCTGGCCTGCAGTTCGCGCTCGACGACGCAGCGGGTGGTCTGCGGTTTGCCGTAGCTGCCGACGATGCTGTTGAGGGTCGAACGGGTGCTCGAGTAGACCACGGTGTCACCCACCGGCAGGGCCTTCCAGTTGCCGCTGAAGCTCAATTGGGTGAGCGTCGAGCTTTCGGCCATGCCACCGGCACCAAAGGCGGATTTCGATACCAACTGCACCAGGTTGCGCCAGCTGATCGACTGCGACTCATAGCCCTGGCCACGGTTGGCCACGTTCAGTTGACCGCTTGGGGCATCCTGGGTGATGAAGTATTCGTTGCTCGAATCGCTGGTCTTGCCCTTGTAGGTCGAGGTGCCGCTGGTGCGCACGTATTTGAACGTGCGGGTCGGCTTGTCCAGGTTCAGTTGCTGAATGGCCGCCAGTATCTGCGGCTGCACCGAGTTCAATGCGATGGACACGGGGGCCTTCAGGCGCGGCTTGAAGGCCGGCAGCGCGGCGATCTTGTCAGGCGTGGCGCAGACGCTGTTGAACAGCAGCGTATAGTCGGCATTGGCGCCGGCCACCGGCTGCGGGGTCGGGAAGCTGTCGACGCGACCGTCGCTCACGCGGTTGGCCGCATCCATGTCATAACCGGCCAGGGCCTTGTAGGTACCGCCGTTGCAAGCCACGGCGAAGTACTCGCGTTTTTGCGCGTAGGGGGCGTTGTACGGCAGGTCGTTTAGCACCGACGGGTTATCGAAGGCCGCCCAGAAACGGGTTTCGCCATTCACGGTCTTGACGCTGTTGGCGTCGATCAGTACCCAGTTGTCACGCTCGTTGGTCTGGACCAGACGCCAGTCGGGTTTCGGCGTGTCGGCACAGGCGCGGACGAAGGTCTGGTTGGCGGCCAGGGTCGCGCGTAATTCATCGGACAGTTTGCGCGGTGCGCTGTAGCGTCCGGCACTCAGCGGGTATACGCGCTGGGCGCCATCCAGGTAGAGCAAATGCAGCGACGGTGATGAGCAGGCGGCTTCGAACTGCATGGTGCGGCGCACACCGGCGGTGGACTCCGGCATCAGCAATTCGAAACTCAGCGCGTCGCCTTCGCGCACGATGCTGTTCTCGACCAGGGGTTGGGAAAGGGTGCCGGCGAGCATGCGATCGACACTGGATTTCTGGGTGGCGCAGCCGGCCAGGGTGGCGATGCCACCGATGAGCAACAGGGAAGAAATAAAACGCACAGGGGCCTCGTTGAGTCCATTCAGGGATGTAAGGGTGACGGCAGCAGGGTGTGAATCTTTAAGGGTAACTGAATGAAATCGTCAGGGGGCATTCGGATTGAATGCCCCGGCGGGTGATTGTCAGCCCTTGACCGCCGCTTCGATGGCCGCGATATCGATTTTGCCCATGGTCATCATGGCGTCGAAGGCGCGTTTGGCGATGGCCGGGTCGGGATGGGTCACAGCTTCGGTGAGCACGCGCGGGGTGATCTGCCATGACAGCCCCCACTTGTCCTTGCACCAGCCGCAGGCACTGGCCTGGCCGCCATTGCTGACGATGGCGTTCCACAGACGGTCGGTCTCGGCCTGATCCTCGGTGGCCACCTGGAAGGAAAACGCTTCGGTGTGGGGGAACGCCGGGCCGCCGTTCAGCCCCAGGCAGGGAATGCCCATTACGCTGAATTCCACGGTGAGCACGTCGCCGAGTTTGCCCGAGGGATAGTCGCCGGGAGCCAGGTGCACGGCCTTTACGGCGCTGTCAGGGAAGGTCATGGCGTAGAAGGTCGCCGCCTCCAGGGCGGTGCCGTTGTACCAGAGGCACAGGGTGGTTTTGTCGGTCATTTTCGTGCTCCACGGGCGATGGGTGTGTGGAGTCTAGACGAAGCAGAAGGTGCGCCCGGCTTGCCCGCCGGGCGGTGGCTTACATGATGGTGTAGTCCCTGACCACGCCCTTGTTGAGGTGGATATTCAGGCGGCGGTTCTTTTGCTCGGGGGCGATGTTGTCGATGGCGGTGCGCCGTGTATCCAGGGCGTTGTCGTAGGTGTTGCCGGGAATATGGTTGGACACCAGCCCGAGCAAATGGCGCATCGACGCGTTCTGGGTGGTGGAGGGGGAGTAGTTCCAGGTCTCGGTGCCGTCCGCCGAAATCGACTGGTCTTGGGGCTCGCCGTAAAGCGCCTTGAGTTGCTCGGCGGTGGTCTTGCCGGAAATGATATGGGTGCGCACGTAAGTGGTGTCGAACAGTGAAATGTCCGGCCCGGCCTTGCCCTGGATCCCGGGCAGTGACAGGTTGTTGAGGCTGCTGAGCCCGTTGACGCCATTGACGCCGTTGGCACATCCCGACAGCAGGATGGCAGCCACAAGGGGTCCGATGACGTTGCGATTGAGTGCGCGCCTGGCCATGATTTTCTCCGTTTATTCAGGGCTGGATAACAGGGGCCAATCATAAAACGGCGAAAAAAACGCGGAAAAAATCTTCCTGTCCCAGCGTCTCAATGACTTGCCTGGGTGTCTCAGGCGGGCTGCATCTGCTCCAGAATGTTGCGCAGTGAAAACCCGGTATGCCGACCTGCCTGCGCGTGGGAGGGGGCCACCACCAAGGCTTCCCGGGCTTCCCGAGGCGAGTAGCCGAAGGCCTGTTTGAAGGCGCGGCTGAAGTGCGCATCGCTCTTGAATCCGAACTGAAAGGCCAGCCCGGACACCCGATGCCGCACCCCGGAATCCCCCTGAATCATCAACCGCGCCCGGTTCAGGCGGCGCTGCTGGATGTAGGCGGATACGCCGGTTTCCTGGCTGAACACCCGATACAGTTGCGCCCGCGAAATGCCCAGGTGTTTGCACAGGAACGTGGGTGACAAATCCGGATTGCGCAGATGCTGTTCGATCAAGTGGCGGGCGCGGTTGAACAGGGTGAAGTCGATCTCGTCGGCGGCGTTGTGCAGGTTGGCCACCGAGGGCGCAAGGGCCGCCGAGACCATGGCCAGCGTGGCCTGCTGGGCATGGGGGATTTCCTCGGCGCTCAGCCTGGGCAAACGGTATTGCAGGGCGCGCATGTGATCGGCCAGCAATTCGCTCAAGCCGCCTTGCAGCACTTGGCCGTGCAGGTCCTTGTGACCCAGGCTGGGGCTGAGCAGGTCGCGGGGGATGGTCAGGATGATCGTGTCGCCGGCGGTGATCAGGCAGTCCAGTTCACGGGCGAGGTCCAGCAGGTAAATCTGCGAATTGCCCGCCGCCAGCGTCGTGCGCCCGGCGGTGCCGTTGATGGTATGGGACAGGCCCAGGCACAGGTAGTAATGGTCCAGGCTGTCGCGGCGGATCATCTGGGTCGCACGCTTGACCCGGTACGGCACCGGCTCGCCGGCGCCGTCCCAGGCCCCGCAGCCCATCAACAGCGCACCCAGGTAGCCGGTGGCAAGGCGGTAGTTGAAGGCCGTGGACTCCAGCTCGCTGATCGTGATGTCGAAGATGGCGTTGACTTCTTCGCGCCACACTTCAAAGCGTTGTCGGGGCGGATAAGGCTGGGTGGTGAAGGTGTAAAGCGGGTTCTCCACGTGCGGCTCCCTGCGTGACAGCGATGGGTCGATTCAGCGCCGGTTGGAAATAGGCATTGACATTATTCGTAACATCTCTGCAACTTCATTGGCAACGGTCGCTTTTTCTCAACGGAAATCGCAGGCCCTCAGCAATAGTGCTGAGCACATATCGGCTATAGAAGCCCCTGAGTGGCCGAAGTGTCCGGCATGACCATCGAGGCCCACGAGGCGATGGAGAAACTGGGGCTCAAGCTTTAGCACCCGACAGCTGAACAGACTCGGCCCGGCACACGTCGATGCGTTGCCGGGCCGAGTCTGTACAGTCGCTTATTTCAGGGGCGCATTAAGAAAGGTGTCTGCACTTGAACCGTACTCCAGGATTTCATCGCGGCTCAATTTGATCCAGCCGGGCAGCGGGTAGTTTTGGAGGTTCAAGTCCTTCAGCCGGATGATGAAACCACCCTGGTAGTTTCTTCTGTCCAGAATGGTCGGGAAGGCAAAGGTTTGCACTTTGACCGACAGCCATTCCAATGCCTCTGCGGAAATCGACTCATCCGAAAGCGCCGCCAGGGCGTCCTGGTTGCGAATCTCGTCGCGACTGCCGCCATGCAGCCAGACCCGGGTACGGTCAAACGCGTCCATGCGATTCGGGTGGTACGGACCGGGGTCGGGGCGGAAAGGCACAAAGTAGAATTGCTCGGCAAGCGCCGCGTCATAGGCGTTTGCTGCCGCCTTGGCAATCAGGTCACAAGTGGCCTCGGGGTATTCGAACTCGGCTAACCGCTGCTTTGTGCGCGACGTGGAGAACTTGGCGATTTTGCCAGCACCCGATACAGCTTCTGCCAGGCGATCGAAATGGGCCTTGTGAGCTGCACAGGTGTTGAAGTTCAGCCCGTAGGCCAGTGACTCTTTGAGGTGGTTCAGGTTGACCGAGTGGTCTTTGCGTGCGGACTGCACAGCGGTATCGAAGGGAATTTCAGCGACGATCGTTTGGTTAAACATATTCATCTCCATGCTGACTCGAAAGATGAGCAATTACGAAGTCAGCATCGACGAACATGCTGGTTGGACTCAGGCCGGATGCAAGCGCTCATTTACTTGATGGTTGGCTGCCGTGGCACAAAAGTATGAGCAAGCATTACCAAAGTCAAGCAGGCATTCACGCCAAAGCGGCTTGCCGGGAATAGCGCCCAGGCGCCAGTCCGGTGTAGCGCGTAAAGGCCACGCTGAAGGCACTTACTGAGCTGTAGCCGATCCGTTGGGCAATATCGGTGAGGGACTCGGTGCCTTCGCGCAGCAGTTTTTTTGCCTGGGCCATTCGCCACGCCAGCAAGTACTCCATGGGCGCCATGCCGAGGGCTTGCCTGAAGCGCTCGAAGAAGGTCGAGCGCGAGAGGGCGGCCTCTTTGGCCAGGTGGGCCACGGTCCAGGCCTGGTTTGGTCGCTCGTGCATGCAGCGCAGCGCGACGGCCAGGCGTTCGTCGCCGAGCCCGCGCAGCAGGCCGGGTGGGGCGCCGGCGGTCGGGGTCGCGCGCAGGGCTTCGATGAACATCACTTCCAGCAGGTGCGCCAGGATCACGTCCCGCGCCGGGCGTTTGCCGCGTGCCTCTTCGGTGAGCAAATCCACCAGCATCGCCAGGCGGCGCTCGCCGCGCACATGGATCAACCGGGGCAGCAGCGAGACCAACAGTGCCGCATCCGGGGAGCCGAAGGTGCAATGGCCGATCAGCAGATGCACATCGACGGCGGCGTCCTGCGGACCGATGCGAATGTCCCGCGGGCGCACTTCGACCGGCACGGTGTCCGGGGCTTCGGCGGGCAGGGGCTGGACGCTCATCATTGCAAAGTCATAGGCCGCCGGGATCAGCACGAAGTCGCCGGCCTGCAAACCGACAGGCGGCTGCCCGGCGATGGAAAGCCGACACGCGCCGTCGAGAATCGCGTAATAAAACGGCTGGCCCTGCACCGAGCGACTGACCCGCCAGGCCCCGGCACCACTGACCACTTTGGCCAGCGAGGCACGGGGTTGCAGCAGCGTGACCACTTCGGCGAGCGGATCGAGCATGTCGGACTCCTGCGCATAATTGACGGACTGGCGATGATATTCAGTCCGGCTACGACAGCCTATCGTGGTGTTCCTGTCAATCATCGAGGCAAACGCCCCATGAACACTGTACTGATCACTGGCTGCTCTTCGGGTTTTGGTCTGGAGACGGCGCGGTATTTTCTCGAGCGCGACTGGAATGTCATCGCCACCATGCGCACCCCGAACGCAGGGTTGTTTGCTCTCTCCGAACGCCTGCGGGTGTTGCCTCTGGACGTGACGGATCCGCAGAGTATCCAAACCGTGATGAACGCTGCCGGACCGATCGATGTGCTGGTCAACAATGCCGGGATCGGCTTGCTCGGTGCCCTGGAAGGCATTTCCATGGACGCGGCCCGTGGCCTCTTCGAAACCAACACCTTCGGCACGATGGCCATGACGCAGGCCGTATTGCCGCAGTTTCGCGAGCGCCGCAAGGGCGTGGTCATCAACGTGACCTCCAGCGTGACGCTCAAGTCGCTGCCCCTGCTCAGCGTGTACACCGCGAGCAAGGCGGCGGTGAACGCGTTCACCGAGTCGGTGGCCCTGGAACTGGCGGCGTTCAATGTGCGCGTGAGGTTGGTATTGCCCGGTCGTGCGCCTGGCACCGACTTCGGCAAGAACGCCCAGCCGCGCATGCAAGGCTGCATTCCCGAGGCCTACGGCGACCTGGCCCAGCGCATCTTTGCCGAGTGGTCGCAGGACACGCTGGTCACCGAAGCACGGGATGTCGCTGAGGCGGTATGGCGCGCGGCGAATGACCTGGCCGCACCGATGCGCCTGGCGGCGGGGGCGGATGCGCTGGCGTTGGTGAAGGTGTAGGCGGGCAGAACACGTCGGGTGGTTCCACTGAGTTTGTCACGGAAGAGCGCGCGCGTTCATGCTAACGTGCTTGTGCGCGCTTCCCGGAACCCTGACACCCATGCATCCATTCCAACCCCCCACCGAATTCACCGTCCCCTTCGACGGCCACCTGCTTCGCGCCGACACGCTGACGGGGCGGCTCGATCCGCACCTGTTTTGCATCCACGGCGGCGGTACCCGTTGCCGTTCGGTGTTCGCCGAGCTGCGTCAGATGTTGCACGCGCAAGGGGTGGGGTCCACGGCCCTGGATTGCATCGGTCACGGGCAAACCGGGGGTGTGTTTGCCGATTCGTCCCTTTACCGCCGCGAGCAACAGGCGTTGTCGGTGATCCGCCACCGCGAGGTGCGGCCCAGTGCGCTGGTGGGGATCAGTATGGGCGCGTACAACGCCATCCGTCTGAGCGAAACGCTGAATGCTGGAACATTGATTTTGATCGTCCCCGGCATCTACACACCGGAGGCGTACCAAGTGCCGTTCGGTGGGCAATTTTCGGCAATCATTCGTCGCCACCGCAGCTGGAGCGACAGCGATGTGTGGGACATTCTCGGACGTTTCACCGGCAGGTTGCTGGTGATCGCCGGAGAACAGGATGCGGTCATTCCGCTGGAAATTCCCGAGCGGTTGGTCGAGGCCGCGACGTGCGCCCGCGACCGGGAACTGGTGATCGTCCCCGGGGCGGGTCACAGCGGTTTGTTGCCATTGGTCCTGCGGAACCCCGAGTGGCGTGCGGCGATCACCACCCGGGTGCTGTCCAGCGTTACGACACGTTGAGCAGGTGCTTGTAGCCCATGATCTCGAAGACCCGCGCGGTCTGGGCTTCGGTCACCGCGTTCACGGCCTCGGTGCCGTAGTCGGCGTAATCGACGACCGTGCGCATCGGTTTTTGCCCCTTCGGTAATGCGAGCACACGGGCAATTTCGTCCGCCACGCCCTGGACCGGCGCATCGGCGCCGCGCAGCAGGTCGCGCAGGCCGTCGCCAATGTGGTCGTAGTCATCCTTGAAGCGCTCGTAGTCCTTGGCGGTCGCCGCGTCTGCCGGATAGACCGCCGACTGGAAGTGAGCCGTGCCGTCGGGAAAGATGCCGGGCATGACGATCACGGTTTCGATGCCGAAACGGTTGACCTCGTAGGCCGTCACTTCGGCCAGGGAATCGAACGCATATTTGCCGGTGATGTAGGGGCCGACGAAGGGCGTCACGATGCGGGTGATCGTGCTGCCCACATACAGCAGCACGCCGCTGCCTTGCTGGCGCATCCGGGGCAGGGCGGCGCGGTTCAGGCGATGGGCGCCGACCACATTGGTGTTGAGGCTGCTGGCCAGTTGATCGGGGGTGAACGCTTCGTACACGCCGATAAACAGGTGCGCGGCGTTGTGAACCACGATGTCGAGCGTTGCGTGCTCGGCGAGCACGCGCCCGACAGCGGCCTGGCACGAGGCCTCGCTGTGAATGTCCAGGTCCACCACCCGGACATGGCCGCCCTGGGCCTTGGCATAACCTTCCAATGCGGCGCGACGGTCGGCGTTGCGCCCGTTCGGGTCACGTACGCCGGCGAACACCGCGTAGCCCTGGCGAATCAGCGTTTGGGCGGTCAGCAAGCCCATGCCTGAACCGGCGCCGGATATCAGTACAGTCTGCATCGTTATCGTCCTTTCAACGGTTGCCGGGCAAGGTTCAGGAGGTGTGGGCCGTCGCGGCGTCCCACAGGTCCACTGCGCCTAAACGGTCGGCGCCCTGGGTGTCGACCATCCAGCCTGGGTATTCGGCGGGCAGCTGGCTGACGGCGTCGAGCTGGCGCATGTCTTGCGGCGTGAGCTCCAGGTCAACGGCGGCGATATTGTCCGCAAGCTGGTCCAGGCGCTTGGCGCCGATCAGCACCGAGGTCACGGCAGGCTTGGCGAGCAGCCAGGCCAGGGCGACACGGGCCGGGCTGCACCCGTGCGCCTCGGCGATGGGGCGCAGTACGTCGATGACCTTCCAGCCGCGCTCCTTGTCGACGATGGGGAAGTCGAACCCGGAACGACGCGCACCTTCGGGTGACTGGTTTTCACGGCTGTATTTGCCGGAGAGCAGGCCGCCGGCCAATGGGCTCCAGATCAGCAAGCCCATTTTTTCAGCCTCCAGCAACGGCACCAGTTCACGTTCCAGGTCACGCCCGACCACCGAGTAATAGGCCTGGAGGCTTTCGAAGCGCGCGAGCCCCTGGCGAGCCGCAATGCCTTGCGCTGTCGCCAGGCGCCAGGCATGCCAGTTGGACACACCGATGTAACGCACCTTGCCCTGACGCACCAAGTCATCCAGGGCGCGCAGGGTTTCTTCGAGCGGGGTGAGGGTGTCGGTGGCGTGAATCTGATAAAGGTCGATATGGTCGGTGCCCAGGCGCTTCAGGCTGGCTTCGACGGCATCCATGATGTGTCCGCGGGACGCACCGACGTGGTTTTTGCCGGGGCCCATGCGGCCGGCAACCTTGGTCGCCAGCACATAATCTTCGCGGGCGACGCCCAGGTTGCGGAACGACTGGCCCAGGGTCTGTTCGCTTTCGCCCTGGGTGTAGATGTCGGCGGTGTCGAAGAAGTTGATCCCGGCTTCGAGGGACGCCTTGACCTGTTCGTCGGCGCCTTTCTGATCCACGGCGCCGATGTGCGCATAGATGCCGGCGCCACTGCTGAACGTCATCGTACCCAGGCACAGTTGCGAGACGATCAGGCCGGTATTACCCAGTTGCTTGTACTTCATCACGATCTCCTTCGGTCAATCAGACAAGGCAGTGACGACCGCTGGCCGCCGCTGTTTCGAGACCTATCGTCGACCTGGCGCGGCGGCGGTCGGTAGCATGCATGTCCCGGATGCTTGCACGATCCTCCAGAGACGCGGACAAGTGACTTCCCCAATGGGCCTAACCGTGAGAAAACGGACCCCTGCGCAGAACGGGAAACTTCCATGACCACACTGACGAGCCTTGCCCAGCTTATTTCACGCCAGACCGCCACTGACGGTACGTTCGAGACGGCGGTGCCCGGGGTGAAACTGATCCGCTGGTCGTCCCCCAGCGAGCCGATGCCGGTGGTGTTCGAACCGACGGTGTGCCTGGTGGCGCAGGGACGCAAGCAGGCGAGCGTCGGCAGCACCACCTATGTGTATGACCGTGCGCGGCACCTGATCGCCTCGGTGGCGCAGCCGGTCATGGGTTCGGTGATCCAGGCGACTGAGGCCGAGCCTTATCTGTGCCTGCAGATCGACCTGGATATACGCGAGATCGCCGAACTGGCCATGCGTCATCCCGTCGTTGGGGAGCTCGCCGGGCCTGCTTCCGGGTTGTTGCTCAACGACACCTCGCCGGCGCTGCTGGAGGCCGCTGCACGCCTGGTGGCGCTGTTGGAAACACCGGAGGATGTGCCGACGCTGGCACCCTTGATGCTGCGCGAAATCCATTACCGCCTGCTCAAGGGCCCCGGTGGCGGCATCCTGCGGCAAATGGTGCACGCCAATAGCCGACTCAATCAGATCGCGCGTTCGATTGTGTGGATTCGCCAGCACTTTCGCGAAGCCTGTCGAATCGAACAGGCCGCCGATGTCGCCGGGATGAGTCGCTCCAATTTCCACCTGCATTTTCGTTCGGTCACGTCCCTGAGCCCCCTGGAGTTTCGCACGCAGTTGCGTATGCAGGAGGCGCGCCGGCTGATGCTGGCGGAGGGGATCGACGCGGCCAGCGCCGGGTTCGAGGTGGGTTACAACAGCCCGTCCCAGTTCAACCGGGACTATGGCCGCCTGTTCGGTGTGCCGCCCGCCCGGGACGTGGGGCAACTGCGCGCTAACGGCCAATATGCCTGCGCGCAAGACCCCGACTGATCCACCCCATGGCCCGATCCCGCGCGAGATCGGGCCCGATCCCGTGCGCTCTAAAACACCCCACCGTGCATGCTGACCTCGGCACGTCAGCCGTGCTGATGTGCCGATGCGTTCAAGACCTGCAAACAATAATAATGAGGTGTTTATGCCGGTGTTTCTGCGTCATTCATTGCGCGGTGGGCGCAATGCCGTTCACCTGTGGGTGGGGGCTTCCACCCTCGCACTGTCGTTGAGCGCGTGTGCGGTCAACCCTGATGGCCCAAAGCCGTATCCCCATGCGCAGGAGCCGATTGGCGATGTGCAGGCCATCTACGACGGCAGGCTCAGCCAGGAACTGGCGATCACTACGTTCCGCAATACGGACCGCCTGTTCCCCGTGCGCACGATCAAGGCGGGCGGCCATCCGTTCCCGTTGCCGCGCAGCAGTCAACCGCTGGCTCCGGTGAGCTTCGACTACAAGGGCACGCGTTACAGCCTGGATGACTATGTGGCGACCAACCACGTGACCGGCCTGCTGGTGCTCAAGAACGGCCAAGTAGTCAATGAGCGTTTCGAAAAGGGCAACACCGCCCAGACCCGCTGGATGTCGATGTCGGTGGCCAAGTCGATCACATCCACCCTGGTGGGTGCGGCGTTGCAGGACGGCGCGATCAAGAGCCTCGACGACAAGGTCACCCGTTACCTGCCGGCGCTGACCGGCAGCGGTTATGACCAAGTCACCGTGCGCCAGATTTTGGCGATGCGCTCCGGGGTCAAGTGGAACGAGAAGTACACCGACCCGTCCTCGGACGAACGCCAGTTGATCAAGCTGCGCAGCGAGCAGGTGCCCGGTTCGTTGCTCAAGTTCATGGCCACGCTGTCGACCGCCGCGCCACCCGGCACGCGGACCAACTACAGCACCGGTGAAACCCAGGTGCTGGGACAACTGGTCAGCGCGGCGGTGGGCAAGCCCCTGACGCAATACCTGAGCGAGAAAATCTGGGCGCCCTATGGCATGCAGAGCGATGCCAAATGGTGGCTCGACGGTCTTGATGGCAATGAAGTCGGGGGCAGCGGCATCAGTGCGACCCTTGAGGATTACGCGCGCTTCGGCCAGTTCCTGCTCGGTGGCGGCAAGGCCGGTGGGCGGCAGGTGTTGCCGGAGGGCTGGATGCGCTTCGCCAGCGCCACCACCGGCACGGACGCGGCCTACGGTGACTTCGCGTCCATGTGGTGGCCAGGCTGGACCGAGGCGTCCAAAGCCGATAAAGCCTTTACTGCGGCGGGCACCTTTGGCCAGTACCTGTACATCAACCCGACCCGAAATATCGTGATCGTGGTGTGGCAGGCCCAGACCAAACCCACCGGTGGCGAGGTGATCGACGACATGGTCGCCTTCGATGCCATCGCCAAGGCCCTGCCTTAAGTAACGGCAAGGGGCGGGTGGCTCCAGGAGTGACCCGCCCCGCATCGTTTCTCATTGCATCGCCAGAGCTACTTGAGCAGCAGGCCTTCTGCGTCCAGGGCGGCACGCACGCTCGGGCGTTGCTCCATGGTGGCCATGAACCGCTGGATCGCCTGATAACGGGAAATATCAATGTTCACCCGGGGTGGCCAGCACAGCACGTTGTACAGATAGGCATCGGCTACCGAAAACTGCGTGCCCAGCACATATTCGTGACTGGCGAGGTGTTCGTCCACGTACTGGAAGCGTTCGTGCAGGTTGCCGGCGGCGAAGTTGGCCTTCGAGCGGGCATCGACGAAGGACGAAAACATCACGGCCATGCCCTTGTGCAGGTCGGTCGCCACGAAGTTAAGCCACTCCAGTGCGGTGTAGCGATCCCGCGAACCGAAAGGTGGCAACAACTGGAGTTGCGGGTGTTTGTCGGCGACCCATTGAAGGATGACGGCACCCTCGGTAATGACGTTGCCATCGGCCAGTTTCAGCGCCGGGACGAAACCCTTGGGGGTCACCTCAAAATAGTCACCTTCCACGGTTTGCTTGGTACTGAAGTCGACCTTGATCAGCTCGAAAGTCTGCTGGGCTTCGCGCAAGGCGATTTGTGGCGCCAGCCCGCAGGAGCCAGGTGCAAAATACAGTTTCATTGAAGCCTCTTGCTATCAGGACAGGGAGTCGAAGTCGGTGGCGGCGTGGCGTTCGAGCAGGAACTCGCCCGGGGTGTCGGACCGGCGATTGACCCTGCGGCCACGGGCCAGGGCAGGGCGTGCGCTGAGGGCGGCGTACCAGCGCAGCAAGTGCGGGTACTGTTCGACGTCGAGAAATTCGTGAGTTTTATAGACCCCGTACAGACTGCCGGGGTACCACGGCAGCACTGCCATGTCGGCAATGGTGTACTCATCGCCAGCGAGGAATTCATGGGTCGCCAGGTGCGTGTCCAGTACATGCAGTTGACGCTTGGTTTCCATGGCGTAACGGTCGATGGCGTACTCGATCTTGATCGGCGCGTAGGCGTAGAAATGCCCCAGGCCACCGCCCACGAACGGCGCCGACCCCATCTGCCACATCAACCAGTTGAACGTCTCGGTGCGCGCCCGGCGGGTGGTCGGCAGGAAGGCGCCAAAACGCTCCGCCAGGTACACCAGGATAGAGCCGCTTTCGAACACCGGGATGGACGGTGTGACGGAATAGTCGACCAGTGCAGGGATCTTGGAATTGGGGTTGATGCCCACAAACCCGCTGCCGAATTGATCACCCTTGAAAATGTCGACCAGCCAGGCGTCGTATTCGGCCTCCGAGTAGCCGGCGGCCAGCAACTCTTCCAGCAAAATGGTGATCTTCTGCCCGTTGGGCGTGCCCTGGGAGTAGAGCTGCAAAGGGTGCTTGCCCACCGGCAGTTTCTGTTCGAAGCGGGCGCCCGAAACCGGCTGGTTGATGCTGCCGAACTGGCCGCCGTAGGTGTTTTTCGGGGTCCAGACCTTGTCGGGCACATAGCCGGGAGGCTGGCTGTCGAGCGGGGTGTCTGTCATGGGAGGCTCCTTGGCGATGCTACGGTTGGACTGCTGGGCAGGGCGTGCAGAGTTCGGAACGCAAGAGCGGGTCGTCTTTAAGATGGTGGACCAGAAAGTCGACAAATGTGCGGATCTTGATCGAGGCGCTGTTGTTCTTGCGGATGATGATGTTGATCGCCAGCGGCGCGGGCTCATAGGCGTCCAGCACGCTTTCCAGGGTGCCTTGGGCGATGTCGTCCAGCACCTGATAGGACAGCGCTCGGGTGATACCGAACCCTTGCCGGGCAATCTCGATGGCGCTCTGGGTGGTACTCACGGAGATTCGCGGGTTGATGCGTTGCGTCAAGGCAATGCCTTTGTGCATCAGCTTCCATTCCTGCGCGCGCTGGCTGGAGAACGAGCAGATGGTATCGGCCTTGAGCAGGTGTTCGGGGCGTTCAGGGCGCCCGTGGGTGTCCAGGTAAGCGGGCGAGGCGCAGAGGATCTGCCTGGCCTTGCCGACGGTGATCGCGTGCTCGCTGTCACTGATGCGGTTGCCGATGCGAATGGCGACGTCGATGCCATCCTCCAGCATGTTGACGGGCCGGTCATGGAAAATGCTGGACAGGTTGACGTCCTTGAAGCGGGCCGTGTAGTGCCCCAGCAGTGGCGCGATGTAACGCTCACCGAACTGCACGGGCACCGTCAGCGTCAACAGGCCGGAGGGGGCGGCGGCGTAGATGCCCTCCAGGCCCTCGTCGGCTTCGCGCAGCCGTTCGAGGATATGACGGCAGTCTTTGAGGAAGTATTCGCCCACTTCGCTGAGGCTCATGCTGCGGGTGTTGCGCAGGATAAGGTGCACCCCGATTCTTTTTTCCAGGGAGGCCACCGCGCGGGTGACACTGGCCGGTGATATCTCCAGGCGGCGAGCGGCCGCCGAGAATCCGCCTTCCTCGACCACGGTTAAAAAAGTCTGCATTTCTTGAAAGCGATCCATGGTTAACCCCGGTTATGTTTCGTAACTTCCCTGTCCTCTAGGCTCTGTATGAACAGCCTTGATACTGCGTTGAAGCATTTTCTTTGATGTAAGGCGGGGCTTGAATAGGCCGGGTTGACAACACTGTATTTCGTTTTATGGAACGTTCGGATGGAATAAAAAAACACGATGCCTCTAAAGAGAACATCGTGTTTTAACCGGCTACATAACTTGAGGTGTCTCAAACCAGTGCTGGCTGGGCGTGTCGAAACGCATTCTTTTACGCACGTGCAGGCTGTTGTCCGCACTGCTCAGACGATCCAGCAACAGGAAGGCAACTTCCGAGGCGGTGCCGGGGCCACTGGAGGTAATGAACGGGCCATCTTCGACGACTGGCCGGTCGAAGAATTCGACGCCGGTGTCCACCAGTTGCTGCTTCCGCTTGCCACCAACCTGGTGGTAGACCGTGGCTTTCCTGCCTTCCAGCACGCCCGCCGTTCCCAGCGCAATCGATGACACGCACACGCTGGCAACGGGTTTGCCGGCATGGGCGAAGTGCCTGATTGCCGCGAGGTAAGGCTCGCTCAACGCCTCTTCATAGAACCCTGCGGGCTCGGAACCGCCGGGCAGTGCCAGTGCGTCGTAGTCGTCGAGGTTCAGTTCACCCAGCAGATTTGAAATACGCAGGTGCAAGCCAAACGTGGTGTGGATTTCCGGCCGCAGGCCGGCATGTACCAGGGTGAAGGGCGTGTCGCCCACCAGGTCCGCCCAACCGAAGACATCGGTAAACGCGGCAATTTCAAGCGGCTCTACGCCATTGGCCAACAGCATCAGGATACGTTTCATGGGAACTTCCTTAGTTGTCAAAAAGGTTATGTGACAGGCATACAACACCGTGCGGCCTTAGACGCCGCGGTGAATAACGCGTTATTGCGGTTGCAGAATGATCGTGGGCAGCCTGTCCAACATCCGGCTGAACACCGACAGGTCGGAAATACCCCGCGCCAGCACCAAGGCACCTTGTAATTCGATCAGGACTTGTTCGGCCCGATTGCGCGCTGCGGTCTCTGTCGCGCCCGAGGCTTTTGCCACGTGCATCAAACCTTCCAGCAACTGATGAAAGGTCTCGGCAATGGCCTGCCCGCAGGCTTTTGCCTGGTTGCGCGGTGGCGACAGCGTGTTCAGCAGGCACGATTCGGCGCCTTCCAGATAGACCTTGCGCATGGCCGAGGTGAACAATTCCATTTTGGTCGCCGCCGGCAGATCACCTTGCAGGACCGGGAACACCTGGCTCTCCAGGAACAGCCGGGTGTGTTTTAAAACGGCTTCGGCAATCTGTTCCTTGCCGAGGGGGAAACGGTGGTAAAGGCTGGATTTCGTCAGCCCCGTGGCAGACGACAGCATAGACATCGAGGCCCCTTCGAAACCGACGTCCTTGAACGCCTGACCGAGGCGTTCGATCAGCACGTCGTCTTCTACTTTGCGTGGTTTAGTCATGGCGCACGGGGTTCTCGCTCAACGGAACAGCAGCCGTGGCTTCGGGCGCAAGGCCCGAAACCACGGTGACTTCATTCAAACCACTTGTTTGAACGCGTGGCTGCCGCCGCGCGAGATTTTGCTTTGGTCGAACAGACGCAGGATCGGGAAGTCGACGTCGGTGCGTGCGACTTTCCAGAAGTAGTTGGTCATGAAGTTGAGTGTCAGGTGGCCGAACACTTCGGTGATGTCCTCGTCGTTCCAACCGGCGTCCTTCACTGCCTGGACTTCTTCGTCGGTGAGGTCACCCTTGTGGTTGACCAGTTGCAGCACGAATTGCAGCAGCGCGGTTTCCTTGGCGTTTACCGACTGGCCTTTGCGCGCCAGTTCAATGTCGTTCTCGGTGAGCTTTTGCAGCTTGGCGATGTAGGCCAGCAGTGAAATGCAGTATTCGCAACCGTTGGCTTCGCCAATGGCCAGGCCGATCTTGCGTGCCAGTTGTTTATCGAAACGCCCGTCGGTCAAGTTCTGGAACAGCGTGAGGTAGCTGTTCATGGTGGCCGGCGAGTTGGTCAGGGCACTCATGATCAGCGGGTTTTTACCAAACTTGCTTTCGGTCTTGGCAAAAATCTGTTGTTGTTCTTCAGTTGCAGTGGCGGGAGTCAATACGTTGATACGTGCCATTGGGAATGCCCTTTAAGTTGAAAGTTTGAATGTACCGAACGTTCGGTCCAATTAAAGTTATAGGGGCGGTTAATACAGCGTCAAGCGCACGGATTTTGAAATTGTCAGGCAAAATTATTATGGGTTTTGAAAGTATGGTTTTACTTTTTCATGCGTTGAAAGTGTTTGTGTTGCTGTGCAGTTAGTTGCTGTCTGGCGTAGCGTTGTTTTGGGGTGATTGTTTCGTGCAGCGTTTCAGTTGGGTTTGAAAAAAATAATGCGCGAAGCACGATTATTTTTTTATGACAGTTCGCCAAGTGTTCAACGATTCGTCGAAAACCGTGACAACGATTGCCGCAGGCGTGGCGTCGCGAACTCCAGGAAACGCCGCATCTTGAGCGGCATGTGAGGGTGTGCCGCGTACAGCAGATGCACCGGGAAGGGTTCCAGCTCGTAGTCTTCCAGCACCCGGCACAAGGTGCCCGAGTCGATCGCCTCAAGCGCCTGGTAATGGAGCAGCCGCGCCACACCGGTGCCGCGGATCGCCGCGTCGACCAGGGCCACTGCCGATGTCAGCAATCGCGGCGTCACCGCCAGCTCGATTGGCGAACCCTTGTGCGGGTCGATAAAGCGCCAGGCCGTGGTGATAGTGGGGCCGTAGGTCGAGATGCAGGACATGTTTTTCAGCGCCTCGGGTGTTTGTGGCACACCGTGTACCTCCAGCAGCCGCGGGCTTGCACACACCACGCCGCGCAGCGAACCGATCTGGCTGGCGATCATGCCGCTGTCCGGCAGGTGGCCGATGCGCACCACCAGATCGATCTGGTCGTCGAACAGGTCCACATTGCGGTCGCCCAGTACCAGCTTGATGTTGATGTCTGCAAAACGCTCCAGAAAATCGGACACGATGGGCAGCACGTGGAGCCGGCCAAACAGTTCCGGGGCGGAGATCACCAGGTCGCCACGGGGTGCGACGAACTCGCCGGCGGCGATGCGCTCGGCTTCGGCGAGCTGTTCCAGGATCGAACGCGCCGCCTGCGCGTAGCCGGCCCCGGCATCGGTCAGACCGATTTTGCGGGTGGTGCGCGTCAGTAACTGGGTGCCGATGCAGCGTTCAAGGTCCGCGATTTTGCGACTGACTGTTTGAACCGGAATCCGTAGTGCGCGCCCGGCGGCGGAAAAACTGCCGGTTTCGAGGGTGGTCAAGAACAATGTCATGGCTTCGATACGGTCCATCGGAAATAACCTGAAAGTTGAGGAGGAAAGTTGATGGGTTTGTTAGATGAAAAGATACGGTAGTTCAGCGGTCGATTGTTTCGTTATAGGAAAATAACCTTGAGTTGTATCTTCCCATTTTTGTTGAAGGTACTTCGCAAGATTACCCGATTATCACCTTGGGCGTGAGTGCGCATACTTGTTCGGCAGACCATGGGTAGTGCGCGAGCAATACTCCGAACTTTTATGCAGAACAGTCAGGTAAACCGTATGAGTCTTAACAAGTTGCTCGCCGCGATGTGTGCGTGCGCTGTAATTAACACTGGGTTTGGCATGATGACCGCGAACGCGGCGCCGGAGAAAAGCATGAGTGCGAAGATCGCTGGGTTTAACCAGGTGCATTACCGTTATGCCCAGGTCAAGGACGTCAAGGTCTTTTACCGTGAGGCGGGTGACCCCGCGAATCCCACCGTGCTGTTGCTGCATGGGTTTCCCACGTCGTCGTTCATGTACCGCAACCTGATCCCCATCCTCTCCCAGCGCTATCACGTAATTGCGCCGGACCTGCCGGGGTTCGGCCTGACCGAGAGCCCGCCGCAGGGTCAGTACACCTATTCGTTCGAGAACCTGTCGAACACTATCGACCAGTTCACCCAGGTGCTGGGCCTCAAGACTTACGCGTTGCAGGTCTTCGATTACGGCGCTCCGGTGGGCTGGCGCCTGGCGGTCAAGCATCCGGAGCGAATCACCGCGATCGTTTCCCAGAACGGCAACGCCTACGTCGAAGGGTTGAGTGACGGATGGGCGCCAGTGAAGAAGTATTGGCAAGAGCCGTCCCAGGCCAACCGCGATGCCTTGCGTGCAGTGTTGGATGTAGCCGCGATCAAGGATCAGTACCAGCACGGCACGCCGGATCCGAGTGTGATTGCCCCGGAAACCTACCTGATGGACGCGGCGCATGTCGGCCAGCCAGCCAACGCGGAAATCCAGCTGGACCTGTTCCGCGACTACAAGTCCAACGTCGATATGTACCCGCAGCTGCAACAGTACTTTCGCGATTACCAGCCGCGTTTGCTGGCGGTGTGGGGCAAGAACGACCCGATCTTCATTCCGCCGGGGGCCGAGGCGTTCAAGCGTGATCTGAAACACGCGGACGTGCGTTTCTTCGACACCGGGCACTTCGCACTGGAGACTCACCTGGACCAGATCGGCGCGGACATCGTGGAATTCCTCGACCACAACGTTAAACGCAAGTAACGCACCGTTCCACGCAGTGGAATAGTCAATTGCGAACCATGGATGTTCTGGCGTCCCAGGGAAGGGACGAGACTGCCCCGGCGACAATCTGCGATTTTCCTATTGATCAGTGTTTCTATTTACAGGACTTATATGAAAACGTTTTTTCCCGGTCTCGCCCTTGCCCTTGCCATCTGTTCCGGCGCTTTCGCTGCCACGTCTGATACCAAACCCACGATTGTCCTGATCCACGGCGCGTTTGCCGACTCGTCGAGTTGGAACGGCGTCACCCAAATCCTGCACAAGGACGGCTACGACGTGATCGCCGCCGCCAACCCGTTGCGTGGGCTGGCCAACGATTCACGCTCGGTGGTCGAGCTGATTCGCACCATCAAGCACCCGGTGGTGCTGGTGGGGCATTCCTACGGCGGCCCGGTGATCACCGAAGCGGCCAAAGGCAACTCGAATGTCAAAGGCCTGGTGTTCGTCGCCGCCGTCGCCCCGGAGAAGGGCGAAAGCGTGCACGACATCCTGGCCAGGTTCCCGGGCAGCACGCTGCCGACCTCGCTGGAGAAACCGGTCGAACTGTCTGACGGCAACAAAGACCTGTACATCCAGCAGGACAAGTTCCGCGACCAGGTCGCCGCCGACCTGCCAGAGGCCGCCACCCGTCTGGCCGCCATCGCCCAGCGGCCGATTACCGCCGCCGCCCTGAGCGACGCCGCCACCGAAGCGACCTGGAAAAAACTGCCGTCCTGGTTCGTGTTCGGCGACGCCGACAAGGCCATTCCACCCACCGCACTGGCATTCGTGGCCGAGCGCGCGCACTCGAAACAAACGGTGGTGGTCAAGGGCGCGTCCCACGCGGTCATGATCTCCAACCCGCAGGTTGTGGCTGACCTGATCGAAAAAGCCGCGCAGTAAAACGTTGAAAGCGGTCTTGTCGCTCAGGGTTTCAGGCTGAGTGGCAAGGCCGTTACCCCCTCAAAATCCGAATCCCATGCCGCTCCGCCAACGCCACCACGGCCTCCAACTGCGCCTCGGTCGGCGGCGCCACCTCTGGCACCACGCCATCAATGATCGGAATACCCGCTGCTGTGACGAATTCGTCAAACCCTCCAGGTGTGCCCATGACCACGGCGCGCACGGTGGTGTTGCCGAGGTTACGCAGGCGTTGCGGGACGTTGCGCGGTGCGAAGTAGCTTTCGCCGGCCCGCAGGGTGAACACTTCTTCGCCGATGGTGACTTCCAGTTCGCCTTCGTACAGGTGCATCGATTCGTCTTCGTGGATGTGCATGTGCAGGCCGGCATCGCAGCCGGGCGGCATCAAGCCTTCGACCATGCAGAATTGGCCGGCGGTTTCCTGGCTCGAGAGCAGGATTCTCAGTTGCACTCCGAAGAGCAGATAAGTGTCGGGATGGCGTTTGTGAACGGCCGGCTTGGTCAACATGGCGCTACCTTCAGCGTCGGGAAAGGAGCCGGGATTTGAGCATGGGCGGCCTGGCGTCTGCGTGTCTGTACGTGCGACGAGGGGCCTGATCCTGCTATTCGCAAGCGTGTCGGAAGGTACTCGGGGTGACGCCGGTCTGACGTTGAAAGGTGCGGGCGAAGTGTTGCGGGGTCTGGAAGCCACAGGCCAGGGCGACCTCCAGGATGGACAGCCGAGGCTTACGCAGCAAGGTCCTGGCTCTGTCGATACGGGCCTTGAGCACGTACTGGTGGGGCGGCAGGCCGAAGGTGGCCTGGAACAGCCGGGAAAAATGCGCGCGGCTGAAGCCGGCACACAGGGCGAGGTCGTGCAGGGAAAGACGCTGGTCCAGGTGCGTCTGAATGTAATCCTCGACCCGTTTGGCGCTGTAAGGCGGCAAGCCGCTGACCGGTTTGATGCCGGATGGGGCAAAGGCGTTGTAGCGGTTGACCAGGGTCGCGGCGATCGCATGCTCCATGGCGTCGACGAACAAGCGCCCCGAGGGGAAGCCTTCGCTTTGTTCCAGGTGCAGCGCCTGGAACAGCGCGCTCAGACGCTCATCGCGCACCCCGGGTGCCGGCAGCAGTTCGAATTGGCTCTTGCCGGCCTCGTCGGCGACGGCGCTCAGCGTTGCATCGCTCAAGCTGACGCTGATCAGATGGGCCGGTGCCAGCCAACGAATGTTTTCGTCTTGCCCGCGCAGGGAAAACGCCAGGGAGCGCGCCGCCACCGGAATCTGCCGTGTGGCGGAGTGATCGGTGTTGTGCAGCAGGCTGCTGGTGCGCAAGAACATCGTCAGCATTTGCGTGTCGAGCCGATGGGAGTGCCAGTGACCGGGCTCGATGCGGTGGGTTTCAACCGGCATGGCCGCAGGTGACGGCGTGCCGGTGGTGCTGGATCCAAACAGCGGTATGGAAGTGCCGTTGTGAATGGCCTGGATTTTTGCGTGAGCCATGGCCTGTGCCTTGTCGTGCATACCTGAGGATGGGCTGCTCGCGGGTGAGCAGCGGCATCAAAATCCACTATTGCAGAGCACAGTGCAATGGCCGGTCAGCGGATAATCAGCGCATGTCGCTCACGAGTTCGAGCCCTGGGGATGAAAGCGGCGCCCCAGCGCGTCCAGCCGTGTGGCGATCGGCGGCAGGCGTTCGCTGCTGCGGGCCAGGGTTTCCACGTCTTCGGCGGTGCCTTGCGCGATGCTCTGTACGGACTGCAAGCGGCCAACGATGTCCAGGTTGGCGGCGGACTGTTCGCGGGTGGTGGTGACGATGCGTCCGTTGAGTTGATCGATATGGGCGATGTCGTTGCCGACGGCCTTGAGCATTTCCACGGCCAGATGGCTGTCTTCCACACAACGTTCCACGCCCTGGCGGCTGTCGTGCATGGCGTCGACGGCCTTGCGGCTGCCTTGCTGGAGGCCCTCGATGATCTGGCGAATTTCCTGGGTGGAGAGGGCGGTACGCTGGGCCAGGTTGCGCACTTCGTCGGCCACCACGGCGAAGCCGCGACCTTGTTCGCCGGCGCGGGCGGCCTCGATGGCGGCGTTGAGGGCCAGCAGGTTGGTCTGTTCGGCAATGCTGCTGATGACTTCCAGCACCGAGCCGATTTGTTCGGCCTGTACCGCCAGCGATTGTACGGTCTCGTTGGTACCATTGAGGCGCGAGGCCAATTGGGTGATTTCGTGCTGGGCGCGGCCGACGCTTTCCTGGCCGCGCTGAATCTGCCGGCTGGCTTGCCCTGCGTGTTCGACCGCCTGTTCGACGTGCACGGTGATGTGGCCCATGGCGTCTTCCATGCGCTGCATCGAGCCGGTCATCTGGGTGATTTCTGCCAATTGATGCCGTGCGCCTTTTTCCAGGGTGCCGCTGGCGTGTGCCAGCTCGTGGCCCAGTTGGCCGAGGCCGTGGGAGTCGCGGGTGACGCCGTCGATCAGTTGGGTGAGTTGCGACAGGAAGTGGTCGAAACGTTGGGCCAACGACACATGCACCTTGCCTTCAGCCTGGGTGGTCTGCGCAGTGAACTGAGAAGTGACGGCGAGCATCTTTTCGAGCATTTCCTGGCTTTCCACCGCTTCGGCCTGGCTGTGCACGGCCAGGTAGAGCAGGGCGACGGTTTCCATCACCACGTAGAACGCATGAACGAAGATCATGCCCCAGCCGCCGTGATGCTCCATCACGAACACCGGGAAACCCTGATGCTGCAACGCATGGAACACCACGTGGTGCACGGCGATGGTCACGGCCGCCACCAGGATCGGCAGCCAGTCGCGGTAAAACGTGAGCACCGCGAGCAGGGCGAAAATGCCGAAGTGGGATTCGATCACGCCCTGTGCCTGGTTGATGTGCAGCGCCGCCATGACCATCAGCCCGGCACCGAGGGCGCAGCGCATCACGCGGGTACCGCCGATGGCACGGTAGAGCGCGGTCAGCACCAGGCTGGTGCCGCCGCCCACGAACACGGCCTGCAACAGGCTGTCGTGCCAGAACGCCAGGCCCAGGGAAAACGCGAACATCAGCCAGACCAGCGCCAGCATGATGCGGTCGGCTTTGCGGTAGTGCTCGAAGAAACGCGTAGAGGTGGGCATGCACACTGACTCCATGTGGTGTAGTCGACGCAGGACGAGGGCAGGGTGGAGCGAATCGGCGGTGTTCGATTTTTTATGGGATTCAGTGATGCTTGTTATCTATCGGCATCAGGGGGAGGGACTTGAGGAGCGGCTGCCCGGGCAGGCAGCCGTTGATCGGATCGCGGTCAGAAGCTGTATTTGGCCGTGAGCATCATGTTGCGCGGGTTGCCATAGGCGTCGCCGCCGTAGCTGACCGAGTTGGCGATGGAAGAGTAGTAGCGACGGTCGAAAATGTTGTTGGCGTTGAGCTGCAGGTCGAGGTGGTCGCTGACCTTGTAGCCAGCCATCAGGTCGGTGACGGCGTACGCGCCTTGTTTGAGGCGATAGCTGCTGCCATCCGCCAGCGTGAGGTCGTTGTACATGCGGCTCTGCCAGGAGATGTTGCCGCCGACCCGGAGTTTTTCCAGAGGACCCTGGAAGTTGTAGCGGGTGGTCAGCTTGAACAGGCGCTCGGGGGTGTCGGTGTCGAACTGTTTGTTGACGTTCTGCGGGTTGGCCTCGTCCTTGATGGTGTGGGTACGCGCATAGGTGTAGCCGCCGCCGACCTGCCAGTTTTCGGTCAGCGCGCCTTGCAGTTCGAAGTCGATGCCCTGGCTGCGAATCTCGCCCGAGCCTTCATAGCAGGAGGCCTGCGGGCAGTTTTGCACGAACACCTGCACGGCGCGGTTTTCCTGGTCGACGCGGAACAGGGCCAGACTCGCATTCAGCGCGCCACCCAGGTATTCGCCCTTGACGCCGACCTCGTAGTTTTTGCCGACGATGGGCTTGACCGGCGTACCGGCAGTGTCCTTTTCGCTTTGCGGCGTGAAGATATCGCTGTAGCTGAAGTAGACGGAGTGATGGTCGTCCAGCTCGTAGATCAGGCCGGCGTAGCGGGTAAGGTTGCGCGTGACTTTGTAGTCGGCCCCATTGTCGTCGCCGTGGGCGTCGTAGTCATACCAGTCCAGGCGCGCGCCGAGAATCAGCTTCAGCGGGTCGGCCAGGCTCAGGCGGGTAGTGAGGTACACACCATCCTGGGTGGTGACGGCGCGGTCGTTGCTGTTATGCACGAAATCCGGTTTGCCTGCGGTGAGCGGCCAGTTGGTGTCGTAGGGAGTGTAGTTGTGGGTGGTCATGTCATAGATGCGCCGGCTGGCGCCTACCACCAACTCATGGGTGCGTCCGAACGCCTCGAACGGGCCGCTGGCGAACGCGTCGATGCCGGCTTGCTTCTCATCGTAGGCGGCCTGGTAGACCGTGCGCGCCAGCGTGTTATTGACCCAGCGCGACTGGTAGGAGCCGGAGAACAGCGCGTTCTGTTCGGCGTAATTGGCGTTGACTTGCAGGCTCCAGTCGTTGGCCAGGCGTTGGCGCAGTTCGGCGAAGACCGTGTTGATCTCCTGGTCCTTGTTTTCCCAGTCGGTGCCCGGGTTGTAGGAACGTGACAGGTTCAGGTGGTGACCATCCTGGCCGACCATCGAGGAGCCCCAGAAGTAGTTGGTCTTGTCCTTCTGGTTCGAGAAACCGAGGGTCAGGGTAGTGTCCTCGCCCAGATCGGCTTCGGTGACGGCGTAGAACAGGCCGTGATAGTCCTCGGCGTGGTCGATGAAGCTGTTGGCATCGCGATAAGACGTGACCACACGGCCGCGCCAGGTGCCGCTGTCGTTGAGCGGGCTGGAGGCGTCGAGTTCGCCACGGTAGTCGTCCCAGCTGCCGGCGGCGCCGGTGAGGGTGACTTTCTGCTCGTCCAGCGGGCGCTTGCGGATCAGGTTGATGGCGGCCGACGGGTTGCCTGCGCCAGTGACCAGGCCGGTGGCGCCGCGCACCACTTCGACGCGGTCGAACATCGCCAGGTTCGGCTGGGCGCCGACCGACACGCCGTTGTAGCCGCTGGGAATGCCGTCGTACATGAGGTTGTCGATGTCGAAACCCCGTGATGTGTACGACTGCCGGCCAGGGCCGCTGGAGAAGTTCAGGAACAGACCCGGCGTGGCGTTGACGACGTCGTTGATACTGGTCATGGCCTGGTCGTCCATGCGTTGGCGTGTGATAACGGTCACGGCCTGCGGGGTTTCACGCATCGTCAGTGGCAGCTTGGTCGCGGTCTTCATCGCGCCGGTGGTGTAGGACTGCGTGCCTTCGGTGGTTTCGCCCAGTTGGCCTTCGCCCGAGATTTGCGTAGCGCCCAACTCCAGTGTGGCGGGTGGTGTTTCAGTGTCGGCGGCGAAGGCCGCTGTCGAGCTTGCCAGGCAGACCGCCAAAGCCATCAGACTGGGTGAAAAACCTTTGCCATTGCGTTGTTGCACAGACATGAAACTGACTCTCCCCGATACACCGTCCCTGGCGAATAATAAAGATGTTGATAATTATTCGCATCAGTGTGACGGATTGGATCCGGGAAAAAAAGCCTTTGCCAAGAATTGGTTAACGAATTTTTCACATTAAGAGAGCAGGCGTTTTGCCACTTTCAAAGACGAAACGCCGTCAATCCGGGGTCGCTACCCGTGATTGATCAATCCGGGAATCGTCAGGCGGCTGGTCGTTCTGACCTCGCGTCTTCCTGTAGCAGGGCAAGGATGGCGCGATCGGCCGGACACACGCCTGGCGCTGTGCGTGATGCCGGCCTGGTTTATCTGGTTGGGGATTGCCCACCAGCTGTCGCGCTTTCAGGGCGCTAGCTTGGTAAAGACGTAATCCCGGTCTTTCACCAGCGCCTGGTGGCAGGCGAAGCAGGTCTGATGCTGTGCCTCATCCGCCGGCTTGCCGTTGATGAAACGACCAAAGCCCCAGCCCCCGGTGGACGCGTATTTCTTCGAGTCCTTGACCATGAACTGCACCGTGGTGGCCGCGCCGGGGATCGACGCGGTCTTGAACTCCGGCGACTGTTCGTGTTTCCACGCCAGCTTGGCCAATACGGTGCCATCGGGGAAGGGCAGCTTGCCCTCCCGGTAGGCTTTGAGTGCAGCGCTGTTGCCCAGCACCACACGCAGCTCGTTCAGCGGGTCGGCCTCCTGGGCCGGCGCCACCAATTCCCATTGGCGGTAGCCGTCGGGGATGGTCACGCCATAGATCGGTGACGGGGCGCTGTCGGCGAAGGCACTGGCTGAACCCGCCAGGGCCAGTGCGGCTATGTAGAGGCGCTTCATCACAGATGGTCCGCGTCGATGACGGCTTTGGCAAACGCTTCGGGCGCTTCCTGCGGCAGGTTATGGCCAATGCCACCGTTGATCAGGCGGAATTCGTATTTGCCGGTAAACCGCTTGGCGTAGTCTTCGGGGGCCGGGTGGGGGGCGCCGTTGGCGTCGCCTTCCAGGGTAATGGTGGGCACGCCGATGGACGGGGCCTGGGCGAGCTTTTGCTCCAGCGGATCGTATTGGGTTTCGCCCTGTACCAGGCCGAGACGCCAGCGGTAGTTGAACACCGTGATAGCCACATGGTCGGGGTTGTCCAGGCCTTTGGCGCTGCGGTCGAAGGTAGCGTCGTCGAAGGCCCATTTGGGCGAGGCGAGTTGCCAGATCAGCTTGGCGAAATCATGGGTGTTTTTCTGGTAGCCCGCCGCACCACGCTCGGTCGCGAAGTAGAACTGGTACCACCATTGCAACTCGGCCTTGGGTGGCAACGGGTTTTTACCGGCGGCCTGGTTGCCGATCAGGTAACCGCTGACCGACACCAGCGCCTTGACCCGCTCCGGCCACAGTGCCGAGACGATATCCGCCGAACGTGCGCCCCAGTCGTAGCCGCCCAGCACGGCTTGCTTGATCTTCAGCGCGTCCATGAAGTCGATCACGTCGCTGGCCAGTGCCGCCGGTTGACCGTTGCGCAGGGTTTTATCCGACAGGAAACGTGTGTCGCCGTAGCCCCGGGCGTAAGGGATCAACACGCGATAGCCCTTGGCGGCCAGCAACGGCGCGACTTGCGCGTAACTGTCGATATCGTAGGGCCAGCCGTGCAGCAGAATCACCGCCGGACCGGTGGCCGGGCCGACTTCGGCGTAGGCCACGTCCAGCAAGCCGGCCTTGACGTGCTTGAGCGCACCGAAACCCGTCTGCGGGGCCGCGACGGCACGGGTTGGCGCTTCGGGCATTTCCGCGTGGGCCATGCCCATCACACCGAATTGCGACAGGGCCAGGGCCAGGAAAAGGGAGTGGCGGTTGAAGCGGCGATTCTTCTGAGTGTGCATGGCGAGCCTCCCGGGGCTTGATGTTTGCCTGGTGCTCAGTTGAACGCCCGGCTGTATCTGGCCTGTTTCAGGAAACCCGCCGAGTTAAAGACTGTGTATCGCAGGGCTCTCCGTACACACTGCGATACAAACCTAGAATTCGATTCTCACCCCCAGCGTTCCTTCGCGACCGCTGGAGCGGTTGCTGTCCAGATTGCGCTGGTAGCCCACTTCGCCATACAGGCTCACGCCTTCAGCGACCTGCACCCTGGCGCCGGTGCCGAGTTCAAGGGTGGTGGATTGCTGCTCGGTGTCGATCCGCGTGACATCGTTGTAGATCACGCTGTTTTCCCCGGCGCGGGTGTGCCATACGTTTGTCCGCACGTAGGGTTGCCACGGCATGCCGTAGAACGTGTAGTCACCGCGCAGGCGTACGCCCAGGCGCGTGGTGACGCGGGTGTCGGCGCTGTACTTGACGTCGGAAATTCCGTCGTTTTGGCTGTCCAGGCGGGTCTTGCCCACGATCAGTTGCGCCTGGGGCTCCACGATCCAGTTCGATGTGATCGGCAGTGGCCAGCCCACTTCGGCAGAGGCAGTGAGGTCACGCCCACGGGTCTTCATCTTCACGCCCCGGTCCGACTCGTTGTTGCCCGTGAAGCGGGTGCCCATCAGCACCAGGTCCACATACGCCTGGTTCGCACCGATCAGCGTCCAGTAAACCCCCAGGCTGTCGCCGCGCAGGGTGGTCTTGCCTGCGTCCATGTCCTGCCAGCCGCCGGTAAAGCCCTTGATGTTGCCTTTGAGCGTGCCATGGCCGACAAACACGCCGGCGCGCTGCGTGCCGCCGCTGTCGTGGGTATGGGCATACACATCGCTGCCCACCTGAAATCCCGTGAGCCTACTGTCCAGCGTCGGATTGACCGTCCCCGCAAAACGCTGCCGGCTGCTGTTGCCATAGACCCGGCCCCAGCCCGCCGGAATATTGCCTGCCTGTTGCCGGCTCTGGTCACCCATGCGTTCGTGATAGGTGCCCAGCAGGGCGCGCACCATCTGGTCGGCCGCGGGAAAGATCGCTGCGTAGATCGGCACTTCCTGGCGGTACAGAGGAATCGGTGTCAGCCCCGGGTTGAAGGGCAGCGGCGCCGCGCCGGGAGCTGGCAAGGGCACGGTCACTACGGGGCCGGGTGGTTGCACGGGCACCGTGGAGCGCAGGTAATAATTGTTTTCGGTACCCGCCGTCACGCCGCCCCTGAACAGGCGATAGTCAAATGCGCCGGCAGACACCGGCCCCGCGAGACTGAAGGCGCCGGCACTGCCGGTGGCACCGTTGAGTGCCTGAACTACCTGAATGCCATCTTGCAGTGTCGCCGCGCCCGCGCCGCCCAGGTTGGTCACGCTGATGGCCGTGGTGCCGCCGTAGGTGCCCTGGTTGATCACCAACTTGTCGCTGGGCGAGCCGTCGCCCCCCAGCGCACTTTGCAGTGAAAGGCGCCCGCCGTTGCCAGTGTAGTTGCCGTTGATGGTCAGGGTGTCGCCGGCACTGGAACTGCCAGTGAGCATATCGATCAAGCCGCTGTTGTTGACGGTCACCTGCTGGCCGGCGGCAAAGGCGCCGATGACCCCGGTGCTGACCAACAGTTTGCTGGTGCCATCCAACCCCAGCGTGCCAGTGCCGGTCGCGCTGTCACCCAGGGTGAGCGTGCCACCCAATGTCAGCTCTGACTGGTTGTCGAGCTGCAGGTTTTCCCAATTGGTCAGCAAGCCCGGATTGTCGACTTTGGTGTTGTCCAGCGTAAGTCGGTCGTTGTCCAGGCCGCCGTCCAGCAGTTGGGTGGCGTTCACTTGCGCAGCGCTCAGGCTCTGCAGCAGCGCCGTGTCGTCGCCTGCACCCATCAGCACGAAGGAATGCAGGTTGCCGCCGCTCCAGATGAACTGGTCATTGCCGAAGCTGAGCAGGATCTGCCCGTTGACCTCGCCGCCGGACACCGTCACTTGGTCGTCACCGCCGCTGACACTGATATTGCCGCCGACGAACGCTGTGCCCGAGATCAGAATGGTGTCGTTGCCAAAACCGGTCACCAGGTTGCCGATGATCCTGCCACCTGACATATCGAACAGGTTGTTGTCGAGCTTCATGTCAACGCGGCCGATGGTGCCGCCGGTCATGGTGGCCTGGTCGCCGTCTTCGAATGCCCCGGGGATGGTGCCGCCACTCATGTTGAAGGTGTCCAGGCCATCGCCCTGTGCCAGTGAGGCGACGGTGCCGCCACTCTGGGCATAGCTGTCGATGCCGCCGCCCTGGCTGATGGCGCCCACCTGGCCACCGGCGATCTGCACCACATCGGCGCCGGCGCCCTGGGTCACGGAACCGGTGACGCTGCCTTCGTTGATACGAAAGATATTCGCCCCGTCGCCCTGGCTGAGCGAGCCGTCGATGCCCGCACTCGGCCCGTTGATGTCCACCAGATCGTTACCCGCACCAAGCACCACATTGCCGGTAATCCGCCCGGTGGCGGTGATATTCAGGGTGTTGTTGCCAGCGGTGTCGGTAAAGCCCGGCGCCGTGGCGCTGTCGCAGGAGGAGGTGTCATCTGCGGCAGTGATGACGGGCGTGCAGGCTCCGTAGGAAGTCGTCGGCGAAACTGCCACGACCATCAGGTACAACCACGAAAGTGTCCGTATGCGCATGATCCGTCCTCGCTTGGGGGGAACGTTGTCCCGGCACCTGCAAAGGCAAGTGCGGGCCAGACCATGACAACGTGACGCGCGATACGGATCAGGGAGTGCGGGTTACCTGTTCGAAAACACCGGCCAATGCAAGGCGTTGGCATGGCTTTCTCGACTGCACCTCAACAGGCACAGCACTTTTTGCACCCTAGTCGTCCCTCGAGCAGAGCGCTACTGTCAGAACTAACAGGTAGGCACGAATAAAACCCTACGAAAAAACGATTTCGTAGGGTTCGCGCATGCGTTCGAGCAACACTTGCGCGAGCATCGGCGCCAGGCCGATGGCGGGATCGCCGACCAACTGGCTGGCGTAGGCGTGAGCCGCGTGCAGCTTGCGCGCAACGCTCCAGGTGTCGAGCCGCACCTTGCGCGCCCGCTGCCACGGAATCACCGAGGCTTCGCGCGCCGGCCAGTGCCAGGCCCAGATCGGCAGTTCGTAGAGGTGCGCACCGATCAGGGTGCAGGCATTCGCGCTGGCACGGCCCACCGCTTCGTGGTCGTCGTTGCCGTCCTTGCGCCAGGTGGTGAAGACCACGTCGCCCGGTTGCAGGTAGCGCGCGATGAACTGGCTCAACTGCGGTTCGCGCGCCGACAGGGCGTTGTCGCAGAAGCCGCCGCGAATCCACTTCAGGCTGTGCAGCGGCATGCCGAGGCGGCGCAGGGCTTCCACGCTTTCCTGGGGGCGTACCACGCTCAGGCGACTGGCCGGCCAGACATTCGAGCCCGGGTGGCTGGCGCTGCCGTCGGTGATGGAGATCAGTTGCAAGGGGTGTTCAAGGGTGCACAGCAGTTGCAGCAGACCGCCACAGGCCAGGACTTCGTCGCCGGGGTGGGGGGCGATGATCACGACCCGCGCGCCAGGAGGCACCAGCGAGGTAATGGGGATGGGGGGAATCTGCGCCAATTGCGGGGCCGTGTTCCAGATTTGCACCGGGCCGCGGCGGCCTTCCTTCAGGGAGGCAGGTTTCATGGGGGTCACATCCTTGTCGAGTGAGGCGGGGTCGTACGCCATGGCGGGGACGACTCTCTTTTACCCACGACAGACTCCGCCGTCGTGGCTGCATGACACTCCAACCCTTGGACTGCCAGCAAGGCGTCCTCAGCATAGACAAGGATTCGATTCTTTTACATCGTGAAACATCGATTTTTTTACGTAGCGCACACCAGGCCCTTCAAATAATCGCCAAACCCGCCCTGCGCGCGAGCGTCGAGCCGGGCGCTGGTGATCACTTGCGGGGCATGACTCCAGGCGATATTCGCGCCTGAGCGCTCCAGGTCCCGCACCAGTTGCACATCTTCATGGCACGCCAGTGGTTCGAAACCACCCGAGCGTACATAGGCACTGGCGCTGACCCCCAGATTGGCTCCATGCACATGCCGATGGCCATCCCGCGCCTCATAACCTTGGTGATAGCGAATCTGCGCCGCCGCATCGAACCCTTCGCTCCAGGTATCGACGGTGACCGTGCCGCACACCGCATCCACCTCCAGGGCCAGCTGTGCCACCAACCAGTCGGGTGCGACGCGGCTGTCGGCATCGGTGCAGGAGATCCAGCGTGCCCCCAGGTTTAACAGATGCCGCGCACCAACCCCACGCACGTGCCCGACGTTGCGTGCCTGCACTTCCAGGCACTGCACTTGATAGCCTTGGGCAATACGGGCGCTGCCATCGCTGCAACTGTCCAGCACCACCAGGATCTGCACGGCCTCACCCTTCAGGGCCGGATGCCCGGCGGCGACCATCGCCGCGTCCAGGCACGCCTCCAGCAGCAGCTCTTCGTTATGGGCCGGGATCAGCACACCGATCATCGCAATTCCTCGAGGGTGGCAACCGAGGTGCCGTCGCGGCTCCACAGGTCGAGCAGAAAGTCGCTTTCATGGTGGCGAACCAGCGAATGCAGGGGCAGGCGCTCTTCCAGGAGGGCATGCACCTGTTCGCCCGTTTGCGGACAACCCTCGATAGGCGGGCGCCAATGGCAGGCGAGCAACTGGCCGCCGTCAGTCAGGGACGCGACGGCCTGCTCGATCAGGCGGCAGAGGTCCTGCGTGTCGAGGTAGTAGCACAGCTCACTCAAGACGATCAGTTCGAAGCGTTCGGTGGGCCATTGTTCGGGCAGGCGGGATTGGCGTACCTGCGCATGGGGAAATCCCCCTAAACGACTGCGCGCCAGGTCGACTGCCGCCGCTGCGGTGTCGCAGCACAGCAGACTGTCGCAACGCGGCGCCAGTTCAGCGCTCAATTCACCATTGGCGCAGCCAGGTTCGAAAATCGAGGCGTAGCGCGGGCGAGTCAAGGCAGCCAGGGTCAGTGCACGCTTACGACGCTCGTACCAGCGCTGGCGAAAAGCCCAGGGATCGTCGTTACCGGCAAACATCCGATCAAAGTAAGGCGTTGCCACACTCATACGAAAACCACCTCAAAGGGTTGCAGCAAGCGCTCCACCACATAGGGCGCCAATACCGGCGGCAAACCGATCTGCGGGTCGCCCTCCAGTTGGCTGGCAAACGCGTGAATCGCGTGACGCTTGCGGGCCACGGACTCGCACGTCAGCGGAATTTTACGGGCGCGGTGCCAAGGTACCTGGGCGTCTTCAGGCGTGGCCCAATGCCAGGTCCACACCGGCAGTTCATACAAGGCGGCACCCGTGTTCGAGGCCGCCTGGGCGCTGGCGCGACCGACCGCTTCATGGTCGCAATGACCGTCTTCACGCCAGGTGGTGAACACCACGTCATTGGGTTTGAGATAACGCTGAATGAACCCGCTCAGTTGCGCCTCACGGGCGGCGACCTTGCCGTCGGTGAAACCGGCGCGCAGCCATTTCAGGCTGTGCAACGGCACACCCAGTCGGTGCAGGGCCTGCGCCGACTCCTGGGGGCGGACCACGCTCAGGCGTTCCACCGGCCAGCGCCGCGAGCCCGGATGGCTGGCGCTGCCGTCCGTCACAGAGATCAACTGGATCGGCCGATCCAGCGCCGCCAGGCCTTGCAGCAAGCCACCGCAGCCCAGCACTTCATCGTCCGGGTGCGGGGCGATGATCACCGCGCGATGGCCTTCGGGCACCAATTGCTCGACGCTGACCTCGGGCAGCTCGGCCAACCGCGTCGAACCTTGCCAGTGATGCAGCGGCGTGCCCTGACCAACGATCGGGTTGGGTCTCATAGTTGCCACCTCCCTGTGGGGTCGCCGGCCACCTGTTCGCCCAGGGCGGCCAGGTCGCGTTCGGCGTGACTTTGACGCATGTACACCGGCAGGTCCGCCATCAACTGTGCGAAGTGCGGGTCCTTGCAATAAGGCCCGGCACCGACGGCGCGGCCCACATGGCGCATCACCTGTTCCACGGTGTCCTCAATGGATGCCCGGGCCTGTTGCGCCAGTTGCCTGGCATCGGCGCGGGGGTCGCGGTCGATCTGCTCCGCGCAGGCCCGCAGCACACAAGCGGCGCTGTTGAGGGCACTGTCGACCGCACCCAAGTGGGCGAGGGCGTGAGGTTCCGGGCGTTTGCCGCACTGCTCGCGCAGCGCTTCGCCCAGGCGTTGCGCGGCGCCGTACCAGCACGCGGCGATGCCCACACCGCCGTGCCAGAAGCCGGCGCGGCTGAGGTAGTCGCCCGGGCCGCCCACTGCGATGGCGTAGGCCCCGCTGAACACGATTTCGACACTGCCGGTGGCCGCCATGCCGACCGCATTCCAGCCCTCATCGGTGACGCTGACGCCCGGTTGCTGCATCTGCACGGCAACCAGCTGTTGGCGGTCCTGTTCATCCCAGGCGGTCAACAGCCCATGGCTGACCACTGCAGCGCCGGAGCACCAGGCCTTGCGCCCCTCCAGCGTCAATCGCGGGCCGTCACTGTGCACGCGCACCTTGGCGTTCGGCGGTTCGGCGGCCCACATCCCCCAGGTGCTGCCCAGAGGCGGCAGCGGGCTGTGCAGTTCGGCGATGATCGCTAGGGCATCGGTATGCCCTTCGAACAACTTGCACAGCCGCAGGTCGTGCCCGGCCACTTGCGCCAGCCGGCTGAAGCGTTCCAATGTCTGGCCGCCGCCGGGCAGCGGCAGTTGGTCCAGGCCTTCTTCCTGAAGCGCCCTCAGCGCGGCCCCCAGGGCCTGCGTGTCCGCATACCCCCGGAAGCCCTGAAGGAATCCATGAAGTGCCATGTCACACCTCTTCCTCGTATTGCAGCTCGAACAACAATAGCGAACGGCCGGTCACGGCGTACTCGTGATCGAACTCGAAGCGTTCCTGGCCGCGCACCGAAGGCTGGTTGGTGTCGACCATACAGGTCCAGAAGCCGCCTTCCGGTACCGGTGGCAGGCGGAAGTTGACCAGGTCGTGATGGGCATTCACCACCAGCAGCAGGGTCGCGTCCGCACCGGGGCGACGGATGCCGGTTTCCTGGGCCCGGCCATCCATCAGCATGCCCAGGCAGCGGCCATGGCTGTCCTGCCATTGCTCGGTGCTCATTTCATTGCCGTCCGGCGCCAGCCAGGTGACGTCCTTCACGCCGATGTCTTCGTTATAGTCGCCCACCAGGAAACGACCACGGCGCAGGATCGGGTAGGTCAGGCGCAACTTGATCAGGCGCTTGACGAACTTGAGCAGCGACTTGCCATCATCGTCCAGGTCCCAGTTGACCCAGCCAATCTCGCTGTCCTGGCAGTACGCGTTGTTGTTGCCGTGCTGGGTGCGCGCGAATTCGTCGCCGGCGACGATCATCGGCGTGCCCTGGGCCAGCAGCAGCGTGGCGAAGAAATTGCGCATCTGGCGCAGGCGCAGGGCATTGATGTCCGGATCGTCGGTGGGGCCTTCGACACCATGGTTCCAGGACAGATTGTTGTTGCTGCCGTCCTGGTTGTTTTCGTCGTTGGCCTCGTTGTGCTTGTCGTTGTACGACACCAGGTCGTGCAGGGTGAAACCGTCGTGGGCGGTGATGAAATTCACCGAGCTGTAAGGCCGGCGCCCGCGATGGTTGAACATCTCGCCCGAGGCGGTCATGCGCCCGGCAAAATCGGCCAGCTGGCCGTCATCGCCTTTCCAGAAGGCGCGCACGGTGTCGCGAAAGCGGTCGTTCCATTCCACCCAACCCGGTGGGAAGTTGCCCACCTGATAGCCGCCGGGGCCGCAGTCCCAGGGTTCGGCGATCAGTTTGAGCTGGCGCAGCACCGGGTCCTGGCGGCAGGCCACGAGGAAACTGTGGCGCTCGTCGAAACCGTCGCGGTAGCGCCCCAGAATGGTGGCCAGGTCGAAGCGGAAACCGTCCACGTGCATCTCGTTGGCCCAGTAGCGCAGGGAGTCGGTGACCATTTGCAGCACGCAGGGATGGCTCAGGTCCAGGGTGTTGCCGGTGCCGGAGTCGTTGATATAGAAGCGCTTGTCATCGGGCATCAGCCGGTAGTACGAGGCGTTGTCGATGCCGCGCATGGACAGGGTCGGGCCTCGCTCGTTGCCTTCGGCGGTGTGGTTGTAGACCACGTCCAGAATCACTTCGAGCTTCTGCTCGTGCAGGTGCGCGACCATCTCCTTGAACTCGGCGATCTTGCCGCTGGCCAGGTAGCGCGGGTCTGGTGCGAAAAACGCGATGCTGTTGTAGCCCCAATAATTGGTCATGCCTTTTTGCAGCAGATGCTGGTCGTTGACGAACGCGTGCACCGGCAGCAATTCCACCGACGACACCCCCAACTGGCGCACATGCTTGAGCACGTCATCCACCATCAGGCCGGCGCAGGTGCCGCGCACCGCTTCGGGCACCGACGGGTGACGCATGCTGAAGCCGCGCAGGTGGGTTTCGTAAATGATCGTGCGGTCCCACGGCACACGTACCGGCTGGTCGTTGCCCCAGGTGTGGGCGGGGTCGATCACCTTGCACTTGGGTACGAAGGGGGCGCTGTCGCGTTCGTCGAAACTGAGGTCGTCATCGGGGTGGCCGATGGTGTAGCCGAACAACGCTTCGGACCACTTCAGCGCGCCCACCAGTTGTTTGGCGTAGGGGTCGATCAGCAATTTGTGGTGGTTGAAGCGATGACCGTTGGCCGGGTCATACGGACCGTACACGCGATAGCCGTAGATCAGCCCGGGATGGGCGTCGGGCAGGTAGCCGTGGAAGGTCTCGTCGGTATATTCGGGTAGCTCGATGCGTTCCAGCTCCACTTCACCGGTGTCATCGAACAGGCACAATTCCACCTTGGTGGCATTGGCCGAAAACAGTGCAAAGTTGACGCCCAGGCCGTCCCACGTGGCGCCAAGGGGGAAGGGCAAGCCTTCACGAATCCGCGACGGCTCGGTTTCGGGCGTCGCCTGGCCTTTATCGGGTTGGCTCATTGAATTGCTCCTGCAGGGTGTTTTTTGGGCCGAACGCAACCGCGCCGGCTGTGCGCCAGGCAAATCTCAAGTTCGGAGTGTGGTTTCCTGTGGGAGCTGGCTTGCTCCCACAGGGGATAGCCGTCAGCCCGCTGGCTTGGGCGGCGCCTTGGGCTTCTTGGGCGCGGCAGCTTTCGCAGCTGCGGGCTTGGTTTTGGGCGCAGCCTTCGGCGCGGTTTTCGGCTTGGCGGCCGCCTTGGGCTTGCTCGGCGTCAGGGCTTCGGCTTCCGCCAACTTGCGCGCCATCTCCCAGTGCCGCGTGTCCTGTCCATGGGGCTTGCCTTCAGACTCCCAGATCTGATGCGCCAATTCGCGTATGCGTTTGTCTTCAGTGCTCATCACAATGCTCCTCGCAGAAAATTTCAGCTTTGTCGATCATCAGAATTGGTGAAGACATTGACCGGGAGCTCCCCCAGGGCAGTGCTGATCAGCAGCTCCTTGTCTGGTGTGACTGCACCGGTATGAAAAAGTCCCTTCCAGTTTCGGGTCGGGGCGGCGAGCGGTAATTTCACCCGCGTATCGCCCCAAACCCGCGCATTGATCAGCGGGTGCACCGCGTTTTCCAGCAGGTGATGGGGCCAACGCGGCACCAGCACCAGCACCCATTGACCCGCCCATTCGCGGCTGAATGCCACCACCCGATCCGCCTGCGCGCCCACGACCTCCAGCGGCGTGTAGGTGCCGCTGTGGAACAGCTCGGGCCAGGCGTTGCGCAAGGCCAGGGCTTGGGCAATCACGGCTTGTTTGAGGCGTCCGTCGCGCCAATGGAACAGCAACCCGCCGAGGTCCGGCGGGGCGGCCAAGGCCTGTTGGCGCGCGATGAAATCCACCGGACGACGGTTGTCCGGATCGACGAGGCTGAAGTCCCAGAACTCGTCGCCCTGGTACAGGTCCGGCACGCCAGGCACGGTGATGCGAAGCAAGGATTGCGCCAGCCCGTTCACCGCACCAGCCGGGGCGATAACCTGAACAGCTGCGTTCAGGGCATCGCGCAAGGGCTGGCCGGCGTCACTGAGCAGCAGGCGCTTGAGGAAGCTTTCCACACCCTGCTCATAGGCGTCATTCGGTGCACTCCAACTGCTCTGTAGCTTGGCCTCGCGCAAGGCTTTTTGTTGCCATTGCCACAGGCGCTGTGCGTAGGCCTCGAGCGCCGCGTTATCCGTGAGGTCGAGGTCCAGCGGCCAACTGCCGAGCAACGCCTGGTAAAGGATCAGCTCATCGCCCGCTGACGGCGCCTCGGCGGCGTCACGCAACGGGGCGGCGAGTTCGCGCCAGTGGGCGACCTGCGTGGCATACCAGCCTGCGCATTCGCTCAGCACCGCCAGACGCGCGCGGGTGTCCTCGCCGCGTTTGTGGTCATGGGTAGCGGTGGCCAGCAGGTTGTCGGGGAAGGCCCGCAGGCGTTGTTGGTTGACGGCATGGAAATCCGCCAACGACGCACTGAACTGTTCGGTGCTGAAGCCCACGTCGTTGCGCGACAACAGCACCGCCGAGCGATAGAACGCGGTGTCTTCCACGGCCTTGGCGGCGGCGGGCGAGGTCAGTTGCTGGAAGCGCACACAGGCGTGCTTGAGGATCTTGCGTTCACGGCCCACCGGGCGATTGCGCCAGGGCTGGCCGCCGAGCCAGTTTTGCAGGTGTTCCAGCACCGGCCAGTCGCCTTCGCCCAGGGTGCTGCGCGCGCCGTCCATGGCCTGCTGGAACACCCGGTCGTCGGCGGCGCTGCGGCCCCGGGCACTGATGTAGGTGCGGTACACCGGAAAGTGCACGATCAGTTCCTGCAACGCCCGGCGGATGGCACCCAGGGTCAGGTCGCGGGTCATCACGTCGTCACGGGCCACTTGCAACAGGGCCTGGGCCACGCTTTCGAAGTCGCCGCCGAGGGAACCGTTGAGGATCTGCTGACGCGCCAGCCGCGCCTCGTCGATAAAGGCCGGCGGGCGTTCGCTGTGATGCGCCCAGAGTTTGGCGAGGGTTTCGGCGCCCGCCGGATCATGTTGCAGCAAGGACACCTGGTCCATGAATTCGTAGCCGGTGGTGCCATTTACCTGCCAGTCTTCGCGCAGGGTTTCGCCTTGGCCGAGGATCTTTTCCACGAAGATCGGCAAGTGCCGTCCGGGCGCCAGTGAATCCACCCGGCGGCGCAGTTTGCGGCAATACCCCCGAGGGTCGGCCAGGCCGTCGATATGGTCGATGCGCAAGCCATCCACCAGGCCGTCACTGATCAATTGGAAGATCTTGCCGTGGGTGGCTTCGAACACGGCGCTGCGCTCCACGCGCAGGCCGCCCAGCTCGTTCACATCGAAGAAGCGCCGCCAGTTGATGTCGTCTGCGGCGGTGCGCCAGCTGGCCAGGCGATAGGTCTGTTGTTCCAACAGTGGGTGCAGGCGCTCGAAGCCTTCGGGCTGGCGCCCGTCGAATGCGTTCAAGCGTTGCTCGATCAATGGCAATACGTTGCCAGCCTGCTCGGCCAGCGCGCGCTTGAGCGGCACGGCGGCGGCGTGGGCGTCGTCCTGATCGGCCAGGGCGCTGAAACGCTCGGCCAGCGGCTTGAGCGGTTCGTCGGTGCCGAGTATGGCCGCGTAGTCCCGTGGGCAGATCGGGAAGCGGTGTTCGTAGTGCTGCGCATAAAACTCGCCCTGGGCCGCATCGAAGCGCAGCGCCAGGGTGCCGGTTTGCAGGGCTTCGCCGTAATCGCTGCCGAGGAACGGCATCAGCAGTTGCCCCTTGAGCAGCGGGTCGGGGGAGTGCCACTGAATGTCGAAGAATTCGCTGTAGGGGCTCAAGCGGCCCCATTCCAGCAGGTCGAGCCACCACGGGTTATCCGCGCCGCCCACGGCCATATGGTTGGACACGATGTCGAGGATCAGCCCCATGTCGTGTTCGCGCAGCGTGGTCACCAAACGCCGCAACGCGGCCTCGCCACCCAGTTCCGGGTTGACGCGGGTGGGGTCGACCACATCATAGCCGTGCATGGAACCGGCCCGCGCGCTGAGCAAGGGCGAGGCATAGAGATGGCTGATGCCCAACTGCGCGAAGTACGGCACCAGCGGCACTGCATCATCCAGGGTGAAGCCTTTGTGAAATTGCAGGCGTTGGGTGGCGCGTAGCGGCAAGGCCTTCATCGGTCACGCTCGTAGGCCTGGTTGCGCGCCACGGCCAGTAGCTCCAGGCGGCGGGCGGCGTTGTCGTTGTCGAGCAGGGCACTGGCTTCCCCCGGCAGGCGTCGCCGCCAGTTGGGGTGTGTGTCGAGGGTGCCGGGCAGGTTGGCTTGTTCTTCGATGCCCAGTGCGTCTTCCAAGGGCAGCAATACCAACGGTGCGCGGGTGTGGCCGAGGTAGCGCACACTGGCGTCGAGCACGTGGTCGGTTTCGTTGCGGATCTCGTCGACGAAGTTCTGCGGGTCCTGGCTCAACGCCTGGCGCAGGGCCTGGCGTTCGCGCAGGCGGTGTTCGCTCCATTGTTCGACGGTAGGTGCGTCGATCAGGCTCAGTTGAATGTTCCACTCGATATCACGGCTGTGCCACCAGCCGTTGAGCGTGGGCAAGTCATGGGTGCTGGTGGTGGCCAGGGCGTTGTCCGGCCAGTCGAGGATCGGCTTGAACTGGCCATCGTGGTTTTGCTCGAACAGCAGCACGCGCATACCCAGAATCGAGCGACCGCTGAGTTTTTCGCGCAGGCCGTCGGGCACGGTGCCCAGGTCTTCACCCAGTACGATGGCCTGGTGCCGATGGGATTCCAGGGCCAGCAGACGCAGCAGGTCATCCACCGGGTAATACAGGTAGGCGCCTTCCCGGGGCGAGGCGCCCAGGGGAATCACCCACAGGCGTTGCAGGCCCATCACATGGTCGATACGCAGACCGCCGGCATGGGCAAAGTTGGCGCGCAGCATCTCGATAAACGCGCGGAAGCCGTTGCGTTTCAAGCCTTCAGGGGAGAACGCGGAAATGCCCCAGCCTTGACCGGCGCGGTTGAGAATATCCGGCGGCGCGCCGACGGTGAGGTCGGCGAGCAGTTCGTCCTGCCGGCTCCAGGCCTGGCTGCCACCACCGTCGGCACCCACCGCCAGGTCGGCGATCAGCCCGACGCCCATGCCACTGCCGCGCGCCGCTTGCTGGGCGCGCTCCAGGCTGCGGGCAACCAGCCATTGGGCGAAGGCGAAGTAGCCGATTTCATCCGCGTACTCCTCGGCGAATTGCGCCAGCGCGGGGCTCTGTGGGGTCCGCCATTCCTGGGGCCAATGACGCCAGTCGAGGTCTTCGCCGGCCTCGGCACGCACCGCTTGCACGGCTTCGAAGCGGCAGTGGTTCTCCAGGGCTTCGCCGCCGGCCTGGCGGAAGCTCAGAAAGTCGGCATGCTGCGGATGCCGGCCGTGGCGGAAGTCTTCATACAAGGCGCGCAGCAAACGTTGCTTGGCGCTGGCGGCGGCGGGCCAGTCGATCAGGTTGTCCTGTTCCAGGGCATGCAGCGTCTCTGCCAGGCCGCTGGCCTCGATGGCGTTGCGCACTTCGCGCTCACCGAGGATGCAGGCCGGTGACGCGTAAAGGCTGTTGAGGAACAGTCGGCTCGACGGCGAATAGGGGCTGTAGCGCCCGGTGTCGGCACTGAACATTGCGTGCATCGGGCTGATCGCCAGGGCATCGGCGCCGCGTTCGGCGGCAGCGCGGGCCAGGTGTTCCAGGGCCAGGGTGTCGCCGAAACCGCCGTCGCCCAGACGCCGCAGTGCATAGAGCTGGGCGCTGAGGCCCCAGGCGCGGGCAGGGCGGCTGTTGACCGCTTCGGCCACGCTGTAGCAATGGGCCGGGGCCACGGCCAGGGTGAAGGTCTGCCCGTTGATGTGCACCTGGTGATAACCCAGGGCGATCACTCCGGGCAGCACGGCGTCGCCATCCAGGCGCAGGTCCAGGGTATCGCCGTCTTCCAGGCTGACGCGGCACAGGGTGTCGTGCTCGAAGTAACGAGCCAGGTCGAGGCCTTCGCCGCTGTCGATGGTGAGCAAGGGCGGCAGGTGCTTGTCTTGCTGTATCTGTTCCAGCGCCAGCAGGCTGGCGTCGATTTCGGCATCGGTGTCGGCCGGGTGACCCAGGCCTTTGAGAACGGCGCGCAGGGCGTCGGGTTTCACTCGTTGCGGGCGGCCGTTTGCGTCGATCCAATCGACGGCCAGACCCGCGCGGCTGGCGAGGATTTCCAGGTTCGCTTCGCTCAAGGGTGCTCTCCAACAGGGAATAGAGTGACGCGCGCGCCAAACGGCGCCAGTTGTGCGTCTTGATGGGCGGGCGTTTCGTACAGGCGCTGGCCGCAGGCGGGATGCTCCAGGGCGGTTGCGCCCAGGTTCAAGTCGATCTGCAACAGGCTGCCGTCGCCCAGTCGCCAACGTGCGCTGACGGCACCCGGTGCCAGCACCTGCGCGCCCAAGGCCACGCAGCCGGGCAGGTGCGGCAGGATATGGCGATGGCGCAAGCTCAGCAGGTGACGGTAGAACTGCGCGTGTTCCGGGTGGCTGAACGTCGGTGTGGATTGTTCGAAGGTTGCGGCGGCGTTGGGGTCTGGAATGCGCTTGCGTCGCTCAGGGTCCTTGAATGCAGCGAAGTCGGCGAATTCGTTGCGCCGGCCTTCGCGCACCGCTTCGGCCAGCTCGCCATGGTGGTCGGTGAAAAACAGGAACGGCTCGCTGGCGTTGACTTCATCGCCCATGAATAGCAGCGGAATCATGGGTGACAGCAACAGCAGCGTGGTCGCTGCCTTGAGTGCTTCGGGCGTGCAGAGCTGATGCAAGCGTTCGCCCAATGCTCGGTTGCCGATCTGGTCGTGGTTCTGCAAAAACAGCACGAAAGCGCTGGGCGGAAGGTGGGCGCTGGGTTCGCCGCGTGCATGGCCATGCCGGGTGGCTTCGCCCTGGTAGATGAAGCCTTCCCCCAGGCAGCGCGCGAGCTTGGCGGTGGTGTCTTCGGCGAAGTCGCGGTAGTAGGCGTCGGTCTCTCCGGTGAGCAGCACGTGCAGGGCGTTGTGGCCGTCGTCATTCCATTGCGCGTCGAAGTGGTGCTCCAGCAGGTGCGCCTGGTTGAATTCGTTTTCCAGCACCAGCCACACGTGTCGGTCAATGTCCGCCTGTTGGCGCACCCGTTCGGCCAGTTCCTGCAGAAACCCGGGGTTGTCGATGGCGTGCACGGCGTCCAGACGCAGGCCATCGAAGCGGTATTCGAGCAGCCACATCAGCGCGTTATCGAGAAAAAAATCGCGCACTTCCCGGCGGCCGAAATCGATCCCGGCGCCCCAGGGCGTGTGCACGTCTTCGCGGAAAAAGCCCTTGGCGTACTGGCCGAGGTAATTGCCATCCGGGCCGAAGTGGTTGTAGACCACGTCGAGGATCACGGCCAGGCCGTGTTCGTGGGCGCAGTCGATCAAATGCTTGAGTTGTTCGGGCGTGCCGTAGGACGCCTGGGGCGCATAAGGCAGCACCCCGTCGTAGCCCCAATTGCGCTCGCCGGGGAATTGCGCCAAGGGCATCAGTTCAATGGCGGTTACCCCCAGCTCGGCCAGGCGTGGCAAGTGGCGCTCCACGCCGGCATAGCCGCCCAGCGCACCGACATGCAGCTCGTAGATCACCGCTTCGTGCCAGGGGCGACCTTGCCAATGCGTATGCCGCCATTGGTAGGCCAGTGGATCGACCACCAGGCTCCAGCCATGCACATCCGACGCCTGGGCCCGAGACGCCGGGTCGGGTACATCCTTTTCCCCGTCGATATTGAAGCGGTAGCGCGTGCCCGCCGGGCAGGGTATTTCCGTTTCGAACCAGCCATCCGCCTGGGGCAGCATGGCGATGGACTTGCCGTCTTCCAGCTCGACGCTGACATAAAATGCGTCTGGCGCCCACAGAGCGAATCGCGTGTGTTGCGCGTCCAGCATGATTGCGCCGTGGGGCCAGGTTTCCAGAGTCCGTGACGGCATCTGCAGAGACCTCCCTTGGTTATTTCGTCGGTTTCCCCAGTGCCTTGGCCACCAGTTGTTCGTAGAGTTCGGCGTAGGGTTCCACCGCCTGGCACCAGTTGAACGGTTGAGTCATGGCGCGCGAACGCATGGCGTTGAGCAGGCCCGGGTAGGCGAAGACCTTGAACGCGCGGCTCAGGGCTTCTTCGAAGCTTTCCACGGTGGACTCGTTGAACAGGAAACCGGTGACGCCGTTTTCAATGGTGTCCGCCAGCCCGCCGGTGTTGCGCGCCACCGGCAGCGAACCGAAACGCTGGGCGTACATCTGGCTCAGGCCGCAGGGTTCATATCGCGATGGCATCAGCAGGAAATCACTGCCGGCGAACATGCGGCGTGCGTCGGTTTCGTTGAAGCCGATTCGTACGCCGACCCGGCCCGGGAAGCGCAGGGCCAGTTCGCGCATGGCTTGTTCTTCTTCCGGCTCGCCGCGACCGATAACCGCGATCTGGCCGCCATGCTCGACGATAAAGCTGGCCACGGCTTCGGTGAGGTCCAGGCCCTTCTGGTAGACCAGCCGCGACACCACCGCAAACAGCGGGCCGGTGGAGTCGTCCAGGCCGAACAGTTCGCGCACGTGGGCCGCGTTGACCGCCTTGCCGGCCCAGTCGCCGATATTGAAGTTGTGCATCAGGTGCGTATCGGTGGAGGTTTCCCAGCTTTCATCGATGCCGTTGGGGATGCCACTGAGCAAGCCTTGTTGGGTCTTGCTGGCGAGAAATCCATCCAGGCCGCAGCCGAATTCGGGGGTGGTGATTTCCTGGGCGTAGGTCGCGCTCACGGTGGTGATATGGCTGGAATACGCCATGCCGGCCTTGAGGAACGACATCTTGCCGTAGAACTCCATGCCCTCCTGTTGCAGCGCATGGGGCGGAATGCCCAGCTCTGGCGTGGAAGCCAGGCTGACCACGCCCTGGTAGGCCAGGTTATGGATGGTGAACAGCGTCGGCGTGCGTGAACCACGCCAGTGCATATAGGCCGGAGCCAGGCCGGCGGGCCAATCGTGGGCGTGCACCAGGTCCGGGCACCAGTGAATCTGGGCGAGGTTGGCGGCCATGTCGGCGGCGGCCAGGCCCAGGCGGGCGAAGCGAATATGGTTGTCCGGCCAGTCGCGGCCGTTGTTGGCGCCGTAGGGCGTGCCTTCGCGCTCATAGAGCTCGGGGCAGATCAGCACGTAAATGACCAGGCCATCCTTGAGGTCCATGCGCCCGATCTTGCACGGTGGCAATGCGGCATGACCGCCCAGCTCACCGATGATATGGATCGGGTTGTCGCTCTCCATCACCTGCGGGTAGCCGGGGATCAACACGCGCACATCATGCAGGTGCGCCATGGCACGGGGCAGGGCGGCGGACACGTCACCCAGGCCGCCGGTCTTGATCAGGTCGGCGAATTCCGAAGTGACAAACAACACTTTCTTGCGATTGGGGTTCTGACTCACGATCGGCCGCATAGTGGTGGGCAGGTCGGCCAACGATGTCGGCCCCCCTGCTGGTTGACTGAAACGCTCTCCCTGAGTATCTACTGCGGCACTGATCATAATGCACTCCCATCTGTTGGTCGGCTAATGGCCCGCTGCCACCAGCTCCGATTGGCCGCATCCTGCGGCCAGGCGCACAAGCGCTTTACAAACTGGCAAGGCGTATGCCAGTTGCACGGTCGGCGTAAAAAGATTGGATGGACGGGCATGGGGTGTGAACCGCGTGCGCTCGCCTTACCTGAAACTGGACCTACGGCAGAGTTGGAAAGTTTCGATTTTTTGCGGGGTTTTTGTTTTGGAACGGACCCATCGGTCATGAGTCTAGGACAGATCCCAGAGCCTGTAGGGGTTCTGGGAAAATTTTGTAGGACAAAAAACTTTTAAGCCTATGCCCAACTGGAAGGGGTGGGGGGGTACAGGTTGTAGTGAGCGGGCTGCTTTTTGTGGTGAGCAGGCTTGTCGAATGCGCAGCAGCCCCAATAAAAACGCCGCATCCCTTCAGACAGAATGCGGCGCCTGGTTTCAGGGCCGCTTCGCGCCCCGGCGCAGGACAAGCCTGCTCACTACAGTGAGTATTTCAAACCGTGGGCTTGCCACATCGGTGCGGCTTGCCCTCGATTGGTGCGTCAGCCCAGCACCCGAATAGGCGCCGCATTGGCCCAGGCATGAATGTCTTCGATCATCTGCACATAGAACTGCCGGTAGTTCTGTTCGCTGACGTAGCCCACATGGGGCGTGGCCAGTACATTCGGCAGGCGACGGAACGGGTGGTCCACCGGCAGTGGCTCTTCGGCGTACACGTCCAGCGCCGCGCCGGCCAGGCTGCCACTTTCCAGGGCATGGATCAGCGCCTGTTCGTCGACGATCGGTCCGCGTGCGGTATTCACCAGGCGTGCGGTGGGTTTCATCCAGCCCAGGGCTTGGGCGTCCACCAGGCCACGGCTACGTTCGCTGAGCACCAGGTGCACGGTGAGGATGTCGGCCTGCTCGAACAGGTCGCGCTTGCTGACCCAGGTCACGCCTGACTCCGCTGCGCGCTCCGGGGTGAGGTTTTCACTCCACGCGATCACGTGCATGCCGAACGCCTGGGCGAATTTGGCCACCTTCTGGCCGATGCTGCCCAGCCCGAGAATGCCCAGGGTCTTGCCATGCAGGTCGCCCCCCAGGCCGATTTGCCAGTGGCCGGCGCGCAGGGAGTTGGCCTCGGCCACCAGGTTGCGGGTGGACGCCATGATCAACGCCCAAGTCAGTTCCGGCGCTGCGTGCTTGTAGCTGTCGGTGCCGCAGACCTGGATGCCCAGCGCCTTGGCCGCTTGAATGTCGATGGCGGCGTTGCGCATGCCTCCGGTAACCAGCAATTTGAGCCGGGGCAAGCCTTGCAGCAGAGCCTTGTCAAAGGTGGAGCGCTCGCGCATCACGCAGATCACCTCGAACCCCTGCAAACGCTCGATCATCGTGGCGGTGTCCGCCGGGTAATCGTGCAGGAAATGCACCTGGCCCACGGCCGCAAGGCTCGACCAGTCCACTACGTCACTGGCCACATTCTGCCAATCATCAATGACTGCGATCTGTACCGACATTCACGAGTGCCTCGAAAAGGGTTGGATTAAAGGGCATTCAAGCCCTGCAACAGTGCGGCATGAAACCGGACCGGTTCTTCCATCTGCGGTGCATGCCCCAGGCCCGGGAATTCCACCAGGGTCGCGTGGGGGATCAGCTTGGCCGCTTGCTTGCCCAGTTCTGCGTAGCGACCGATCTTCGCCTTGACCGCCGGCGGGGCGATATCGCTGCCAATGGCAGTGGTGTCGGCGGTGCCGATCAACAACAGAGTGGGCATCCGCAGGTCCTTGAATTCGTAATAGACCGGCTGGGTAAAGATCATGTCGTAAATCAATGCCGAGTTCCATGCGACCTGAGTATGCCCCGGGCCTTGGTTGAGGCCGGCGAGCATGTCGACCCAACGCTCGTACTCGGGCTTCCAGCGGCCTGCGTAGTAGGTGTTGAGTTCGTACCGGCGGATGCCCTCGGCGCTGAGTTTCAGCTCGCGCTCATACCACTGGTCAACGCTGCGGTACGGCACGCCCAGGGCTTTCCAGTCTTCCAGGCCGATGGGGTTGACCAGCCCCAGCTGTTCGGTTTGCGTGGGGTAGAGCAGCGCATATCGGGTGGCCAGCATGCCGCCAGTGGAGTGGCCGATGATCGTGGCTTTATGGATGTCGAGTTTTTCCAGCAATTGGTGGGTGTTGATTGCCAGTTGCTGGAAGCTGTACTGATAGTGGTCCGGCTTGCTGGAGGTGCAGAAACCGATCTGGTCCGGTGCGATCACCCGGTAGCCGGCTTCGCTCAGGGCCTTGATCGAGTCCTCCCAGGTGGCGCCGCAAAAGTTCTTGCCGTGCATCAGCACCACGTTGCGCCCATTGGGTTGGCCCTTGGCGGGGACGTCCATGTAGCCCATCTGCAAGGCTTTGCCCTGGGACTCGAAATGGAAGTGTTCGACCGGGTAGGGGTAGGTGAAACCTTGCAGTTCAGGGCCGTAGGTGGGGCTGTCGGCAAAGGCGGGAACGGTGGCCAGCAGCAGGCTGGAAAGGCAGAGCGAGCGGATCAGCGGCATGGGGACGGCTCCGAAAACGAGTGCCCGGATGCTGTTGCCGGTGGATTAAGTGGGGATTAAGTCGGCACCCACTGCAAGGTCAGCGCGGCCAGCACGCCATAGCGCAGCCCCTTGGCCAGCGTCACCAGCAGCAGAAAACGCCACCAGGGCTCACGCATCACGCCCGCGACCAAGGTCAGCGGGTCGCCGATGATCGGCACCCAACTGAGCAGTAACGTCCAGTGCCCCCAGCGCGCGTAATGCCGGCGCGCCTTGTCCAGTTGCTTGTCGTTGACCGGAAACCAGCGTCGATCCTTGAAGTGTTCGATCCAGCGTCCCAGCCAGCCGTTCACCACGGAGCCCAGCACATTGCCCAGGGTGGCGACACCCAGCAGCAGCCACAGGGAATACTGGCCATTGAGCAGCAGCCCGACCAGCACGGCTTCCGATTGCAGCGGCAGCAGCGTCGCGGCACCAAACGCCGCGACGAACAGCCCCAGATAGCCCGCCAGCACTGATCAGTGCGCCGGGTAGTCGGCCACGACCACATTGCGACCGTCGCGGCTCAGACCGATGACCTGATAGGCATCGCTGCGGCCATCCACTTCCATACCCGGCGAGCCGAGGGGCATGCCGGGAGCGGCGACGCCGAGCAGGTCGTCACGCTTGCGCAGGGCCATGACCTGGTCAGCGGGCACGTGGCCTTCGACGAACTTGCCGCCGATCACGGCGGTATGGCACGAGGCCAGGCGCGGTGTCACCCCCAGGCGTTGCTTGACGGCGCTCATATCGGTTTCGACGTGGTCATTGACCTTGAAGCCGTTGTTTTCCAGATGGCTGATCCACTTTTTGCAGCAGCCGCAATTGGCGTCGCGGTACACGTCAATGGGGACCAGGTCGGCGGCCTGGACGAGGGAGGTGGTGAACAAGGCAGACAGCAAGACCAGGCGCAATGGGGTTTTCATGGTGAGGCTCGCGGGTGGGAGAACGTCGTCAGAATGAGGCGATCATGACGACGTCATCGCAGGCAAGCCAGTTCATACCGGTGCGGAGTGTTTCCAAATTATACGAAAGGCGGGTTTTCCAGGCGGTGCTTGAGCTGGTCCAGGGCGATGGTCGAGAGCTCGATCATGCGCTCGTGCAAAGTGACCAGTTGCAACTCGGTTTCGTAGGTGAGTACGCGTTTGAACAGCGTGCCGCCGCGAAAGGGTTGCAGGAAATAGTGGATGGAGCCGTCGACGGCCAGGGAGGTGAATACGGTCTTGAACTCCCCGGGGCGCCGGGCGATCTGCACGCGATAGCTCATGGGCACGCGCACGCCCAGCAGGTCGATGAACTCGGTGAAGCGGGTGCCGGCGGGGAGAGAGCCGGTGGTGCCGGTGTCGGCGCTGAGGGAAGTGGGGTGCCATTCGTGCCAGCGGTCTGGCTGGGTCACATACTCATACACCGCGTCGATGGGGGCCTGGATAAACCGTTCCTGACTGATCCGCTCCAAGCGGACCGATTGCTCGGCAGCGCGCATGGCACACCTCCTGTGTGACGACTGAGAACTGTCAGAATAGTCCCACTCCCGCGCTTTGCACGGGAGTGTCCATGCATTTTATCAACGGACTTTGAAGCGGCTCATCAAGGCAATCACCCGACCATTGGCCTCCAGCAGGCTCTGGGTGTTGGTTTGCGTGGCATGACCGCTTTGCACCAGCTCTTCGACCATCTGTCGGATCTGCACCATGCTGCGGTTGATCTCCTCGGTGACCGCGCTCTGTTGTTCGGCCGCCGTGGCGATCTGGGTGCTGAGACTGTTGATATGGTTGACCGAGCCGGCCATCTCATCCAGGCCGCTGTTGACCCGTGCCGTGGCGTCCGCCGCCGACTGGCAACTGGCCTGGGTGTTTTCCATGGCGGCCACCGACGAACTCACGCCGCTGGTCAAGCGCGTGAGCATGTCGTTGATCTGCGAGGTGCTGGCCTGAGTGCGCGCGGCCAGGGCGCGGACTTCGTCGGCCACCACCGCAAACCCGCGCCCTTGCTCACCGGCACGAGCCGCCTCGATGGCGGCATTGAGTGCCAACAGGTTGGTCTGGCCGGCAATCGCACCAATCACGCCGAGGGTTTCGGTGATGCGCGCGGCGTCCTGGCGCATGTTGTCCACCGTGTGGGTGGCGCTGGACACCTCGCCGATCAACGCGCTGACGCTGCTGGAGGCCTCGCCCACCACCACGCGCGAGCGATCGGCATGCTCGTTGGCGCGCTGGGTGAAGGCCGCGGTTTCGGCGGCGTTCTGTGCGACGGTGTCGGCGGTGGCGCTCATTTCGGTGATCGCCGTGACCGTCTGATCGGTCTCCGAAGCATGGCGCACCAGAATCTGGTTGGTCTGCGCCGAAGTGTGCTGCAACTGCGCAAGGCCCGAGGACATGGCGCCGGTGGCCTGGGTCACTTCACCAATCATGTTTTGCAGGTAGACGATAAAGCGGTTCACCGAGTGGCCGATGGCACCCAGTTCGTCTTCGGCCCGAATGGTGATGCGGCGCGTCAGGTCGGCATCGCCGGTGGACAAGGCATCGATATTGGTTTTCAGCATCCGCATGCGTTGCACCAGTTGGCGGATCGCATAGGCGGCCAGCAGCACCAGCAACACCACCATGGGGATTTGCAGCAGCGCGAGGCTGCCGAGCACATCATCGCGCTGGGCGGTGATCAGCGAGGTGGGCAGGGCGGTGGCCAGGAACCACGGCGTGCCTTCGATAGGGCGCATGTAGAAGGTGCTGGCCACGCCACCGTTGTCGAACTCGCTGCGTTGCAACGCCTGGTCACGATGGGCGAGGGCCGCGCTGACCTGGGCGGCGAACGCCGAGGTGCCGGTCAGTTCGCTGATGTTTTTCAGCACGACCGGGCCGCTGATGCGTGTGCTGTTGCTGATGATCTTGCCGTCGCCTTCGACGATCAGCAGTTGACCGCCGATGTCTTTTTCCTTGCTGGCCACCAGGTCATTGAAGAAGCCCAGGGTCACATCGATGGTGGCGACGCCATAGGGCACGCCGTCGCGCTGGATGGCCATGGCGCAGTTGGTGCGCGGCTCCTGGCTGGCGTCGTCCTTGTAGGCCGCCGCCCAGGCGCACTGGCCTCGGGGCGCGGCGAGGCCGCCCTTGTACCAGCTCTGGTCGTAATAATTGGGGGCGGGGTCGCTGTTCCAGAAAGTGTTGACCACCAGCTTGCCCGAGGCGTCGCGGTGCCAGAAGGTGCTGTGCTTGTTGCGCCCCGGCGTGCGCTGATCGGGCAGCGGCCAGATACCGCCGCCAAACACCTTCAGTTCGCCATACTGGTCGACCAGGCCGGGCAGGACCTTGTCGATGGCATCGCTGTCCAGCAGCGGCACGGTCTGGGTGATGCTGCGTTGCTGGGCCTGAACCTTGTTCAGTTCGCCCTTGATCTGGTCGGCCACTTCGGCGACACGGTTGAGCACCACCTGTTCCTCGGTGTGACGCAGCGTGGGCGCGACCAACTGGCCGATGCCGACCACGGTCAACACGAACAACACCAGGACGAACAGCACCAGAAACAGGGTATAGCGGGCTTGGATGGAGCGCAGTGGGGGCATGGCAGTCGTCCTTACGAAGCGTTTGTTGTCGACGCGGCTTTATTGGAGCTTCGTAGGGCTATCGGCTTGGGAGGGAGGAGCTTTAGGTACGATCGTGCAAAGTGGGTGGTGGGGTGCAGCGAGTCCTGCCCGCTGACTCGCTGCGTTTATTTGCGGCGCTACCGTGGGCAGGTATCAGGCTGGAGTTCCTTGAGCACCATTTTCCAACACGTAGTGTCGCCTCAAGGGTTTGCCCATTTCTTCACGCAAGGCGTTTTCGGTGAACGGTTTCGGATTGACCGTGGTCAGCGGCGTTGAGGGGTCGTTGTCGAAGTCAAAAGGTTCTGCATCGTTTGGAAGGCCAATGACTTGGTATTCCTCATTCAAAACAGGCCAGGACTCGCCATCTGCATGTGTTTCAATGATCTCGCCCGAGAGGCTGGTGCCGGTGCCACCATTGTAGGCATGGGCGATCTCATGAAAGAGGATGGTGACAGGCATAAATGTGTTGGTCTGTTCGGGGTTTTCGAGAATCGAGTGAGGGTCGATATAAATCTTGCCACGGTCGGCACGGGAGCCGGGGATACCATCCTTGATTTCTCCATATATGGAATTATCGGCATGTTCGAGTTCCTCAGGCGTCAGGCGCTCTATTGCGGTACTACCAAATACGTAGGCTCCACCGCCATAGCCAACTTGGAGGATCTCTACTTTGGCACCATTTTCCTTGGCGATGTCATCCATCCCGGCAAGGGTTTGCTGGCCAATGGGGGAACTGCGGAAAAACTCGAAGTCGTCTGCCATACGATTCTTGAAGTTTTCGTCGCCGGTCACTGTAAATCCCTGGTGGCCTGCGTTGCTTGGTTTCACTTCGGTGAATGCCGAACCTCGAGTACGGTCAAAACGGTCATTCGCGCCAGCGTAGATGCGGTCATCAGCCTTGTTCCTGAAAATAGTGTCCTGACCACTGCCGGTGTAGAAGGTGGTGCGCGCGAAACCCACCAACAGATCATCATCTTTGCCGCCGTGCAATACCGTATGCCCGGTGCCGGCATACAATCGGTCTTTGCCTTCACCACCGTCCAGGTAGCTTTGTTTACTCGCAGTGCAAACCCCCGCATAGAGGCGGTCATTGCCTTTGCCTCCGTAGATTGCGACATGCCCACTGCCACCGATGATGGTGTCGTCGCCGTCTTCACCCTCGGCGTAACCAAGCCCGCTACCGAGGCGAATCACATCGTTGCCGCGTTCGCCGAAGACCTTGGTCGGGCCGCCTCCGGCTTGAACGAAGTCATCGCCGTCTCCGGCAACAACGGTCACTCGTATCTTGACGTCATCGTCGATGAATACCTTGTCGTTACCGCCGTTGGTTTCAAGTCGAAGCTCCAGATTCGGATTTTTTGCCTCATCTTTATCGACCAGGTGCGACTCGCCGTTAATGATGAGTTGCAACTTGTCTCCAGACCAGTTTCGTACGTGGATGGTGTCCGCTCTCTCGCCGGTTTTCACCACAAGTCCACCTCCCAATAGTTCGTGTTTTCCGGGGGACGATGGCTCCCACACAAGTTCCCGATAAATTTTGAGGTCGCCCTTTTCGTACAGCGTGTGATTTCTGACACTGACTTCTCCAGGGTTCGGGTTAGTGGGCAGATCTGCGGGCGGATCATAAATCGACACTTCTGGCTTTTCAGGCGCCGCCGCCGGCTGGGCATGATTGGGTGTTGCAGGCGAGTGACCGAGGGCTTGGAGCATTGATCTATCCTTCACGTTTGGGGTGAGACCTGACTGCATCTCAGGGTTGCCATTACGTGGATATACGCTGGGAAACGTTCCCGGTAACCCAATGCTCCGTGTTTCAAGCCAGTGCTTGTGCGCTGCAACAAGCCCTCGGAAGCCCCCGGCTGTTGCACAGTGACCTTATTCAGTTCGCCCCTGATCAGATATTCAGCATCGCCATGACCGCTTCCGGATAGCGCGAGCCGGCTGTGGCTTCCAGCGGAAAGATCGCTTCCAGTGTCGCCAGCTCGTTCGGGCTGAGTCGGACCGAAACCGCTGCCACATTTTCCTCCAGGTATTTGCGTTGCTTGGTGCCGGGGATCGGGATGATGAAATCACCCTGTGCCAGCACCCAGGCCAGGGCCAGTTGCCCGGCGCTGATGCCCTTGTCGGCGGCCAACCGCTGTACCTGTTTGACCAGCTCAAGGTTTTTGCCGAAGTTCTCCCCTTGAAAACGCGGGCTGGAGCGACGGTAATCATCGGCACCGAAGTCGTCCGGGCTTTGCAGTGCACCGGTCAGAAACCCGCGGCCCAGTGGACTGTAGGGCACGAAGGCGACGCCCAGGCGCTGGCAGGCGGCGAGGCAGCCGTTGTGTTCCTGATCTCGGCTCCATAGGGAGTATTCGCTTTGCAGGGCGCTGATCGGATGTACTTTGTGCGCGCGCTCCAGGGTCGCGGCGGAGGCTTCGCTCAAGCCCAGGTAACGCACCTTGCCTTGTTGCACCAAGTCGGCCATGGCTCCGACGGTTTCTTCGATTGGCACATTCGGGTCGATGCGGTGCTGGTAATACAGGTCCAGGGTGTCGACGCCCAGGCGTTGCAGGGTGCCGTCGATAGCGGTGCGGATGTACTCGGGGCGGCCGTTCACGCCGCGCAACGCGGGGTTGGCCGGGTCGCGCAGAATGCCGAACTTGCTGGCCAGGAGCACCTGGTCGCGCTTGCCGGCAATGGCTTTGCCGATCAATCGTTCGTTGGTGTGCGGGCCATAAATGTCGGCGGTGTCGAGCAAGGTGACGCCCAGCTCCAGCGCGCGGTGCAGGGTTGCGGTGGCTTCCCGGGTGTCGCCGCCGGGGGTGTAGAAATCGCTCATGCCCATACAGCCGAGGCCGATGGCTGATACGAGGGGACCGTGGGTACCGAGTTGGCGGGTGTGCATGGGTTCAGCTCCTTGGGTGAGTAGGGCTGCATTGTTACGCTCGACAAAATCGAGATAAACCGGCTAAAAGTGCTATCAGCATTCGTAATATCTAAATAATCAGGCCGGGGAGTCGTCATTTGGACCGTTTTAACGCGATGCGCGTGTTCACCCGGATCGTCGAGTTGCGAGGCTTTGCCAAGGCCGCCGACAGCCTGCAATTGCCCCGTGCTTCGGTGACCGTGCTGATCAAGCAACTCGAAGCGCATCTGGGGGTGCAACTGTTGCAACGCACCACGCGGCAAGTCAGCCCGACCCTGGATGGCGCAGCGTACTACCAGCGGTGCGTGCAGTTGCTGGCGGACCTGGAGGAAACCGAGGCGGTGTTTTCCACCCGCCGCCAGAACCCCAGCGGTACCTTGAGCGTGAATATGCCCTCGGGCATCGGACGCTTGATCGTGATCCCGGCATTGCCTGCCTTTGCGGCGCGTTATCCCCAGATCGAGCTGGAAATCGGCCTGAACGACCATCCGGTGGACTTGATCCGTGACGGCGTGGACTGCGTGCTGCGCGGTGGCCTGGCCCTGGACGAATCGTTGGTGGCACGGCCCCTGGCGATGATGGACCAACTGACCCTGGCCAGTCCCGAATACCTGGCGCGCAAGGGTGTTCCGGGCTCAGTGGGTGACCTGGTTGAGCATCAGATGGTGGAATACGTTTCCAGTGTCAGCGGTAAACGCTTTGGCCTGGAGTTCCAGGTAGACAGCCAGTTACATAGCGTAAATTTGAAAAAGGGCTTGGCGGTGAACAGCTCCGATGGGTATTTCGCCGCGTGCGAAGCGGGGTTCGGTTTGATTCAGGCGCCGCATTATCACGCCATGCGCCAACTGGCTGCCGGCACGCTGGTGGAGGTGTTGCCTCAGGTGGCGGTGCCCAAAATGGCGCTCTCGGCGCTGTACCCACCGCACCGTCAGTTGTCCCGACGCGTGCGAGTATTCGTGGACTGGCTGGTGGAACTCTGTGCCGAGCCCACCACCGGGTTGCAGCGCTAGCCCTGCGCCTTGCGATACGCCCCCGGCTGTTGCCCGGTGACCTTGTGGAATGCCCGGGTAAACGCCGCCACCGATTGATAACCCACCGCCAAAGACACCTCCGCCACGGTCTGGTTGCCCTTGAACAGCTGGCAGGCGTGGCGCATGCGCATCATCAACAGCACCTGCCCCGGCGATTGCCCGCACAGTTCGTTGAAGCGCTTGAAGAATGCCGAGCGCGACAGGCCGGTGCTGGCCGCCATGCTTTCCAGGGGCCAGGCGTCGGCGGGGCGGGCGATCAATTGCTCCAGCAAGCCCGCGAACGCCGGCTGGCGGCCGAGTGCAGCAAGCCCGCCGAGCTCGGCGTTATCTCGCACCTGTTGACGCAATACATACAGAAACAACAAATGACACAAACGTTCGAGCAGGGCGGGTGAGGGCGTCGGGGCAAGCTCGCACTCTTGCAGGATCAGTTCGAACAGGTTGCGCGCCGCGGTGAGCGACGGGTCGCCCGCGCGCAAGATGATCCAGGCGGGCAGGGTGTCGACGATCATCGCCGAGAGTCCGGACTGGAAGTGGAAAAAACCGCAGACCAGCCCCACGCCGTCGCTGGCGGTGCTGTCCAGCGGCAGCATCGGGCGGCGCGGGCATTCCTGTGCACCTTCTGCGGTGGGTTCTCCGGAGAGCCGATAAGCCAGGTCGCGCAACAGAAATACCGCGTCGCCATTGTCCAGGCGGTGCGGCGTGGTGTCGCCTTCGAGGTGCAGCCAGCATTGGCCCTGGACCACCAGATGGAAACTTGCGCTCGCCAGGCCGTGGGTACTCGCGTGCCAATCGCCGCAATAGCGGCCGACATGAAAGAGATTGGTGTTGAACTCGAGGCTATCTAATAACCAATCGACAAGTGCACTGGACGAATTCATCTAACGGAAAGACTCAAGAGCAAGTAATCGCTACTTTAGCCTATTGAGACGATTTTTTATAACCAACAGACTGGAGGCACGAACCCATCAGGAGACCACTCCATGTCCCGCGTACCTTTGCTCACCCCTGAGACCGCACCCGAAGCCGCCAAACCTTTCCTGGAAAACGCTCAAAAAGCCTCGGGTTTCATTCCCAACCTGCTGGCGGTGCTGGCCAATGCGCCCGCAGCGCTGGAAACCTACATCACCGTGTCGGGCCTTAACGCCAAATCGGAACTGAGCCTGGCCGACCGTGAGGTGGTGCAGTTGATTGCCGCCACCACCCATGGCTGCGATTTCTGCGTGGCCGGCCACACCGCCGTGGCGCGCAACAAGGCCAAGCTGCCCGAAGAGGTGATCGAGGCGCTGCGCCAGCGCGGCGAATTGCCCAATGCCCGTTATGAGACACTCGCCGCCTTCACCCGTGAAGTGATCGCCACCCGTGGCGATGTCAGCGATGCAGGTTTTGAAGCCTTCCGCGCGGCTGGTTACACCGACGGCCAGGCCCTGGAAGTTATTTTGGGCGTGAGCCTGGCAACCCTGTGCAACTTCGCTAACGTGTTTGCCCGTACCCCGCTGAACCCGGAGCTGGCGCAATACCGTTGGGAAAAGCCGGCAAGCTGAAGGCGCGTACGCGTTTGTGAAGGTCTACCGCTGTAAAAAGGAGAAACACTCATGCTTGACCCTATCTTGAGCCGTTGGCTCGATGTTCAAGCGCAGGCCCTGGACGTGGGCAGTTGCGATCCACAGGATGTGTTACCCCGCCTGGCCGAAGCCAATGTGCTACGCATTGGCGTGCCCACTCGGCTTGGCGGGCTGGGCGGTGATGTCACGGGGGCGGTGGAAGCCATCGCCAATGTCGCCAGCCATTCCCTGGCGGCGGCGTTTGTCTGCTGGGGCCAGCGTTCCTTTATCGAATACCTGCTGCAAAGTCCCAACGCGCGGCTGCGTGAGCAACTGATGCCGGACTTGCTCAACGGCACCCTGGCCGGTGCCACCGGGCTGTCGAATGCGATGAAGTTTCTGTCGGGGATCGAGAGCCTGCAAATCAGCGCCGAGCCTACGGCGGATGGCTGGACGCTCAACGGTCGCCTGCATTGGGTGACCAACCTGCGCAAGAATGGCTTTGTGGCGGCGGCGGCCATCGAGCATGCCGCCGGTGGCGCGCCGTTTATCCTGGCGATCCCGGATTCGGTGGCCGGTCTGCAACGCTCCCGTGACCTGGAACTGCTCGGCCTGCAATCAAGCAACACCGCAGCGTTGGGGCTGGAAGGCGTGGAACTGAGTCGCGACTGGTTGCTGCATGACGATGCGCGCAAATTCTTGCCGGCAGTACGCCCAGCGTTCCTGGGGTTGCAGTGCGGTATGTCGATCGGCCTGGCCCGGCGCTCCCTGGCGGAAGTCGCCAACCACCTGGGCGCCAGCCGCACCGTGCTGCGCGAAGAGCTGGAAGCCCTGCGCGTGACCCTTGATCATTTGGTCACCGAGCTCAAGAAAGGCCTGCTCGCCGAGCGCTTCGCCGCCGAGCCGGTGCCGTTGTTCAAGCTGCGCATCGCCCTGGCCGAAACGGCGGCCAGCGCCGTGCAACTCGAATTGCAGGCCAGCGGCGGCAAAGCGTATCTCACGGCCCATGGCAGCGGTTTTGCGCGGCGCTGGCGCGAGTCGGCGTTTGTGCCGATCGTGACGCCCAGCCTGGTGCAATTGCGCACCGAACTGCAACGTCAGGCCGGCCTGTGAGTGCGGCGGTATTGAGCGCCCGGGGCGTTTGCCTGGGGTACGCCAGCGGGCCAGTGTTGCAGGGCTTTGACCTCCAATTGCAGCCGGGTGAAGTGGTGTCGATCCTCGGCCCCAGCGGCGTAGGCAAGTCCAGCCTGTTGCGGGTGCTCGCCGGTTTGCAGGCCCCCCAGGGCGGCAGCGTGCAGGCCCTCGGCGAACCCTTGCACGGGCCGCATCCGCGGGTAGCGGTGGCGTTCCAGGACCCCAGCCTGTTGCCGTGGCTGAACCTGGAGAAAAACGTCGCATTCGGCCTGGACTTCGCCCGACAACCGCACCTGAGCAGCAACGAGCGTCGGCGCCGTGTCGACCATGCCATTTCGGCGGTGGGCCTGGAACATGCGCGTCAGCAGTTTCCGGCGCAACTGTCCGGCGGCATGGCCCAGCGCACCGCGTTGGCCCGCTGTCTGGCGCGCCAGCCGCAAGTGCTGCTGTTGGACGAACCCTTCGGTGCCCTCGATGAAGTGACCCGTGCCGACATGCAACACCTGTTGCTCAAGGTCAACCGCGAGCAGGGTTCGGCAGCGGTGCTGATCACCCATGACATCGACGAAGCGCTGCTGTTGTCCGACCGCATTCTGCTACTGGGCAACCGCCCGGCGCGGACCCTCGGCGAATGGCACATCGACCTGGCGCACCCGCGCGAAGAACAGGTGGAAGCCATTGGCGCGCTGCGTATCGACATTCTCAAAACCCTACGGCAGGCGAGCCGCCCTCAACCCAACCCTCTTGATCTGCTGGAGCCTGCCCATGTGCCTGGATGACCTGACCCACTCGCGCCGCGACTTTCTCAAACTCTCGGCGGTGCTCAGTGCCGCCGGTGCCCTCCCGTTGTTGAGCAGCCTGCAGGCCCGCGCAGCCAGCGAGCCGGATGCACCGGTACGCATCGGCTACCTGCCGATCACCGACGCCACGCCCTTGCTGGTGGCGCACAACAATGGCCTGTTCGAAGCCGAGGGCATCAAGGCTGAACGTCCGGTACTGCTGCGCAGTTGGGCGCAAGTGATCGAGGCGTTCATTTCCGGCCAGGTCAACGTCATTCACCTGTTGTCGCCGATGACCGTGTGGGCGCGCTATGGCAGCAAGGTGCCGGCCAAGGTAGTGGCCTGGAACCATGTGGGCGGCTCGGGGCTGACGGTGGCACCGGGCATTACCGACGTGAAACAGTTGGGCGGCAAGTCGGTGGCGATTCCGTTCTGGTATTCGATCCATAACGTGGTGGTGCAACAGCTGTTTCGCGACAACGGCCTGACGCCGGTGGCCCGCGCGACGGGCAGCGAGATTGCGCCCAATGAAGTCAACCTGATCGTGCTGCCGCCGTCGGACATGCCGCCAGCCTTGGCCAGCAAGCGCATCGACGGGTATATCGTCGCCGAGCCGTTCAATGCCTTGGCGGAGAACCTCAAGGTCGGTCGTGTGCAACGCTTTACCGGCGATGTCTGGCGCAATCATGCGTGCTGCGTGGTGTTCATGCATGAACACGACCTGGCCAATCGTCCGGAGTGGTCGCAGAAGGTGGTCAATGCCATCGTCAAGGCCCAGGTGTGGACCCGTGATAATCGCGAAGAGGCAGTCAAACTGCTGTCCAAGGACGGCCCGAACCGCTACACCCCACATGCCGAGCCGGTGTTGAGCAAAGTGCTGGCGCCGGTGGCGGCCGATCGTGCGGCGTACCTGGCCGATGGGGCGATCCAGCACGCCAACTGGGACGAGCACCGCATCGACTTTCAGCCTTATCCGTTCCCCAGTTACACCGAAGAGCTGGTGCGCCGTTTGAAAGACACGCTGATCGAGGGCGACAAGAAATTCCTCGCCGACCTCGACCCGGCGTTCGTCGCCAAGGACCTGGTGGATGACCGCTTCGTGCGCAATGCCATCCAGGCGGTGGGCGGCATGAAAACCTTCGGTTTGCCGGACGGCTTTGAGCGGCACGAGGAGATTGGCGTTTGAATAACAGCAAAATCCCGGGCGCTGTGCTGGGACTGGGCGGTCTGGCCGCGCTGGTGGTGCTCTGGTGGCTGGGAGTGAAGATATTCGGGGCGGCCGACGGCTTGTCGGCGCGCTTTTCCGTAGCGGCCACCTTCAGCAGTCTGTGGGAGTTACTGGGGCGAGGTGAGTTGTACCTGCACGTGGCGGTGAGCCTCAAGCGCATCTTCGTCGGCTTGTTTCTGGCGTTGCTGGTGGGCGTGCCGCTGGGGCTGCTGGTGGGCAGTTCGCGCAATCTGGAGGCGGCGACTACGCCGGCGTTCCAGTTTTTGCGGATGATCTCGCCGCTGTCCTGGATGCCGATCGTGGTGATGCTGATGGGGGTAGGGGACCAGCCGATCTACTTCCTGCTGGCCTTTGCTGCCGTGTGGCCGATCATGCTCAACACCGCCGCTGGCGTTCGGCAACTCGACCCGCGCTGGCTGCAACTGAGCAAAAGCCTGAGCGCGACGCGTTGGGAAACTCTGCGGCGGGTGGTCATTCCCGGTGTGGTGGGGCATGTGTTGACGGGTGTGCGCTTGGCCATCGGTATTCTGTGGATCGTACTGGTGCCGTGCGAAATGCTGGGTGTCAGTGCCGGGCTTGGCTATTACATCCTCGACACCCGGGATCGCCTGGCCTATTCGGAACTGATGGCGATGGTATTGCTGATCGGGCTGCTGGGGTTCGCGCTGGATGCGTTCGCCCGCTGGCTGCATCAACGTTGGGTGCATGGCGGTTGATTGGCCGGGCCAGAGTTTCCTGTACCATGGGCGCCTGTCGGATCCGTTCGCCGTTGTACGCAGGGCGGGTCCGGCGCTTGGCACCGGCTATATTTTTCAGGTTCAGGAACCCGTCATGACACAAAAGCAACGTTTGAAGTATTCGATTCTGATCGCCCTGGCCGTACTGGCCTCGATGTTTGGCCTGTCCTACCTGCAGAACATCGGCGTGATCAGTGAGAAGACGTTCCAGACCATCGCCATTGCAATCGCTGTGGTCGTGGTGGTGATCAACGGCATCATGCGCCGCAAGGTCAAGCTCTGAATGTGAGGCAATGAGCCTGGCGTTATCAGTCAGGCCGACCTTCGAGTACCTTGGCAGCCTCTTCATGGAGGCTGTAGCTTTTATCCGCGTTGAGGGTGATCACGCCTTCGCTGCACAGACGCTTCAGCACTTCGCGCACGCTGAGAAACGACAACGGGATGCCCAGCTCCATCAAATGGCTGTGCACGCCGCGCACGCCCAGGGTGCGCTGGTTGTCGGCTGCGGTGAGCAAGGCGTCGATGACCTTCAGCCGAATCAGGCTGGTGCGTAGCCCGAAACATTTGAGCAAGTGACGAATACGCTGGTTGCCCTGCTGTTCGGGCGCTTTGCCGAACGCACGGGCGCCGCCGCTGAAATTGGCGTCGGCAGTGGCTGAATGTCCATCCGTGGGCAGTTGCGGGTTGTACATGCAAAAAACTCCTTATCAGAGCCTGATCAGGAAAATGATGGCGCTCTTAGTAATAAGACGAACGAGCGAGCAAAATCATGAACGGATGTGTGTAGAAATTTTGTCGATGCCCATGTTGCGTCCCGTTGAACACCTTAAATAAACGGCGGCCCGCGCTAAATTAATCCCGGTTGTGTGCGTTCTTACGGTGGGGTAACTGCCCTGTGAGGGTGTTCAATTTGACTGTGGAGTCTGCGTGATTATTTCCAAGCGGTTGTCCGGTGTGTGCATGGCGGGTGTGATGCTGGGGCTGAGCCTGGCCGCCTCGGCACGGGAACAGGTGACACAGGCGTCGGCGGACATCCGTCGCACCAGCTTCGGCGTGCCCCATATCCGTGCCAGCGACGAGCGCGGCCTGGGTTACGGCATCGGTTATGCCTACGCCCAGGACAACCTGTGCCTGCTGGCCAATGAAGTGGTCACGGTGAATGGCCAGCGCGCCCAGTTCTTCGGCCCGGAGCAAGCGACCCTCGAAGAACGCAACAACCTGGCCAGCGATGTGTTCTTCACCTGGCTCAACTCACCCCAGGCCGTTGCGGCGTTCTGGAAAGCGCAAAGCCCGCAGATCCGGCAGCGCATCGAAGGCTATGTCGCCGGTTACAACCGATACCTGAAAGAGCAGGGCGCGCCCGTGCAGTGCCAGGCAGCCTGGGTGCGGCCGCTGGTGGCTGAAGACCTGGTGAAGTTGACCCGTCGCTTGTTGGTGGAAGGCGGTGTTGGTCAATTCGCCGAGGCACTGGTGGGCGCGGCACCGCCGCAGGCGACGGCCAGCGTGCAGCCCGATGCCAAGGCTTTTGCCCTGGCGACGGCCCAACAGCAACGCTTCAGCCTGGATCGCGGCAGCAATGCAGTGGCCGTGGGCCGTGACCGTTCGTTCAATGGCCGCGGCATGCTGCTGGCCAACCCGCATTTTCCGTGGGTGGGCGGGATGCGTTTCTATCAGATGCACCTGACCATTCCTGGCCAGTTGGATGTGATGGGGGCTGCGCTGCCGGGCCTGCCGGTGGTGAACATCGGTTTCAACCAGCATGTGGCCTGGACCCATACGGTCGATACGTCCAAGCACTTCACGTTGTACCGTCTGACGCTGGACCCCAAGGATTCGACGCGTTACCTGCTGGACGGCAAATCCATCCCTCTGGACAAGACCACCCTGACGGTGCAGGTCAAACAGGCCGATGGCAGTCTCAAGGCGCAACCGCACACGGTTTACAGTTCGCAGTTTGGCCCGGTGGTGCAATGGCCCGGCAAGCTGGACTGGGACAATCACTACGCCTTCAGCCTGCGTGACGCCAACCTGGGTAACGACCGTGTGCTGCAACAGTGGTACGCGATGAACCGTGCCGGCAGCCTCAAAGAGCTGCAAACCTCGGTGCACACCTTGCAAGGTATCCCGTGGGTCAACACCCTGGCCGCCGATGACCAGGGCCAAAGCCTGTACATGAACCTGTCGGTGGTGCCCAACGTCAGCGCGGCCAAACTGGCTCAATGCAGCGATCCGCGTGCGGGCCTGCAATTGATCCTGCTGGACGGTGCCCATGGCGCCTGCGCCTGGGACGTTGACGCGCGCGCGGCCCAGGCCGGTATTTTTGCCGCAGACCAACTGCCGCAACTGGAACGCACCGACTACGTCCAGCACTCCAACGACTCGGCGTGGCTGGCCAACCCCAAGGCGCCGCTCACAGGTTTTTCACCGCTGATCAGCCAGGACAAAATCGGCCTGGGGCCGCGCGCGCGGTTTGCCCTACAGCGCCTGCAATCCCTGGAAAAGCAGCCGATCACAGTGGCCGATCTGCAAAACATGGTGATGGACAACGAGGTGTACCTGGCGAGCCAGGTCATGCCTGATCTGCTGGAATTCTGCGCCAAGCACCTCGGTACTGACGCGAGTACTTTGCAACCACTGTGCACCAGCCTGAAAGACTGGGACCAGCGCGCGAACCTCGACAGCGGCCTGGGCCTGGTGCACTTCACCGACCTGGTGGAACAACTGCAGGCCATCCCCGATGCCTGGCGCGTCGCCTTCGACCCGACGCAACCCCTGACCACTCCGCGTGGCCTGGCCATCGAGCGTGAGCCGGTGGCCAAGGCGCTGCGCAACGCCATGCTGGCGTCGAGTGCCGAGGTGGCCAAACTCGGCCTGACGGCGGACAGCCACTGGGGCGATGTGCAGGTGTCCGGCCAGACGCCGATCCATGGCGGCCCTCAGCAACTGGGGATCTACAACGCGATGCAAAGCGTGCCCCGGGCCGACGGCAAGCGTGAAGTGGTCAGCGGCAGCAGCTACCTGCAAATCGTCACCTTCGACGAAAAAGGCCCCCATGCCCTGGGCGTGCTGGCGTTTTCCTTGTCGAGCAATCCGGCTTCCCCGCACTTCAAGGACCAGACCGAAGCGTTCTCCCGGAAAACACTCAGCCCGTTGCCCTTTACCGAAGCCCAGATCAAGGCCGATCCCCAGTACCAAGAGCAACGGATCCAGGAGTAGGCCGACCACGCAACTCCTTGATGGCAAACCGAAATATTTTTGAAATCAAGGGGTTGCACGGGTTGGCAAATACGTACATAATGGCGCCCATCGAACGCATCGAAGCATTAAAAACTTCAATGTATTCAATGAGTTAGAGTAGAGGCAGGGTTTCAAGCCCACTCAAGTTTTTACGCGGTGAGTGCTGATTGTAAAAGCACTGATCGTTTGAGGCCGAGTAGCAAAATGGTTATGCAGCGGATTGCAAATCCGCCTACGCCGGTTCGATTCCGACCTCGGCCTCCACTCTTGAAAACCCCGTAGATTAACGTCTACGGGGTTTTTTATTGCTCTGGATTCAGGGGCGTTCTGCAATAACGATAGGCCTGAGCGTTCGACTCTTTGGTGAAAATTGCGCGCCGGCCATCATGAAACAGCATGCAATGAGTTGGAGTGGGGCGCCTTCATTATCCGACTTCTGCTGGACACCATCCCCAGCGTGATAGCCACCAAAGGATAAGCAAAATACTTTCCGTATAGCAGTAGAACGGAGGTAGCGGCGAGCATGCCGATGCACAGCGCGACGTCTTTTGATTTTTGACGTTTCAGCAAGGATTGCCGTGTGAAATAAACCAGCGGAATGGCCAGCATCAGGCAGAAATAGATAAAGCCGAATAAACCCAGGTCCTGCCACGCGGACAATATATTGTGTATATACAAGCCAGGTTCATAGTTTCCGTAGGCGCCCAATAGAGGGTTTTCGATTATTTTTGATAAGCCTTCTTGTGCAATCTGATCCCTGACAATGGATGAGTTGTCTTCGGCCAGGTTGGCCAGTCTCAATGTTCTATTGTTCGAACTCTCATCGCTGAACGTGAGGACTGCGGTAATCGTTACTGCTGTGGCGATGGTAACGAGTAGTGCTTCCAGTATTCTGCGGTTGGACAGCGATGACTCAAAAGTGGTGAAAAATATCAGGATGGCAACGAATTCGCTTCGCGCGCCGTTAAGATACAGGCATGAGGCGGCAATGATGAATAAAATATATCTTTGTATTCTGGAGGTTGATTTTGCAATGGCCAAAATCATGGGGGGCATATAAGCCAGTGCAATAGTCTGGTAATTAGCCACCGATAACGGGTTTTCGGAGTGCGCGCTTAAGTCAAAGGCACCGTCGTTGGACTGATAAATGATGACGGCGCTCATCGCAAGACCCAGTGATGTAATGGTCTTTTTATAGCTGTTATCGAAGGCGTTGATGTTTTTGAAAATAAAGTAGCAGGCTGCAAGGTTTACGAACAGCAGAAGGTTGTTCTGCGCGTTTTCTGTGTGCGGGCCGATGAGGTAGTGATAAGCAGAGACACCGCCAAAGAGCATCATGAAAAACAGGAAAGTGATGTTTCTTTTTTCTATTGATTGTTTACTTAACAGAGTGAGTGTTGCATGCGTCATAAGTACTGCTGTCGCCAATGCTCCGACGATGCTTATGTACCCATTCAGAAATGGCGAGATGTAGTTAAGGCCAATGGCCGTATGATAAAAAAATGCGCCTGGAAACAATAGTAACAAAAATACAATTGACAATCTTTCGATGCTGGGCGCGGAGGCATCCTTATGGGTTAAGAAAAAAATTATGCCATAAGAGTCTCGCTTGGGGCGAAGCGGGAGCCGGGCGGTCATGAATCGGCGCTGATGCTCACGCCGTCATTTGGGAGGGAGCCGGGCCAGAGAGATACTCTCGCAGGCCGGTAAATACCGACCATGCCGACACGCTGCTCACGACTTTTCATACAGACCCTAGTTTTTGAAGGCGTCAACGGCTGCGCAATAAGGACCTTTTTCAAAACGCGGTTATTGGAAAGAAAGCGTCTGATAGGGCTTCTTCTCAAGGGGCAGCGTTATGTTTTTTTGAGTGGAGTCGGTGACGATGGGTATGCCATCCCTCATGCTCATCTGGCGCGGTGCCTGGCGGAGGGCGGTCAGCCGATTGCCAGGGGAGTGTAAGCGCGGATGTCACAATGTCCACCCCAAGCCCAGCGCCTTGTGCAGCGACGCAAAATCCTTCAGCAACTCCGCGTCCCCCGAAATCCGGCTCTCCTGTGCCTGGTAGCGCGTGCGCTCCGCATCCAGCCAATCCAGCGTGCTGGCAGTACCCGCGCGATAGCGTTGGCGTGTCAGGTCGGCTGCGCGCACGGCGGACGATTCCACGTTGCGCAGCAGTACCACGTTCTGGCGTTGATGCCCGTAGCGCGCCAGTGCCACGTCTGCGTCACGCAATGCACTCAGCACCACGCTTTTATACTGGGCGAGGGCCTCGTCGCGGCCCGCTTCGGCGCCTTTGACGCTGGCCGACACACGCCCGAAGTCCAGGGCGTTCCAGGTCAGCCTGGGCAGGATCAGCCAGGTGCCGTTGTCCTTGCGGGTCAGGTGGCCGGGGTCGCCGGCGGAGAATGACAAGTCACCCATGAAGTTGAGTTTGGGAAACCAGTCGGCGGTTTTCTCGCCGATCTGGGCGTTGCTGGCGGCGAGCTTGCGTTCGGCGACGCGGATGTCGGGGCGGGCCTTGAGCAAGGTGGCGGGATTGGCCAAAGGTACCTCGGCAGGAATACTCGGCAGGGCTTTGGTGCTGGCCAGGCGGTTGTCCAGTTCGCCGGGTTCCAGACCGCACAGCAGGCTCAGTTGGTCGAGGGATTCAACGATGGCTGCTTGCAGTGGCATGCGCTGGGCCTGGGTGTTTTCGGCCTGGGTCAACACTTGCTCCAGTTGCAGCTGTGAGGCCACTCCGCGATTGCGGCGTTGGCGGGTAAGGTCAAGGGCCTGGTTCTCGATATCGACGCTGGCGTCCACCAGGGCCAGCCGAGCCTGCTGGTCGCGCAGGTCGGTGTAGGCTTGCACGACTTCGGCGGCCAGTTGCACTTGGGCATCGGCCAGTTGGGCTTGCGAAGCATCGGCTTCGGCCTGCGCCGCTTCGACGGCCCGGCGGGTGCCGCCGAACAGGTCGGCCTCCCAACTGGCGTCGAAGCCTGCAAGGTAGAGGTTCAAGGGGCCGCGTCCGCCACCGCCGCTGCCACCCAGCGCCGACGTGTCGGGCGAGCGCAGTTTCAACAGTGCCGCGTCGCCGGTCACCTTGGGCATCGCGTCTGCCCGGGCCCCGCTGAGGCTGGCGCGTGACTGCTTCACGCGGGCCTGGGCGGTGGCGATGTCAGGGCTATTTTGCAGAGCCTGGCTGACCAGCGCGTCCAGCTGTTTATCACCCAGGGCGTGCCACCACTGAGCGACGGCAGGTGTGCCGACGGCACTGTCGGCATGGGGCAGGTGACCGGCTGCCAGGGTTTTTGGCGCAACGTCGGGGGCGCCGTGGTAGTCCGGGCCGACGGTGCAGGCGGTCAGCAAGCCGACGGACAGGAGCAGGGGGAGGGAGCGAGCAATCATGGCTGTACCGTGCGCTTTTTCAGAATGAAGATCAGGGGCAGGCACGCAAGCATCGCGAGGCCCAGCAAGTAGAACGCGTCGTTGTAGGCCATCACCGAGGCTTGCCGCGCGATGTCGCTGGCCAATTGGGTGAGCGTCTGCAACTGCGCAGTGGAGGCATCGCCGGTTTGCGCCAGGTAGCTGGCGGTGTTGCTGGTCATGTGGTCCTGGGCCAGTTGGCTGTTGGCCAGGATGCCTTCGCGCAAACGGTCGTCATGGAAGTGGCTGCGGCGGTCCATCAGCACACCCAGCAACGCCAGGCCGATGGTGCCGCCCAGGTTGCGCGACATGTTGTAGAGCCCCGCCGCATCACCGGCATCCTTGGTCTCGACCGAACGCATGGAGAACTGGCTGAGGGGCATCATCACCAGGATCTGCCCGAAGCCGCGCAGCAGTTGGGACCAGACAAAGTCATGGCCGACGCTGTCGGCGGTGAGTCGAGTGTCGACAAAACAACTGCCCCAATACAGCAGCAGGCCCAGGCCGACCATCCAGCGCAGGTCGTAGCGCCCGAGCATGCGCGGCAGGATCGGCATCAACAGAAATGCCGGTACGCCCGCCAGCAACATGATCGAGCCCGACTGTTCGGCGTTGTAGCCGGAGAGCAGGCCCAGGAACTGCGGCACCAGGTACGCCGTGCCATACAACCCGGCGCCGACGGTGGTGGCGATCAACAACACGCCGCCAAAACTTTTATTGAGCAACAACGGCAGGCGCAGGATCGGCGTGCTGGAACGGAACTGGCCGACCGCAATCAGGAAAAAACCCATCAGGGTAGTCACGCTCAGCCAGGTGATCAGCAGCGAGTCGAACCAGTGTTCGCGCTGACCTTCCTCAAGCACCACCGTCAGCGAACTCAGGCCCATGGCCAATCCCAGAATGCCCAGCCAGTCAGCACTGATGAAGCGTTGCAGGTTCATGCGCTCGGTGGGCAGGCCGGTGATCAGCAAGGTGATCAACGCAATGCTGATGGGCAGGTTGAGGAAGAAACACCAACGCCAGTTGATGTTTTCCGTGAGCCAGCCGCCGATAACCGGGCCCAGCAGCGGACCGAGGATCACCGTCATGCCGAACATCGTTGTACCAATCGCCAGTTGGTGCGGGGGCAGGCGCGTGCGCACGATGGTCTGTGCGGTGGGGATCATGGCGCCGCCGGCAAAGCCCTGGCCGATACGCCCGGCGATCATCGCGCCAAGGCTGGAGGACAGGCCGCAGAACATTGAGAACAGGGTAAACATCAAGGCCGTGCCGATCAGGAACCGACGCAGGCCGAACACACGGGTCAGCCAGGCGGCGAGGGGGATCATGACGATTTCCGACATCAGGTACCCGGTGGCGATCCAAGTGCCTTCGGTGCCGGTGGCGCCGATCTGGCCCTGGATCTGCGGCAGCGCCGAGTTGGTGATCGACACGTCAAGGGTGGCCAGCAAGGCCCCCAGTGCCCCGGCGGCGACGGCGATCCAGTCGGTCAGCGAGGCATTGCGCGGTTTCTCGGCGGCCACCTCGGCCATCAGCGCTTCAGCCATGGTGGGCGTCCGCGTCGTGGGTGCGGGTGTCCACTTCCACGGTCGCCGACAGGCCCGGCATCAAGGCCGTGCACACCTCATCCGGCACGTCCAGGGCAATGCGCACCGGCACGCGTTGTACGATTTTAGTGAAGTTGCCGGTGGCGTTGGACGGCGGCAGCAAGGCGAATTGCGCGCCGGTGCCCGGTGAAAGGCTGTCGATATGGCCTTGCAGCGTGCGTCCGGGCAGTGCGTCCACATGCACGCTGACCGACTGCCCGGCGCGCATCTCGCCGATCTGGGTTTCCTTGTAGTTGGCCGTGAGGTAAATGGCGCTGAGCGGCACCACGGTCAACAGGCGTGTGCCCGGTTGCACGTATTGGCCGACGCGTACGCCGCGGTCGGCGATACGGCCATCCAGCGGGCTGCGGATCACTGCGTCATCGACGTCCAGCTGGCTTTGCGCTTCGCTGGCACGGGCCACGCCGAGCTGCGCCTGGGCCTGCTTGAGCTGGGCCTGGAGCGTGCCGTAGCGGGTCTGGCTGGAGCGCAACGCGGCCTGTTTGGCGGCCACGGTACTGCGGGCCTGCGCCAATTGGTTGTTCAACTGCGCCAGGCGTTCTTCCGGCTCTGCGCCCGAACGGGCCAGCGGCGCGTAGCGGGCGACTTCAGTCTGGGCATGGCGTGCGTCGGCCTCGGCGCCTTGCAGTTGTGCACGGGCTTCGGCGATGGTCGAGTCCTGCTGCACCAGGTCGGCCTGGGCCTTGGCAAAGTCCGCTTCGCGGGCGGCAATGGTCGCCGAGGCTTCGTCACTCACGGCCTGGTATTTGCGCGCATCGAGTCGCACCAGGATGTCACCGCGCTTCACGTTCTGGTTGTCGGCCACCAGCACTTCGGCCACGTAACCGTTGATCTTCGGTGCCACGCTGATGCTGTCGGCCTGCAGGTAGGCGTCGTCGGTGGTTTCGATGAAGCGCCCGGTGAGCCACCACCAAGCGGCCCACGACACACCGATCAGCAGCGCCACGCCGGCGAGGCTCAGCAGGATCCGTCGCGCCTTGCCGCGCTGGCCGTTGACGGTGTCTTCAGGCATGACCTGAGGGGAAGGAGGGGCAGCGGACATCGGGTCACTCCGGATTTATATCGGGTGGTATAAATTCCAATCTTCGCGAATTTTTGTCAACTGGTATATTTTGGTCCGATATTCGAAGGGAGTTGCCCATGGCACGACACAAACCAGCCGCCGAAGGGGGCTACCAACGGGGCGAGGAAACCCGCGCACGCATTGTCGAAGCTGCCGTCGCGGTGTTCGGCGAACGTGGCTACGACGGCGCATCCACCCGGGATATCGCCACCGCCGCCGGGGTGAATGCACCGGCGATCCAGTACTACTTCGACGGCAAGGAAGGGGTGTACCTGGAGTGCGTCGAACACTTGATCAGGTTGCTATGGGGCAAAATGGCCCCCAGCGTGGAAGCTGCCGAAGCCGCCCTGGCCGATGCCGAATCCGGCGACCCGGCACTGATCGAGGTGTCGCTGGGCATTCTCGGCACCGTGGTCTCGACCATCCAGGACAGCCCCCAGACCAGCGCGTGGCGCGCGTTCCTCGACCGGCATCAGGCCGGCCTGTGTCCGGAAAGCGCAACAATGGCGTTCGAAGAGCGCTTCAAGCTGCGCATTGGCCGGGTGATCCGCCAGTTGATCGCACGGCTGGCCGGCTTTGCCGTCGAGGACGATCGCACAGTGATTCACTCGATGGCGCTGTTTACCCAGGGCCTGGCGTTTCGCGTGCAGAAACCCAAGCTGCTCACGGCCCTCAAGTGGAGCGAAATCAATCAGAAGGAAATGGAACAGGTGCGCGATGTGGTGTTGATGCAGGCGCGCTTTACGCTGGAAGGGCTGGTGCGCCAGCGTGGCAAGCAGTCTTGATCAATGCTCTGCGTGAGTGCTCCGGCGGGCTGTCTCGGCATTTGGTCGCGACATTGGCGGTCCTTGTGAATTGTTGTGAAGGAGGTGATTAATGGCCACTGGCCCATGCTACCGTCCGTGACGGGCTATCGTCAGCTCGACGATTTCATTCGTTTCATTGAGGGAGCAGCGCCGATGTCTACTACTGTAACGCCCACTGGTGGCGGGTCGAACACTCCAAAAACCTCACCTTCGGTGTTCGACGACAAGTTGAACATCTCCAAGTCCAGCAAGGTCATCGCCGACTATATGCGCCAGAATGGCAAGTCGGCGATCACCAAGCAGGAACTGACGCAACTGGCCAACAATGCGTCGGGCAAGGTGCCGAAGGATGTGTCCGACGCGGCCAAGTACATGGAACGTCATCCGGATGTATTCACCGCCATCGAAACCCATGACGTGGCGGGTGCCGACAACCTGTCCGGCGTGTGGAACTTCGATTGGGCGGCCAACGGTGGGCTGAAAGGCACATCCACCGAAGCCATTGCCAAGATGCAGGACACTTTCGACCTGGCCATCGCCAAGTCGGCGCAGATCACCGAAATTTCCACGGCCAAGAAAGCCGAGCTGGATTCGACCAAGCAACGTCCGCAGAACTGAGCCGTTCCCGCCTCACACGGCTCCCGGGGCAAAACCGGGAGTCGTCTGCTCATGCGATTGATCCTGAAGTTTCTCTTCAAAGCGCTTGTGGCTTGGGCGCCTTTTTTGCACCCATCCCGCGCCCTAAGCTGGCCCCTCGAACCCCAACGAGGACATGCCATGCCACTTTATCTCCGTCGGGCCGCAGGGGCCTGCTTCAAAATACTTGCACTCAGCCTTTCAGTCGCGTGGCTGGGATGCAGCCATGCCGCCACGGCGAAAGCAATCGCGCCTTTGGCCCAGTACGAACAACAGGCTCGTCAGTTCCAGCCGCTAAACGGCCTGGCCGCGACCAACAGCAATGACATCCGCCAGTTCATCTATGAATGGTTCACCCATTTCGAACACGCCTCCAATGCCGACTACTTTCTCGCCCATCTGGATGACCAGCACCTGTCGGCGGTGTTCCTCGGCATGGCGCCGCTGACCAGCCACGCCGCGTTCGCCGACTGGTACAACAACCTGCTGGCCCAGACACTGTGGAATTTCCATGACGTGTCGGCCATCGAGATCAAGCAGACCGCCGCACAGTCCTATCACGTCAGCTTCGTGGTCGACTGGTACGGGGAAGTGCGCGCCGACAGTGCGCAACGGGCCGGATGGCAGAGCCGCAGTGACAGCCGCATCTACCATCGCAAGTTGCGCCAGGACTGGACGGTCAGGACGGGCGGCCCACTGGTGATCGAACAACTCACCGTCAGCGTCGTCCCTTGAAAGTGTATCCCTCGATCCGAGCATGGCTGTACGGGGCAGCCGGCCTCGCAAGCCATTAATGTCACTGGCATGCCTCTTCGCCCGGATACCGCGCCATGTTCATGTCCACCAGCCTATTGTCGGCCTTTGTGCTATTTGCCTTCGTGTCGTCGATCACACCCGGGCCGAACAACACGATGTTGCTGGCTTCGGGCGTGAACTTCGGCTTCCGTCGTTCGATGCCTCATGCATTGGGGATCAGCATCGGTTTCATGGTGCTGGTGATCGCCGTGGGCCTGGGGTTGGGCGAAGTGTTCAAGGTATTCCCGTGGGCGTACACGCTGCTGCGTTACGTCGGTGCGGCTTATCTGCTCTATCTGGCCTGGAAAATTGCCACGGCCGGCGGCATGTCCGAGGGTGGCGACGCGCAAGTCCGGCCCATGACCTTCCTCGGCGCGGCGGCCTTCCAGTGGGTGAACCCCAAGGCGTGGATCATGGCGCTGGGTGCCATCACCACCTACACGCCGGCCGAAGGTTATGTGGCCAACGTGCTGCTGATTGCCCTGGTGTTTGCAGTGGTCAACTTGCCCAGTGTGTGCATCTGGGTCGGTTGTGGCAGCGGTTTGCGCAATGTGTTGCGCGAACCGCGCTGGCTACGCCTGTTCAATGGCTCGATGGCCGGCCTGTTGGTGCTGTCGCTGTACCCGATGTTGTTCGCGGGGTGAGGGAACGCCTATAGCCGCTTGCCCCCATTGACGGCTTTTGAGCGGCTATTGCATGCTCGCCGCTGCATGTCAGCCCTGCTACTGGATGTTGCGGCACGAAGCGATTGAACGGGTTCCTGGTTCGAGGGATCGCTTCAACACTCTCATTCGAGACCCTCAGCGTGAAGCGTCCTTTATTCCATTGCCTTGCCCTCGCGGTGCTTGCGAGTACCTCCGTTGCCGCGCACGCCGACACCCAAGTCGGTATTCGCGCCATCGAAACCGCCTACCATCAACTGCTCACTGAACTGGACCACAGCCGTGGCGCCCGTCCGGATGCAGATACCCGTCAGCGCATCATCCAGGCATCCCAGGCGTTTCAGGCCGCGATGCAGCGCGATGGCGGTGCCCGCGACAACCTGAACACCGACGTGAAAAACATCGTCAATTCCCTGAGCGACGGCAGCTACAGTGCCGATGGCAGCATTCGCGCCCTGCAACGAGACGCCAAGGGCAGCGTGATCGACGCCGGGCCCTGGGCGCCGGCGTTGGCTGGCAGCCCGATCCGCCAACCCATCGGCACCCACTTGAACCAGACCAGCGAAGGCGACTGCGTGGGCATTTCGGTGGTCAAGGCGTTTTCCAACACCCGCACCGGTGCCGACATCCTGCAACGCGGCGTGACCCTGAATACCGACGGCAGCTTCAACGTCAGCCTGCCGGGGGCGCCGGGTACGGTGTTCCATTTGCAGGCGGGTGATCTGGACCAATACGGCAAGGGCGATGCGCCGGCGGCGGCGGTGGTGGGGGCGATGTTCCAGTATTTCCACCTGGACCCGGCAAAAGGTGCGCTGCCCACCAACAAAGTCATGGAGTTGCTGGCGGGGCAGTACGGTGATCACCTGCGCCTGGCCGATGCCCATAGCTCGCCTGACGACATCACCCGCTTCCTGCTGAGCAATGCCGGCGCAGTCGGCACGCGGGCGGCCATCGTGTTCGGCGGCAAACCGGCGCGCAATGGGGATTGGTCCAAGGGCGATGGGCATGCCTTTGCCATTCTCCATATCGACCCGGCGAGCGGACTGCTCAGTTACACCAACCCGTGGAACGAGGGCGTCCAGGTGCGCACCATCGCCATCAAGGAGCTGGCGATGCAGGCGGCGGGCACCTCGGCGGATTTTGAAATGGTGACGTTCCGCTAGGCTCAGACCGGCGAAATGGTCGCCAGCAGGCCGATACCGATGGTCAGCGCCAAAAAGCCGAACAGGAAAATTGCCATCTTGGTCATGGGACCTCCGGAGGGAAGGGCGGCAGGCACCTGCCTGTCGCGCCCGACAGGGATGTCGGGCGTGCGTTGATTGTCGGCGTCGAGGCGTTTTTGGTACAGATTCAGATAGTGAAGAAAAAACCGTATCAGATGCGCCGCCTCTCAGTAGGTTGAGGGGCTGGAGAGCAGCGGTTTTTTGAATATCAGGGAATAAAACCCAGGATTGCGCTGTTTTGTTCGATACAGCAACGCAATGGCGCTGAAACATCTTGTTCAGCTTTTATTGCGCGTTTTAGACTCGATCCACCTTTCCCTGTGAGGCATTCCCATGTTCGGCGTAACTGATTACGGCTCCTTTGTGCTGGCGTTCATCCTTCTGCTGTTGATCCCGGGGCCGGGCAACCTGGCGTTGATCACCTCCACCAGCAAAGGCGGACTGCGCGCCGGCATCGCGGCCACGTTTGGTGCGATCCTGGGCGATCAGGTATTGATGTGGCTGGCGGTGGCCGGCGTTGCGGCCATCCTGCAATCCCACCCGGCGGCCTTCCATGCCGTGCAGTGGCTGGGTGCGGCCTACCTGATGTGGCTGGGCGCGAGCCTGTTGCTCGCCAAGCCGGGCGCCGCGTTGGTACTGGAGATCAAGCCTCGCCATTACCTGCGCCAGAGCGCAACGATCGCCTTGCTCAACCCCAAGACCATTGTGTTCTACATGGCGTTCTTCCCGCTGTTCATCGATCCGACCAGCAACCCGGGCTTTTCGACCTTTGCGTTCATGGGCGCAACCGTTGCCAGCCTGACCCTGATCTACGGCACGATCGTGGTGCTGCTGACCGGCTTTTTCGCCAGTCGCCTGCGCGCCAATGCCACGGCTTCGCGGGTGATGCAAAAGCTTGCGGGCATGTTTCTGGTCGGTTTCGGCCTGAAGCTGGCGGCGTTGCGCGCCGCCTGAGACAGCCGCTGCATTTGCCCCTAAGATGGCGCCCACTGCATCAACAACAAGAGTGGGCCAACCCTCGATGGAAAGACGTCAATTCAGCGGCGGCATGCAAGGCAAGAACCTGCGCTACCTCAACGATGCGCCCTGGCAGCCGACACCGGTCACCCGCGTCGGCTTCCTGTTGCTCGAACACTTCTCGCTTCCGGCCTTCACCCAGACCCTCGACACTCTGGTCACCGCCAACCTGCTGCGTCCCGAATTGTTCAAGTCCCGCACGTTCGGCTGGGACGATGGCGAAGTCATCAGCGATCTGGGGCTGGTCATCCGCCCGGACGCGCGCCTCGACGCAGCGGCGCTGCAAACCCTGGAACTGCTGGTGATCTGCGGTGGTTTCCGTACCGAGCTCAAGGCCAGCGAAGATTTCATCCATCTGCTGCGCACCGCCGCCGAACACGGCATCCATCTTGCCGGGTTGTGGAACGGCTCCTGGTTCCTTGGGCGCTCCGGTCTGTTGCAGGGCTACCGTTGCGCGATCCACCCGGAACATCGCCCGGCCCTGGCGGAAGTGTCCAAGGCCACCCACGTCACCAGCGAACCCTATGTGATCGACCGCGACCGCTTGACTGCGTCCAGCCCCTCCGGCGCCTTCCATATGGCTCTGGACTGGATCAAAGGCCTGCACGGCAAGGCGCTGGTCGAAGGCATCGAAGACATTCTGGCCTTCGAAGAGTCTCGCTACCGCCGCGTCAAACCTACCGAAAACATCAGCGTCAGCGCGCCCTTGCGCGAAGTGGTGAAACTGATGGACGCCAACCTCGAAGAGCCGCTGGAACTGGACCAGTTGGCGGTCTACGCCGGCCGCTCACGCCGCCAGCTGGAGCGGCTGTTCAAGGAACAACTGGGCACCACGCCGCAACGCTACTACATGGAACTGCGCGTCACCGAAGCTCGCCGCCTGTTGCAGCACACCGAACTGTCGCAGGTGGAAGTGCTGGTGGCCTGCGGGTTTGTCTCGCCAAGCCACTTCAGCAAGTGCTACAGCTCGTATTTCGGATACCGCCCCTCCAAGGAAAAGCGGTTGGTCAAGTAGCTCCAGGTTGCGGGAGTTGTGTCAGGTGCAGAGGTACTTGCTGTGCCACCGTCTTCGCAGGCAAGCCAGCTCCCACATTAGAGCTCTATTGTTGGGGAGAAAGCGTCTGGCGCGCCGGCCCTGTTGGCAGAGCTCTTTCAGCCACAGCGAATCGCCTGTGGGAGCTGGCCTGCCTGCGAAAGCGGTAGCGCAGGCGCTGAAAAGATCGCCTGTCCGCTTAGCCGGCAACCACGCTCATACCGCCATCCGCCATGACCACTGAACCGACCATGTAAGACGCCCTGTTCGAGGCGAGAAATGCCACGACTTCAGCGATTTCTTCCGGCTGTGCGGCGCGTTTGATCGGCGCGGTCTCGCCGTGTTGTGCCAGGAAACTCGGCCCGTCGGCGACGACGCTGTCGAGGATATGGGTGACCACATCCCCGGAGCCCACCGCGTTGACGCGAATGCCGTGCTCGATGACTTCCAGCGCGAGTGTCCGTGTAAGCTGCACCAGCGCCCCCTTGGACGCGGTGTAGGCGGCAATGGTGGGAAACGCCTGGTACGCCGCGTAGGACGCAATGTTCACGATGGCGCCCGTACCGTTGGGAATCATGGCTTTGATGGCTTCGCGCGAATGCAGGAATGCGGCGGTCACGTTGACGTTCTGCACGCGCTCCCAGTCTTCCCGGGTCATGTCGATCACCGGTTTGTTGATGATGATCCCGGCGTTGTTCACCAGTACATCCAGCCGCCCGAAGTGTTCGATGGCTTTGGCCACCGCCTGTTCGGCGACGCCGTCCCGGGTGATGTCCGCCACAAGGGGGACCAGCCCGGGACGAGCCAGTTGCTCGACTGTCGGATTTTTGTCTTCGGCGATGACGCTTGCACCTCGTTCATGCATCAGCAGCGCAACCGCGCGGCCAATACCGCTGGCGGCGCCGGTGACGAGTACGACTTTTCCGGCGAAGTCTTGAGGGATGGTATTCATTGAAACAGCACTCCTGATCGAATTAAGGCACCCAGGCCGACAGGCATTGGATGAGGGCCTACTATCCGCTGTTGGCCCATTCGAATCTGGAGGGTGTTTGTCGAAACTATTGTGATCTTGCTTTTTATTGCTACCGTTAACGCCCATATACACGTTGGCCACTTGATGAAACCACTTGAACGAATCGCTGCGCAGTCGATGCCGCATTACCTGGCGCCCAGTCCCGTTGAAGCGCCTGCGCATTGGTTGCATCCGGATGTCCAGATGCAGGTATTCACCCATGCCAGCACTGCCCACGCCATCATGGTGCCGGCGGTGGCCGAACCACTGTTGGTGCTGGTGCTTTGCGGAGGTGCACGGGTGCAGGAACGCGAGTTGGGGCAGGGGTGGAGCGACAGTGACGTCGGTGTCGACGATTTTTTCCTGACCCAGGCTGAGCGACCTTACGAAATGCGTTGGCAAACCCGGGGCGAAGCGACGTTCCAGGTGGTGCACCTGTACCTGAGCCAACGTCTGCTGGACCAGGCGGCGGCTGATCTTCAACAGCATGGTCAACGTATACGCCTGGTCGAGCTGTCCGGGGCCAGGGATGCTCACGTGGCGTGCCTGGTGCGCTGCATCCACCAGGAGCTGGCCGGGCACCGCACGCCCAGCAATCTTTCTGCCACCGGCCTGGCCCAGGCTTTGGCGGTGCATCTGGTACGGCACTATCGTGAGCATGGCACACAGGCCAAGCCGCGAAATGCCTTGCCCGCATATCAACTGCGACGGGTGATTCAACGGATGGAGCAAGCGTTGGACCTCGACCTGAGTCTGGACGACTTCGCCGAAGAAGCAGGGTTGAGCCGCTTCTACTTCAGCCGCCTGTTCCACCAGGCGACCGGTCATTCGCCGTCGCAGTTCTTTATTCGGCTGCGCATGGCCAGGGCCCGTGAGCTCTTGTCGAGCACCTCCCAGAGCATCATCCAGATCGCCCTGGAGGTGGGTTACAACAGCCCGGCGCATTTCGCCCAGGTGTTCCGGCGTCACACCGGCATGACGCCGCGCGAGTACCGACAACAGTAGGCGTCGCCTCATGCGTGGTGGCAGATTCGATGCAACGAATGGCCACGGGGCGCCTCATATGCTTACCACCGGCTGAATCTGCCGGTTGGACTCACTCACGACGACGGGTATCGAGCTTATGACGGCGGCGGACAAGGACCATGTGAACTGGCTGGTGGAACAATCGATGCTGCACGCGGCGCGGCAGCGGGCCCGGCTTTATTCGGGGCAGGGTCGCTTGTGGCAGCAGCCTTACGCACAGACCCGGCCCCGTGATGCCAGTGCCTTGTCCTCGGTGTGGTTCACCGCATATCCCGCGTCGATCATCACCCGCGACGGCGGCACGGTGCTTGAAGCCCTGGGGGACGAAAGCCTGTGGCACGCGCTGTCGAAAATCGGTATCCAGGGCATTCACAATGGTCCGCTGAAAAAGTCCGGAGGCCTGTCCGGCACGCGGCACACGCCGACCATCGATGGCAATTTCGACCGCATCAGCTTCGACATCGACCCGCAACTCGGCACCGAAGCACAGTTGCAGGCCATGACCCGCATGGCTGCGGCGCATAACGCAGTGATCATTGACGATGTGATCCCGTCGCACACCGGCAAGGGGGCGGACTTTCGCCTGGCCGAGATGGCTTATGAGGATTACCCGGGCCTGTACCACATGGTGGAGATCCGCGAGGAAGACTGGCCGCTCCTGCCCGAGGTGGCCGAGGGGCGCGATGCGCAGAACCTCAGCCCGTTGCAGGTTGATGCCCTGCGCGACAAGCATTACATCGTCGGCCAACTGCAACGGGTGATCTTCTTCGAGCCCGGGGTGAAGGAGACCGACTGGAGCGCCACGCCCGTGGTGGTCGGTGTGGACGGCAAGCCGCGGCGCTGGGTGTACCTGCATTACTTCAAGGAGGGCCAGCCGTCGCTCAATTGGCTCGACCCGTCCTTCGCCGCGCAGCAGATGATCATTGGCGATGCGCTGCATGCCATCGACGTGATGGGCGCCAAGATCCTGCGTCTGGACGCCAACGGTTTTCTCGGCGTGGAACGCAAGCTGGAAGGCTCGGCCTGGTCGGAGAGCCACCCGTTGTCGATCACTGGCAACCAACTGCTGGGCGGGGCGATCCGCAAGGCGGGCGGGTTCAGCTTCCAGGAGCTGAACCTGACCGTCGACGATATCGCCGCCATGTCCCACGGCGGCGCCGACCTGTCCTATGACTTCATCACCCGGCCCGCCTACCAACACGCCTTGCTGATGGGCGACACCGAGTTCCTTCGCCTCATGCTGCGCCAGATGCACAGCCTGGGCATCGACCCCGGCTCGTTGATCCATGCCCTGCAAAACCATGACGAGTTGACCCTGGAACTCGTGCATTTCTGGACGCTGCATGCCCATGACACCTTCCTGTATCAGGGGCAGACGTTCCCCGGCAATATCCTGCGCGAGCATATCCGCGAGCAGATGTACGAACGCCTGGCCGGCGAACACGCGCCGTATAACCTCAAGTTCGTCACCAATGGCGTGGCCTGCACCACCGTCAGCTTGATCACGGCAGCGCTGGGCATTCGCGAGCTGGAGGCGATCAGCGCGGCGGACATCCAGCAGATTCGCCAGATTCATTTGCTGTTGGTGATGTACAACGCGATGCAGCCCGGGGTATTTGCCCTGTCCGGCTGGGACTTGGTAGGCGCGCTGCCGCTGGCCGCCGATGAGGTGGCGCACCTGATGACCGACGGCGATACGCGCTGGATTCATCGTGGCGCCTACGACCTGGTGGACCTCAACCCGGACGCCGAGCTGTCGGCCGGGCAGATGCCGCGCGCAAACACGCTGTATGGCAGTTTGAACAGCCAGTTGCAGGACCCGGCGTCCTTCGCTTCGCAGTTACAGAAAATCCTCGCCGTACGCCGCGCCTACGACATTGCCGCAAGCCGCCAGATCCAGGTGCCGGACGTGGACCACCCAGGGCTGCTGGTGATGGTCCACGAACTGCCTGCCGGCAAAGGCACGCAGATCACCGCCTTGAATTTCGGCGCCACGCCGCTCACCGAAACCCTGCACTTGCCCGACGTTGCGCCAGGTCCGGTGGTGGACATCATCAACGAGCGGGTCGAAGGCGACCTGACGCCCGAGGGCGAGTTCACCATCACGCTGGACGCCTACGAAGGGCTGGCGCTGCGCGTGGTCAGCAGTTCGCCGATGCTCTAGTGGAATAAACCGGCATACCGGGGTGTTTCTGGAATAACCCATAAAACAACAAGGGTTCTCCGGAGTATCCGCCCCGGAGCGCTGATGTGCCGGAGCCTGCCCATGTCCCATCCCGACCGTGTTTTCGAATCGCTGATTACTCAACAAGCCGTCGACAGTTTCAACGACGCGCCAGACGTCCGCTTCAAGCAAGTGATGCAGAGCCTGGTTCGCCACCTGCACGCGTTCGCCAGTGAGGTGGAGCTGACCGAGCAGGAGTGGTTCGAAGCCATCGGTTTTCTGACCGAAACGGGTCAGCTGTGCGATGGGGCGGTGCGTCAGGAATTCATTCTGCTGTCGGACACCCTGGGCCTGTCGATGCTGGTGGACGCGGTCAACCACCGGCAGAGTGCCAAGGCCACGCAAACCACGGTGTTCGGACCGTTCTACATTGACGGCATGCCGGAGCGTGTCTTTGGCGAAAACATGGCCCTTACGCCCGGCGAATCCACCTTGATACACGGGCGCGTGCTGGACACCGAAGGTAAACCCTTGGCCAATGCACTGCTGGATGTGTGGCAGACCGCCGGCAATGGCATGTACTCAGGGCAGGACGTCGATCAGCCGTTCGGCAACCTGCGCGGACGTTATCGTACCGATGAGCAGGGCAACTATGCGATTCGCACGATCCTGCCGGTGTGCTACCCGATCCCGGACGACGGCACTGTCGGGCGCATGCTGCATGCCGCCAACCGTCACATCTGGCGGCCCGGGCATGTGCATTTCATGCTGGAAGCGCCGGGTTATCGCAAGTTGGTGACCCACCTGTTCACTGAGGGGGACCCGTACCTGGCGTCCGATGCGGTGTTTGGCGTCAAGGCGTCGTTGCAGGTGGCCTATGCGCCACAGACGGCCCATGACGAGCTGTCCGCGAGGCTTGGCATGGCGCTGCCGTTCAAGCGTGCGCATTACGACTTTGTGCTGGAGCGTGAGTGATTCAGGCTGACAACCCTTGCGCGATGGTCTCGGCCAGCCACTGATTGGCCCGTCGCAAATTGCCGGGGTGGGGCGATTGGGTCATCCACACGCCCAAGGTCAACTGAAAGTCGCTGAGCTCGACGATGCTCAGTTCATCCGCATAGGCAGTGCCGGGCAATAGCGTGCGGGGGATCAGGCCCAATCCCAGCCCGGCGGCCACCATGCGCATCTGCACGCCGGCGCCGTGGGTGTCGACGGCGAGCTTCAAGCGTTGGCCGCGACTGCCCATGGCCGCTTCCAGCGCCGCGCGGTAGCCGCAGCCTTTGGGGTTCAACACCCATTCCAGGGAGGCTAATTGGTGGATGTCACTGGCGGCGCGGACCAGGGGATGGTGCTTGCTTTGCACCACCAGAATATCGAGCGTGGTGAGCAAGTGGCTGTCCAGGCCGGCGGGCGGGCGGTTGGCCGCCGGCAGCATCAATGTGGCCGCATCCAGTTCGCCCGCGAGCATCTGTTGCTCAAGCGTCGAGCTCCAGTCGGTGACGATCTGCATCTCCAGGCCGGGCAGTTCGGTGCGGATCCGCGTGACCACCTCCAGCACCACCGCATCCGCGACGATCTGCGTCAAACCCACCCGATAGCGACCGCTGGGCAAGGCGTTTTCCTGGGGAATACTCAGCAGATGGTCGGCGTCGCGCAGCAGATCCACGGCTTTTTCATAGATGCGCCAGCCCATGGCATTGGGCAAAGGCGGGCGAGTGGAGCGGTCGAACAAGGCCTCACCCAGGGTTTCTTCCAAGTGCTGGATGCGCCGGGATACGGCGGATTGCGTTAGGCACAAAGTCTGCGCAGCGCGGGTCAGCGACGTACTCTCGACGACAGTCACGAACGCTTTCAAATCCTGAAATAGCATGCTTACTACTCATCATGATTTGGAAAATTATGCGCTTGATGAATCAACAGGTCGAGACTAGCGTAATCACCACGGGCCGCCGCCGTGGATAGGCCGTTTACCCTTGAGATGATTGCCATGCCTTTAGTTCGAATCGACCTCGCCGCCGACACTTCCGCTGAAACCGCTGCGGCGATCAGCGATGTGGTGTATGCCGCCATGACCAGCGTGGCCAATGTGCCGGAGCACGACAAATTCCAGATCATCAACCGCCATGCCCGGGATGAGTTGGTGTATCCCGCCGCCGGCTACCTCGGCGTGACCTATACGCCGCGCATTGTGTTTATCCAGGTGACCTGGAACGCCGGCCGCACGGTTGAAGTGAAAAAGGCGTTCTACCGGTTCATCGCCGAGGGCATCCACGCGAAAACCGGCCTGCGCAAGGAAGATGTGTGGATCAGCCTGGTGGACGTGAAGCGCGAGGACTGGTCGTTCGGCAACGGTGAGATGCAGTACGCGCCGACGGAATGATGTGGTGGTTTTGGGAGGTGCCCCGGCAATTGCCGGGGTGTTCAAGCTCTTAATAGGCGTCCTCAAAATACTCACAATTCTTTACTTCTCACGAACCACTGCAAGGCTAACCTTTTCAGCATGTGGCGGCTTATGCCGCCTTTGAATGATCGAGGAAAAGATGATGCTGGATTTGCAAGGGCGCACATTGCGTAACAGTGACGAGACACTGGCACGGGTTCTTGAACAAAAAAGGGCGGTTGACGAGATGCTGGACAAAGGATCGGCGGCGGCCCGCGACAGTCATAATCGTAAATATGCCGCTATCTTCGACGCGATCATCGCCTCGCATGGAGACGGTGCACCGTCTGCCAAGTCCTAGGCAGTTGCTGGAAAGTTATTGCGAGACAAAAAGATAAGGGCGACCGCCCACTAGCATTCGATCTGACCAGTCGCACGTATGTCTAATGAGTGATAGTCCCCATCCACGACCGGCAGCTAACGACTCAAAGCTGCCGGTCAGCTCCTGCGTAAATCGGCCAAAAGCAGTCAGCCTCACTATTCTACGAAACCGGCAACTACCTGTTCGCCAGCAGAAAAAGCAGCTCCTTCAATGTGGTAGACCCTCGGTTCTTCCGAAAAATATTCTTCCAGGCCTGCCATGAATATCCGATGGTCTTCACTCTCTTCGAAGCCCGGCGTGTGATCTTCAAGCGAAGCCCAACGCACTATCAAATTAAACCGCTCGGGGCTTTCAATTCCTTGCGCGAACAAGTGTCCGCCGTAACCCTTCGCACGGGTGAGCAATGGAGCGACTTCGGCAAATGCACGTCTGAAATTTTCAATGCGTTCTTTGTGGACGGGGAGCAGAGCGATTTCATAAATCATGGTGTTCCTCTCATATGACTTGAACAGTTAAAAGTACGAACCTACGAAATAAGCGATGGCTCGACTGCAATCGCGATTTTTCCTTGAATGCCGTTGTTGGGCTTTTCCAGCCGGGCATGGGCGAGCGCCATGTCGGCAAGCGAATAGACAGCGCCGACGTGTGGCCGCAGCTGACCGCGCTCTACCAATGCGCTCAGCTCATCCAGTTTGCCCCGGTTCTGTCTGGTGAAAACGAAGTGATAACTCGCGTTCTTGCCCCATGCCTGAACAAGGTTCTGCGGCTGAGCAATGTCCACAATCGAGACCACGCGGCCGAGTTGAGCGAGCACATCAGGGCTGCGCGTCAACGTGTTGCCGCCGATGGTGTCGAACACCACATCGACTCCGCGGCCATGCGTTTCCCGATTGATGACATCGACGTAATCCTCCTTTTCGTAGTCGATAACCACATCGGCCCCCATGCTTCGTGCGAACTCGAAGTGTGCTTCGCGCACGGTCGTGAAGACCCGCGCTCCAATGGCCTTGGCGATCTGGATCGCGATATGACCTACGCCTCCCGCGCCGCCGTGGATCAGGATGCTTTCTCCCACTCTGAGCACTGCACGACCGGTCAATGCTTCCCACACCGTCCCGCCAACCAGGGTCAGACTTGCCGCTTCGAGATGGCTCAGCGATGGCGGTTTCTTCCCGATAATGCTTTCGGCTGCAACCTGGTATTCGGCGTAACTGCCTGGCCCTTCAAATATCTGCGGGGTGTACCAGACTTCGTCGCCCGGAGCGAAGGACGTCACCCCAGGCCCGACTTCTTCGACAACCCCCGAGACGTCGTGTCCGGTAATGGCCGGTAGTTGCACCAGGTCGGAATAGTCGCCACGTCGAACCTGATAATCCAAGGGGTTGATGGAGGTCGCGTGTACCCGCACCAGGACTTGTCCCGCACCCGGCACTGGCTTGGGCACGTCGCAGAGTTCGAACGATTCCGGGCCGCCAAATGACTTAAGCATCAACGCTTTCATTGTGAATCCTCATATCGATAAAAAGGGATATCGAGATATTTCGATATCATGCGGTAAAAAAATTACAGATCTGTCCCTATGATCTTGGCAAGCGCACTGATGGTGGCTTCATTGCGCTTGTAGTAGGTCCACTGACCGATGCGCCTGACTTCTACCAGGCCTACCCGTTGCAGCGTTGCAAGATAACCAGACACCGTTGACTGCGACAGCCCGATGCCTTCCTGAATACTACTGACGCAGACCCCCACCGTGAGAACGTCTCCTTCATCCTGTGGAGGAAAGTTCTTAACGGGATCCTTCAGGCCTTTGAGGATTTCAAGGCGTGTAGGGTTGGAGAGGGCTTTGAATATTTCGAGTAATTCCATGAGCGCAGGATATCGAGATTTACCGATATGTCAATGCAAGAGTCAAAAGAGGATGAAACAGGCAAGGTAACGATTTCCTGCCGGGGCTTTTTGGCGATATGTTGAAGGCGTCTGTCGCCGATTTGACTGACCGCTTTTGGCCGGAACACGGCCATACGATTTGTCTCACGAGTCACGGTGTATTGATGGTTTGTGTTCGGTCGGCAGAACGCCAGAGAGGGAATTGCGGAACAGATCCAGAAATTGCGGAACACAAAAGATAAGGGCCTGCATGAAGTTCATCATGCAAGCCCTTGATATCTATGGTGCCCGAAGCCGGAATCGAACCGGCACGCCCTTTCGAGCGGGGGATTTTAAGTCCCATGCGTCTACCAGTTTCGCCATTCGGGCGGTAGCGCGGTGCAGCAGGGTTGGGAATATATAGATCCAGGCTCTGTGGCGCAAGGTCATGAAGCCCTTTCTTCTCTTTGGAAGCGTACGAAAAAGCTCGATAGATCAGTGATCTACGCCGGCTTTGCAGAGTCAATCGGCCTATTCCCGCAACTTGGGAACAAGTTTCGAAAATGACAGTCATAGCGATATGCCATCCCGGCTGTCTGGAAAGGAATCAAGTGATGCTCAGTGTTCGCACGTCGTCCTGGAAGCTTGTTGCAAGTGTTGTGGGTGTATTGGCGGCCAGCGCGGTAACGGCTGTGCAGGCGCAGGAGGTGGTGCAATGGGGCCGGTACAGTGCTGATCGAGGTGATCGCCTGACGGCGGCGTCGCGGGTCAAGGGAGACGAGTATGTGTTGCAGACATCGGGTATTTCGGTAGGGGATATCGAGACGCTGCAAACCGCACAAAAGCGTCAAGACGAGACGCTGGAAAGCCTCAAGTCCCGGCTGGACGCTCAGACCCGAACGCTTGATGAATTCAGGCGCAAGGAGGGTTCCAGTTCAAGCAGCAGTGACAGTCAACTGGCGGACCTGAAGCGCACCGTTGCCGATCAGAAAAGCACGATCGATCGGCTCAAGAGCGATATCAGCGACCAGAAACGCAGTTATGACGACCTCAAGCGCACCGTTGACAACCTGAGCAGCAAAGTGAAATGAGCCAATGAGCCCAGCAACCCCGCTGGGCTTTTTCATGCTCAATAGGCGCCGGCCACCGCAGTGTGCCCGCTGACAATCGCGATCCCGGAGCTGCTGCCCAGGCGCGTGGCACCGGCCTCGATCATCGCTTGGGCGGTGGCCAGGTCGCGCACGCCGCCTGAGGCTTTCACGCCGATCTCTGGCCCGACCACTTCGCGCATCAGGCGCACATCCGCCAGGGTGGCGCCGCCGTGGCCAAAACCGGTGGAGGTTTTGACGAAGGCGACGTTCAAGGCGCGGCAGATCACGCAGGCCTGGGTCTTCTGGGTGTCGTCGAGCAAGCCGGTTTCCAGGATCACCTTCAGCGGCACCTCCCCACAGGCCTTGAGGACCTGAGCGATATCGTCACGCACCTGGTCGAGCAGGCCGTCCTTCAGCCAGCCGATGTTCAGCACCATGTCGATCTCCCGCGCGCCAGCCTGGATCGCCAGCTGCGCTTCATGTGCCTTGGCGGCGCTCAAGCCGGCGCCCAGCGGAAACCCGACCACGGCGCACACCAGTGGCGAGGTACCGCGCAGGCATTCAACCGCCAGCGGCACATTGGCGCTGTTGACGCACACGGACTTGAAGCCATGCTCGCGGGCTTCGTCGCAGAGTTTGCGAATGCTCGCCTGGGAAGCATCGGCGGCGAGGAGTGTGTGGTCGATATAGGCGGCGAGGGGTGCGTTATCTTGGGGCATGAGGGGCGTCCTGTGGGGAAGAGGGTGCTGGGAAAAGCCTGTTTGTGTTAAGTTGAAGGCATTAAATGTGAAATAAATAACATTGTAAATGAATTTTGTGAGCCTTGTTGTCAGCCGGCCACATACAACCTGGGTGAAAGCGCAGTGGATTCAAAGAAAAACGCACGATTCAAAGCCATGCATCAGGCCTTGCAGGGTGAGGTAGCGGTGCACCTGCGAGACATGGCCGCCTTGCTGGGCGTATCGGAAATGACCCTGCGCCGTGACTTGGTGGACAGCCCCCAGGGCCTGCGCCTGTTGGGCGGCCATGTGACCCGCAGCGGTGCGCCGGAGCCGGACTATCAGGTCGCCGAGCAAGACCAGCGCAACGTCACCGAGAAGCGTCAGATCGGCCTGCTCGCCGCCAGCCTGGTGCGTCCGGGCGACACGATTTTCATCGATTGCGGCACCACCACGCCGTTTATCATCGACGCATTGCCCGACGATCTTGAGTTCACCGCGCTGTGCAATTCCCTCAACGTGCTGCTCAAGCTCCAGCAAAAGCCGGGCTGCACCGTGATTCTGTGCGGCGGCATGCTCGACCGGCGCAACCTGGTGTTCGAAAGCCGTGCCGAGGCCGGGATCATCGATGGCATTCGCGTGGCCTGGGCGTTCATCTCGGCGGCCGGGGTCAGCGCGAGCCAGGGCGTGACCTGTTTCAACCTCAACGAAGTGGACGTCAAACGCCGGGTCATGGCCCGCGCGCAGACCTGTGTGCTGGTGGCCGATCACACCAAGTTCGGCCAGGTACGCGCGGCGCATTTTGCCGAGCTGACGGATTTCCAGCGGGTCATCAGTGATGCAGGCCTGTCGCCAGCACAGCGCCAGGTGATCCATGAAGCGGGGGCTGTTCTGGTGGTGTGATTTTTATACCGTATGTTTGGATTTTAACAAAATTGCCTTGACACCTCCGGGCGCAAGGCATAGTTTTTCAAATGTGATCGCTGTTCACATTTGTGAGTGCGGCCTCCTTGAAGGCCGTGCCCGAATCCAGACAACAATAAAAATAGGAATCACCATGCTACAGATCGCCCGTAAACCTGTTCAGGTGCTGTCCCTCGCACTGGCTGTCACGGCCTCGGTACTGGCGCTCAATGCCCAGGCCAAGGATCTGAAGATCGGTTTCAGCCAGGTCACCCTCCAGTCTCCGTTCTATGTGCAATTGCGCGACGGCGCCAAAACCGCTGCCGCCAAGGACGGCGACGAGTTGATTTTCCTCGACGCCAATGGCGATATCAGCAAGCAGAACAACGATATCCAGGACCTGCTGACCCGCAAGGTCGACGTCCTCATCATCAATGCGGTGAACCCGGACGCCGTCGGTGCCTCCCTCGAAGCGGCCAAGCGTGCCAAGGTGCCGGTGATCGCCGTCGACCGCGCCATCAACGCGCCGGTCGCTGCCACCATCGGCCGCAACAATGCCGAGATGGGCGAGCTGTCCGGCAAAGCGCTGGTGGCCGCGCTGAAACAACAAGGCGTGGTCGGCGGCAAGATCATCGAGATCCAGGGCGATGCCGGTGGCGTGGTGATGCAGGAGCGGCGCAAAGGCTTCCACACTGCCTTGGCCGGCACCGACTTCAAGATCATCGAAGGTCCCTACAGCGAATACATGCGCGCCAACGCAGTCACGGCGATGCAAGACCTGCTGCAAGCTCATCCGGACGTCAAGGCGGTGATCGCCCATAACGATGACATGGCCATGGGCGCGCTCCAGGTGCTCAACGAGCGTGGCAAGAAAACCGTACTGGTGGCAGGCGTCGATGGCCTGTCGGAAGCCATCAATGCGATTCAGAACGGCGACCAATACGTGGCCACCGCCCTCAATGATCCACGTTATCTGGGCGAAGTCGCCATCGAAGCCGCGCGTGGCCTCATCACCGGCAAGACCATCCCAGCCTTCGTCGACGCGGGCACCCAAGTCGTGACCAAGGCCAATGCGGCCCAGGTCAAGCACGACGCCACCTTCGGCGAATACCGTCCCGGCGCGCTCTGAGGCGCCGCACTTTCCATTGCTTACCAACCAGGGGATTTCACTGTGAAAGCTGCCGTCATGTACAAACCGGGTGATATCCGGGTCGAAGACGTTCCAAAACCTGCGGTCAAGGCCGGCCACGCGCTGGTGCGCGTAGCCGCGTGTGGTGTCTGTGGTTCGGATATCCCGCGCATGCTGAGCAAGGGCGCCCATGTGATGCCGCTGATCTGCGGCCATGAATTCGCCGGTTTTATCGAAGAGATCGGCAGCGGCGTCGAGGGCTATGCCATCGGCGAACTGGTGACGGTGCCGCCAATGATTCCGGACGTGACCAGCGACCAATACGCCCGTGGTTTCCCGTCACGCTCGGAACAGTACGACTACTTCGGCAGCCGCCGCGACGGTGCCTATGCCGAGTACGTCAATGTGCCGTTGAGCAACCTGATCAAAGTGCCCGAAGGCATGGACCCGATTGCCGCGTCCCTGGTGGACCCGGCGGCCATTGCCCTGCACGCCATCTGGAAAGCCGACTTCAAGGCCGGGCAGAGCGGGGCGGTGGTGGGTTGCGGGCCGATCGGCCTGTTTGTGATCCAGTGGCTGCGCATCATGGGCGCCAAGGACATCGTGGCCATCGACATCGCCGAAGAAAAACTCGCCATGGCCCGCCAGGCTGGCGCGACCCACACCCTGCTCAGCGGTGCCGCGGATGGTGACCTGCCGCGCTGCCAGCTGGTGATTGAAGCGGCGGGCCATCCCAGCTCGATCAACCAGGCGGTGCAACTGACGAAGGCCGGCGGCCACGTGGTGTTTATCGGTATTCCCACCGGTGAAGTGCCAATCAGCACCGCCACCTTTTCGCACTTTCTGCGCCAGGAAATTTCCCTGCATGGCGCGTGGAACTCGTTCTCGGCACCGTTCCCGGGGGATGAGTGGACCGCGTCCATCGACAAACTCGCCTCCGGTGAATTGCAGTGGCAGTTCATGATCACCCACGACCTGCCGCTGGATGAGCTGCCGTCGATGTTCGAGCGTTACGCGGACCGCAGTGAAGTGGCCGCCAAGGTCATTTTCCGGCCTTGAGCCAACGGCATACGCTGTGATTCGCCCAGCCCTGCGACGCGCGCCGTTGCAGGGTTAAAAACAAAAAGCGTCGGCGGCACAAGACGCAGGAGGATGACCGATGACGTTGTTGTTGGGACTGGATTTCGGAACAGGTGGGGTGCGCGCCGGGTTGTATGACCTGCACAGCCACAAACTGGTGCAGGTGGCCGAAGCCCCCTACGCCACGCAATACCCGCAGTTGGGCTGGGCCGAGCAGGCGCCGGCGGACTGGTGGTCGGCGCTGGGCAAGGCCTGCCGGCAGTTGATGAGCCAGGCCGGTCACCCCAAGGTGGCGGCAGTGAGTGTCGCGACGACGGCGTCCACGGTAGTGGCCGCCCAGGCGGATGGCCAGCCCCTGGCTCCGGCGCTGTTATGGATGGATTGCCGCGCTGCCGTTGAGTCGGCGCGCACTGCACAGATCCACCATCCGATGATGAACCAGGGCGGTGACGCCGTAGAGTGGCTGGTGCCCAAGGCGATGTGGCTGGCCGAGCACGAACCCGAGGTGTACCGGCGTGCGGCGCGCATTTGTGAGGCGGTGGACTGGATCAACTTCCAACTGACAGGGCGCTGGGTCGCTTCCCAGTTGAACGCCAGTTGCAAGTGGAACTACGACACCCTGCAACAACGCTTTCCGGTGGAGCTGTATGCCGAACTGGGCATTCCTGAACTGGCGGAAAAACTGCCTCCGGAAGTGATCAAGGTGGGCGGGCGAATCGGTGCGTTGACCGCCGACGCCGCCAGCCACCTGGGCCTGGGCCGTGACACGCTGGTGGCCCAGGGCGGCATCGATGCCCACATGGCCATGCTCAGCGCCGGCACCACCGGCGCGGGCGAATTGCTGTTTATCGGTGGCACCTCCGTGGTGCAGTTGATGCACACGCCCAAACGTATTGATGTGCCCGGTATCTGGGGGCCTTACCCCGATGCCTTGCTGGACGGCCAGTGGTTGATGGAAGGCGGGCAAGTCTCTGCCGGCTCGATCCTTAACTGGCTCGCACAAAAGATGTTTGGCCTCGACGATGCCGGTCACCAACAACTGATCCGCCAGGCCGCGGCCTTGCAGCCGGGCTCTACCGGTCTGCTGGTGCTGGATTACTGGATGGGCAACCGCACGCCGTATCGCTCGCCGGACATGCGCGGCGCGATCATGGGGCTGTCGCTCAATCACGACCGCCATGACCTGTACCGCGCTTCGGTGGAAGCCATTGCCCTGGGCTCGGCGAACATCTTTCACACCTGGCGCGCCGAAGGTATCGAGATCACTCGCGTAGTCGCCGCCGGAGGCTTCCAGAAAAACCCGTTGTGGTTGCAGGCCACCGTCGATGCCACGGGCGTGCCTTTTGAAATGGTGCCCCACGACAACCTCACCCTGATCGGCACCGCCGCAGCAGCCGCCTGTGCCCTCGGCGAGTTCAGCGATTTGCAGCAAGCGGCCACGGACTTCACCACCGTGGGCCGGCTGATCGAGCCCGACCCGTATGCCCATGAGCAGTACATCGAATTGCTGGGCCGTTATCGCGCCGCCACCGACAGCGTGGCGCCCATCAGTTGCAAGCCGCCGGCGAATCGCGTCCTGGGTGTGAGGCCGGCCGCATGAGCGCCGAATCGCTGTCACCCAGGCTCAGCGGGGATTCCCAGCGCGATGACCTGATGGTGCAGGTCGCCAAGCTCTACTACGACCTGGAAAAGACCCAGAGTGAAATTTCCACCGAGACCGGCCTGACCCGCTGGCAAGTCAGCCGCCTGCTGCGTGAAGCCCGTGATTGTGGGGTGGTGCGCATCGACATCGTCGCCCATTCGGCCCGCGTACCGGCGGTGGAAGTGGCCCTGCAACGCCGTTACGGGCTGCGCGAAGCCCTGGTGCTGGAGGTGGATGACGAGGACGCCCTGAACGTAGTGACCCAGGCCGCCGCGCGTTACCTGTGCAACCTGCAACCGATGCCGGCGCTGATTGGTGTGTCCTGGGGCCGGACCCTGACCAAAATGGCCCAGTGGCTGGTGCCGCGCTGGAACGAGGGCGTCAACGTGGTGTTGCTCAATGGCGCGATCAACACGCGCTCGGTCGGTGAGCCGAGCCATAACGTGGCAGAGCGTTTCGCCCAGGCGGCGCGTGGTCAGGCCACGTTGCTGCCGGTACCGGCGATTCTCGGGCATGCCCACACCCGCGAAGCGCTGGAACAAGACCCGGTGATCGCCCAGGTCATGCGCCTGGGTGAACAGGCGCCGGTCGCCTGTTTCAGCCTGGGGGAGCTGTCGGACCATTCGGTGTTGATGGAATCGGGTTACATCGACCTGCCGCTGCTCAGGGAGCTGGAGCGCCTGGGCGCAGTGGGCGACATCATGGGCCGTTTCATCGGCATGGACGGCGAACCGGTGCTGCCCGAACTGGATGCGCGCACGCTGGGCCTGCGCCTGTCGGCGTTGCGCGAAAAAGCCTGGTCGATGGCCGTGTGCGTCGGCGCCCACAAACACCGCATCGTGCGGGCTGCGGTCAAGGCCGGTTACGTCAATGTGCTCGCCACCGACGCCGGTACTGCCCGTTATCTGCTGGAGCAGGATCATGAATGAGTTGGCCCTGGAGATTCGCCACGTCAGCAAGCGTTTCCCGCCCAATGTCATCGCCCTGACCGATGCCTCCCTCGAGGTGCGGCCGGGCGAGGTGCACTGCCTGCTCGGCGCCAATGGCGCGGGCAAGAGCACGTTATTGAAGATCGTCGCCGGGGCCCACCGGCCTGATGCGGGCGACCTGTCCATCGCCGGTGAACCCATCGAACTGAAGAACCCGCAACAGGCGCGCCAGGCCGGTATCGCGATGATCTACCAGGAACTGGATTTGATCCCGCAAATGACTGTCGAGGAAAATCTGATGCTCGGCTACGCGCCCAGGCGCTTTGGCATGATCGACCGTGGCCGGCGTAGCGCCTTGGCCAAGGCCGCGCTGTCGCGTGTCGGCGCGAATTTTTCCAGCACCGACCGGGTCGGCACCTTGTCGATTGCCAATCAGCAACTGGCGGCGATTGCCCGGGCGTTGACCTGTGACGCCAAGGTGGTGGTGATGGATGAGCCGTCCGCTGCCCTGAATGAAACCGAACTCAAGCAAGTGTTCCAGGTAATCCGCGAGATCACCGCCGCCGGCGTCGCGGTGTTGTATGTGAGCCATCGGCTGAATGAAATTCGCGAGATCGGCGACCGGGTCACGGTGCTGCGGGCCGGGCGCACCCTGCAAACCCACGAGTTGGCACACATCGACGATCAGGCGCTGATTGCGGCGGTGGTCGGCGAGCATCGTGACCTGCTGGAGCGCAGCCCGCGCCAGCCGCCGCGCGGGACGCTGGCCCTGAACATTCGGCACTTGTCGGGTGCGCAAGGGCTGGATGTGCGTGAGTTGCAGGTGCGCCAAGGGGAAATCGTCGGCCTGGCCGGCCTCAATGGTGCGGGGCGCAGCAGTTTGCTCAAGGCGCTGTTTGGCGTGGGGCGCACCGACAGCGATGTCGAGCTGTTTGGCGAGCCTTATCGTCCGTTGACGTCTCGCCAGGCCATCCGGCAGGGCGTCGGCCTGGTCCCGGAAAACCGCAAGACCGAAGGCCTGGTGCTCGACGCGCCGATCTACCGCAATGCCTGTCTGGTGCACACGCGGCACCTGCGCTGGTTTTCCCATCGCCAGGCCAAGGACCGCGCCGGCCCGGTGCTCAAGCGCCTGCAAACCAAGCTCGACAACCTGGAGCAGCCCGTGCGGCAACTGTCTGGCGGCAATCAGCAGAAAGTGGTGATGGCCAAGTGGGTGATCGACGGCGCACGCCTGTTGCTGCTCGATGAGCCCAGCCGGGGCCTGGACGTGGGCGCCAAGGCCGACCTGTACGCCCTGGCCCGCAGCCTCGCGCAGGAAGGCGCGGCGGTGCTGGTGGCCAGCAGCGAACTGGACGAGTTGTACGTCAACTGTGACCGGATCTGGGTGATGCACGAAGGGCGCAACGCAGTGTGTTTCGACCCGCTGCACGCCACGCGTGACCAGATCGACCAAGCCATCCTTGTGGGTCGGCATCCTTAAAGAACAAGAGTGTAGAACCATGACTATCGCCAGCAATCCGACCCCGGTCTTCGACAAGCCCGTGAGCCTCACGACCCACCGCCGCCGCGCGGTGCTGGACTGGGTGATGCGCTACAACTTCGTGTTTATCTTTCTGTTCGCCGTGGTGGTGGCCACGTTTCTGTCCGATGACTTCCTCACCTTCGGCAACATCGCCAACCTGTTCCAGCAAGGCGCGATCGTGGGGATTGTCGCCATCGGCATGACCTTCGTGATTCTCACTGCCAATATCGATCTGTCGGTCGGCAGCCTGTGCGCATTCGGCGGCATCCTGGTGGCGGTACTCTTGCAAAACCAGGTCAGCGGCTGGCTGGCAGTGCCGGCGACGTTGCTGGTGGGCCTGGCAATCGGCACCTTGATGGGCAGCTTGACGGTGTTTGGCAAGGTGCCGAGTTTTATCATCACGCTGGCCGGGCTGGTGTCGTTGCGCGGTGCGACATTCCTGGCATCCGATGGCGCGCCGATTGGCGGCCTGCCTGCCGGTTTCACCGGTTTTGGCTCGTCGATGCTCGACATCCTGCCCAGCGCCGGTATCGCGTTTCCGGTGTTGGGGCTGATCTTTATCCTGATCACCGCCATTGCCTGGCTGGTGCTGCGCTACACGGTGTTCGGCGAGTACGTGCTGGCCACCGGCGGCAACCTCGAGGCAGCGCGCTTGTCCGGTGTGCCGGTGCGCGCGGTGACCATTGCGGTGTTTGCCATTTGCGGCGGGCTGGCGGCGTTTGCCGGGTTGTTGATGACCTCGCGCCTGCATGTCGGTCAACCGACCGCTGCCCAGGGCCTGGAGCTGGACGCGATCGCCGCCGTGGTGCTGGGTGGCACCAGCCTGTTCGGTGGGCGCGGCAGCGTGGTGGGCACCGCGGTGGCGGTGATGCTGCTGCAGGTGTTGCGCAATATCTTCAATTTGCTCGGGCTGGGTTCGTTCTATCAGATGGCGATCACGGGCGTGATCATCGTGCTGGCGATTTTGCTCAATCGCCTGATCGACCATTACGCGGGCCGTACCTGAGGACAACCACAGATGAACGTTCCATCTATCAAAGCCGTGATTTTCGACATGGACGGGCTGCTGCTCGACACCGAGGGCGTTTATACCGAGGTCACGCAGTTGATTTCCGATCGGTACAACGGTCGCACCTTCGATTGGCAGTTCAAGCAAAACACCATTGGCCTGGGCGCCCATGACCTAGCGAGCTATATCGTGCGCTCGCTGGAGCTGCCCATCAGCCCCGAAGATTTTCTGGCGTTGCGCACGCCGCTGATGAATGAGCGCTTTCCCTATGCGGACGCCATGGCGGGCGCCGAAGCGCTGGTGCGGCATTTGTCGGCCTGCGGCATCCCCATCGCGGTGGGGACCAGCTCTTCACGGCATTACTTTGACCTGAAGATCACGCGGCACCGCGAATGGTTCGCGCTGTTCGACGCCATCGTCACGGCTGATGACCCCGAAGTGGGCGCCGCCAAGCCAGCACCGGATATCTTTTTGGTGGCGGCGCGGCGTCTGGGTGTCGACCCGGCGCACTGCCTGGTCTTTGAAGACTCGCCGTTCGGCATTACAGCTGCCAAAGCTGCCGGAATGCAAGCCATCGCCATCCCGGACCCGGCAATGCCGGAAGACAAGTTCCGGCACGCCGATGGGCGTCTGCTCAGCCTGGAAGCGTTCGACGCAGCGGCTTGGGGCCTGGTCTAAACGAACGGCTGCCCGCTGAAACCCCGTGGCAGGCGCTGCAAGCCGGGCAGGTCGGTCAGACGCTGGGTCCAGGCGCTGCGCCAATCGTCGGCGGTGTGGGTCTTGGCCTTGCGTGCGGCGCGGCGTGCGGCGTTGCGCTGGTTGCGACGGGCTTCTTTATACGCGTCGGTATTGCGGCAGGTGCGGCATTTGACCCGATTCAACTCAGTGCTGGAGGGCAGATTGTTACCGTGATGGCCGCAGGCCAGATGCCCGGCGACTTTGAAGTGAATGACCATGTGAGCGTCTCCTTCAAGGGGGTACGTGTACCGGTAGACCCACGGCGCACGCGGGGAGGGCGGGGTTGTCTGAAACCTCGGCACCTGAAGTTACGACCTCACGCGCAGCGCAGCGTTCGGTTGGGGTTTCAAGCCTGTTCAAGGCCTGCCGCCAACGTTACCCTGCCACGCACCCAATCATGAAAAGGAAGCAATGATGAGCGTCGAAACCCTGCTGCAAGAGGGCGGTTGCCGCTGTAACCGCGTGCGCTTCAGTGTCAGCCTGCCGCCGGTAATCACCATGGCGTGCCATTGCACCGGCTGCCAGAAAATGACCGCCTGCGCGTTTTCCCTGAGCGCGCTGATCCCCGCCGGCGGTTTCACGGTCACCCAGGGGTGCCCAGTGATCGGCGGCCTGCACGGCGTGGACCGCCACTACTTCTGCCCCCATTGCATGAGCTGGTTGTTCAGCCGCCCCCACGGCATCGACGAATTCGTCAACGTGCGCGCAACCTTGTTGGATAACGCCAGCGACTATGTGCCCTTCATGGAAACCTGGACCCGCGAAAAACTGCCTTGGGCCGTCACGGCAGCGGTCGAAAGCTTCGAGCAACTACCCGAGCCCCAGGACTTTCCGCGTCTGATGCGGGCTTACGCCGAGTTCAGCGCGCGCTGACGTCAATCGATCAACGCCAGCAGGTCGGTGTCACCCACATCCGCCCCGGCCTGGGACAACAGGGTGGTGACCTGGCCACGGTGATGGGTCTGGTGATTGAAGAAGTGCACCAGCAGGCTGAAGAACGGTTTGTCGGCCGCGATGCCGCGCATGTTGTGGTAATGCAGGCGGTGGTCGAGGTCGGCTTCGGTCAGAGTGGGCACCCAGTCGAGGATCAGTTGGTCCAGCCAGGCGCGATGGGACGTCAGTTCGCGAATATCAGCGAAGGCCAGTTGCTTGAGGTTCGTGGGGGTTGTTATCGCCGTCAGAGGTTCCAGTGCTGAATAGTGGGCCGGATGCTGTGCGAAGCGCTTGAGCCACACGGTGTCAGCCAGGGCCAGGTGGTTGAGGGTGCCGAGTATCGAGCCGAAGAAGGCCTGGCGGTCCTGTGCCAGCTCTGCGTCCGTCAAGCTGCCGGCGGCCTGATAGACCTTGCGGTTCATCCACTGGTTGTAGCTCGCCATCAGCGTGAGGTGTTCGATCCGGTTCACGGGGCTGTTCTCTGGAAGACGGTGTGCAGGCCATGATAAGCCGTGCCCGCCCGGCGGTCATGGTGTTCTGACGGTGGCGGGCTATGGTTGATGAACGTCCCTGTTGCACCCCGGGAGGGTGACGCCATGAACACCAGTGATCTATTGGAACAACTGCTGCGCGCCGGGCAGCAGGGTGGCTCGGCCCCCGGCGGTGGCCTGGGCGGGCTGCTGGGCGGTTTGTTGAAGGGGGCCGGTAACGGCAATGCTACTTCCGGTGGTGGTCTGGGTGGTTTGCTGGGCGGCCTCGGTGGCTTGCTGGGCGGTGCGCCGACGGGGGGAACCGCGCAAGGACGTTCCGGCGGCATGAACTACGCCGCGCTGGCATCCCTCGGGATGGCAGCCTTCCAGGCGTACCAGGCGTGGCAACGTCAGCAGGCGAGTACCTCGCAGCAGGCTTTCCAGACGGTCGACCAACTCGATGGCCCGGCTGCCGAAGCCCATAGCCATGCCGTGTTGCGCGCGCTGATAGCGGCAGCCAAGGCCGATGGCCGTATCGATGAGAAAGAACAGGAACTGATTTCCAGTGAGCTGGGCCGGCATACCGATGACCCGCAGCTACAGCAATGGCTGGATGCGGAAGTGGCCAAGCCATTGGATGCGGCAGACTTCGCCGAATTCGCCCAGGACCCCGCCATGGCCGCCGAGGTGTACCTGGCCAGTGTGATGCTGGTGGACGATCAGCAGGACGCCGAACGCAACTACCTGGACGACCTGGCGGGGCAGTTGCAGATCGACCCGCAATTGCAACTGCACCTGGAGCAGCAGGCCCGTCAGACTGCGTAGAGCTTGGACAGCACGCTGATGAGCAGAATGACGCTCAACGTCAGGCCGACAAAAATCAGGTTGCGCCGCAGCGCTCGCCGTTTGGCCGGCGGCAACAGCAACAGGGTGTGGCGCGCACCGCGATAGTGGCGGGCACGGTATTTGGCGAACCCGTCCGGGCGTTGTGGGGTGTGTTTTTTGTGCATGATGCACCTCGCTTGTGTTCAGCTTTCTACGCTCAGTACTGAAATACCGTTGGTTCTGGCCTGACCGACCAGCTCCGAGGTGTCATCACCGCCCGGTAGGGCGATGATCACGTCGGGGCGGCTGTCGGCCAGCATGAAGTGGTTGCGTTGGCGCTCGGCCTGTTTGCCATGGCGTTGCCAGTTGGGCGGGTAGCGCACCACGTCGATGCCCAACTCGCGGGCCCAGTCCTCGATGGCACTGCCGAGAAACTGGTTGCCGCCATGGATCAATACCCGCACCGGGCGCAGGCGGTGGTAAGCGTCCAGCACCTGGCGGGACTTTTGGGTGTCGGCGTAATGACGACCTGCACAGATCAAGACGCGCATAGGGTGTTTCCTTGTGTTGCACGGTGGCGGTCGGGCGACTGCCACCGTTTAAACGGCGGGGAGATCAGTACCACTGCTTGAAGCGGCGGATGTAGATCGTCTTCATCAGTTGGGCCACGCAGCAGTAGCTCAGCAAGGTGCCGACCAGCCACGGGAAGTACGCCAATGGCAGCGGTTGCAGCCCCACCAGGGCGCCCAGCGGCGAGAACGGTACGTAGATCCCCAGCACGATCACCACACAGGTCATCATCAACACCGGCCAGGCGGCGGTGCTCTGGAAGAATGGCACCTTGCGCGTGCGCAACATATGCACCACCAGGGTTTGCGAGAGCAGCCCCTCAATGAACCAGCCCGACTGGAACAGCGTCTGCACTTCCACACTGTTGGCCGCGAACACGAACCACATCAGCGCAAAGGTGGTGATGTCGAAGATCGACGAAGTCGGCCCGATCCAGATCATGAAGCGACCGATGTTTTTCGCATCCCACTTGCGTGGCTTGGCCAGGTATTCCTTGTCCATCTTGTCCCACGGCAAGGCCAGCTGGGAGATGTCGTACATCAGGTTCTGCAACAGCAGGTGGATCGACAGCATCGGCAGGAACGGGATGAACGCACTGGCCACCAGCACCGAGAACACGTTGCCGAAGTTGGAGCTGGCGGTCATGTTCAGGTACTTCATGATATTGCCGAAGGTTTCGCGGCCTTTGAGCACACCTTCTTCCAGCACCATCAGGCTCTTTTCCAACAGGATGATGTCGGCCGATTCCTTGGCGATATCGGTGCCGCTGTCCACCGAGATGCCCACGTCGGCATCCCGCAACGCCGGTGCGTCGTTGATACCGTCACCGAGGAACCCCACGGTGTGACCATTGGCTTGCAGCGCCTTGAGCACGCGGGATTTCTGTAGCGGCGTCAGTTTGGCGAACACGGTACGTTCTTCCACACGGCGTGCCAGCGTAGCGTCGTCCATGGCCTCGATTTCAGCACCCAGCAGGGGCTGGCCGGGTTCCAGGCCGACCTGGCGGCAGATCTTGCTGGTGACTACGGCGTTGTCGCCGGTCAGCACTTTTACCGCCACGCCAATCTGTTGCAGTGCGGCAATCGCCGGGCCGGCGGTTTCTTTCGGCGGGTCGAGGAACGTCAGGAAGCCGTGGATGACCAGATTACGCTCGTCGGCGGTAGTGTACTGCTGGCGCGCCAGGGATTTGGGAATGTGGCGAGTCGCAACCACCAACACACGGAAACCGTCTTCGTTGTAGTCGTTGGCAATCGCCAGCAATTCTTCGCGGCGACGCTCGTCCAGCGGTACAGCGGCACCCGACTCCATGACATGGGTGGAAATGCTCAGCATCTCTTCCACGGCGCCTTTGCACACCAGTAGTTGGTCTTCGGCGGCGTCCTTGACCACGATCGACAGGCGACGGCGTACGAAGTCGAACGGCAATTCATCGACCTTGCTGTAGGCGAACGGCACCTTGAACTTGGGGTTCTGCTCGGAGAACTCCACCACCGCCTGGTCCATCAGGTTCTTCATGCCGCTTTGGTGGTGGCTGTTGAGCCAGGCCAGGGACAGCACGGCATCATCGCGCTGGCCGAAGGCGTTGACGTGGTGTTCGAGGATGATCTTGTCCTGGGTCAGGGTGCCGGTCTTGTCGGTGCACAGCACGTCCATCGAGCCGAAGTTCTGGATCGCGTTGAGGCGCTTGACCACCACTTTGCGCTTGGCCATGGCCGTGGCGCCCTTGGCCAGGTTGGCGCTGACGATCATCGGCAGCATTTCCGGGGTGAGACCCACCGCCACCGCCAGAGCGAACAGGAACGCGTCACCCCAGTCGCCTTTGGAGAAGCCGTTGAGCAGGAACACGATCGGCACCATCACCAGCATGAAGCGGATCAGCAGCCAGCTGACGCTGTTCACCCCACGGTCGAACGCGGTTTGTACCCGGGAGCCGACAATCGCCTTGGCCAGGGAGCCGAAGTAGGTCCGTGGCCCGGTAGCCACCACCACGGCCTTGGCCCGGCCGCTGACCACGTTGGTGCCCATGAAGCAGATGTTGGGCAGGTCCAGCAGGTTGTTTTGGTCAGCCGCCAGGGGCGTTGCGGATTTTTGCGTGACGTCACCGAGGGTGTCGTACTTTTCCACCGGCAAGGCTTCGCCGGTCAGCACGGCCTGGCTGATAAACAGGTCGCGGGATTCGATCAGGCGAATATCCGCCGGGATCATGTCGCCGGCAGACAGTTGCACGATGTCGCCGGCCACCAGGTCGCGCATCGGCACTTCCCGCAGGGTTGGCTGGGCGCCCACCTGTTCACGGCGCAATACCGTGGCGGTGGTGCGCACCATGGCCTTCAGGGCTTCGGCGGACTTGGCCGAACGGTGTTCCTGCCAGAAACGCAACAGGCTGCTGAGCAGCACCATGGTCATGATGATGATGACTTTGGTGGGATCGGCGTCTTCACCTTCCTGCATCGGCAGCCAGCAGTCAGTGAAGAAGCTGATGCCGCCCAGGGTCAGCAACACGTAGATGAACGGGTTGTTGAGTGCCTGCAGGAACTGGATCAGCGCATGTGGCGGCTTGTCATGGGCGACTTCGTTGTGACCTTCCCGTTGCAGGCGCGCGGCGGCGTCCAACTCGGTCAGGCCATCCTGGGTGGCGCGGACATTGGCCAGGGTGGCCGACAGGCCGTTCCGGGCTTCGCGGGCGGCACGCATCGACAGTCTGGTGTCGGCGTCGGTGCCATTTTTCTTGTGCAGCGGCGGGTTTTTTACGGCGCTCATTGTCTGTACTCCTGTCGCCCATTTTCGACAAAACATACCCGTTACTTACCTGACTGCAGGCGAGCGAAAGCATGCCGAGTCGCTAACTTCGCGATCGGTTTCAATAATGTATTGGTATGGCTTTTGCTGGAGCGTTAGTTAACTAACGCGCAGCGAACTACAACTGGAATAGTTCATGGAGAACTCCAGGTTATTCAGTGAAAGTTGCTGTTTCCAGCAGGTTCAGGCTGCGCGAGCGCTCAGGTACAGATCGAGCATCAGGCTGGCCTGGGCCACGCGGGAAACCCGGGGTCTCTGCGGGTCTTGAGTGTCGGCGTGATCCCAGTGCTGCACCAGCTGGCCGCTTTCAGGGCAGATACGCCAGTGCGCCCGCGGTGGAGCCGGACGCACTTGAGGGGAGGGTGTGGCAGTAAAGGCCGCGCGGGCCGGGGCAAAGCCTGCGGGTGCGCGGCACAGCCGGGCGCGCAGGGCAGCGACCAGCAGGGGTACATCGAAAACAAAGGTTTGGAAGGTCATAACACACCTCGGGACCGGACAGGCGACCGGCGAGGCAGTTACGTGGAGCATCGAGCTCTAGCGCAGCTTACCGGACCGGGCAGGCGAGTCCTGTCATATTCTGGGTTTGGCGCCCGATGCCCGCGAAAGCGGTGCTCGGGCAGCGACTAGATACTGTGTCCATTGGCTTCTTTTGTGAGGTTGAAAAAAGGCCCTGGTTGCGGGCACGGGCAATCTACTTAGCGGGTTGCAAATTGTCAATGCATGATGAGTTAAATAACCAGCCGTTCAGAGTTTATTCAGATAAAGGGCAATTGAAGTTATGGGTTATATAACTTCAAAGACCTGATCGGGTGCGCTTTCAAGACAACTGTGCAATACGTTCGAGTTCCACCTTCAACGCGTCAGCACTCAAGCCGCCGAAGGGCAGGGCCAGGAATGCGCGACAACGGGCGGTGATGATGTCCAGTGTGGCGTTGAACGCGGCCTGGGTGCTTGCCTCGTCGCCGTGTACGTCGGATGGATCTTCAAGGCCCCAATGCGCCTTCAACGCAGGCCCGAAGTACACGGGGCAGGCTTCACCCGCCGCTTTGTCGCACACGGTAATCACGATGTCCGGCGGGCTGCCTTCGAAGGCGTCATTGCCTTTGCTGTACAAACCCTCGGTATTGATACCCGCCGCCTGTAAGGTGCTGAGGCTGCGCGGCAGCACTTGGCCCTTGGGGAAGCTGCCGGAGCTGATCGCTTCGAAGCCGGGTGGTGCGAGGTGGTTGAACACGGCTTCGGACAAGATGCTGCGACAGCTGTTGGCGGTACACATGAACAGGACTTTCATGACGTCTTCTCCGTTAGAAGCTCAAGCGCAAGGCGAGGGTGGCGAGGGTGATCAGCAAGACGGGCAGGGTCAGCACAATGCCAACCTTGAAGTAGTAGCCCCAAGTGATGGTGATGCCCTTGCGCGCCAGGATATGCAGCCACAGCAAGGTGGCGAGGCTGCCGATGGGGGTGATTTTTGGCCCCAGGTCGCTGCCGATCACGTTGGCGTAGATCATTGCGTCCTTGACCACGCCCACGGCGTGGCTGGATTCGATGGACAGTGCGCCGATCAGCACCGTTGGCAGGTTGTTCATCGCTGAGGACAGCAGGGCCGTCAGCACCCCCGTGCCCAGGGCGGCACCCCACACGCCATAAGTGGCGAAGGTGTCCAGCCAGGTCGCCAGGTAGGTGGTGAGACCGGCGTTGCGCAAGCTGTAGACCACCAGGTACATGCCCAGAGAGAAGATCACGATCTGCCAGGGGGCTTCTTTCAGTACTTTGCGCGTGGAGATGGTGTGGCCCTTGGCGGCGATCACCAACAACAGCACGGCGCACACGGAGGAGATTGCGCTGATGGGAATGCCCAACGGTTCCAGGGCGAAGCAGCCGACCAGCAGGATGCCCAGTACCCACCAGCCTGCGCGAAAGGTCCCACGGTCGTGGATGGCATGGGCAGGTTCTTCAAGGTTGGCCGGGTTATAGGCCTTCGGAATGTCACGGCGGAAGAACCACAGCAGCACCGCCAGCGTCGCCGCGACACTCACCAGGTTGACCGGCACCATCACGGCTGCGTATTCGTTGAAACCGATCTTGAAGTAGTCCGCCGAGACGATGTTCACCAGGTTCGATACCACCAGCGGCAGGCTCGCCGTGTCGGCGATAAACCCTGCGCCCATCACGAACGCCAGTGTGGCCGCCGGGGAAAAGCGCAGGGCCAGCAGCATCGACATCACGATGGGGGTGAGGATCAACGCCGCGCCGTCATTGGCGAACAGCGCCGAGACCAGCGCACCCAGCAGCACCATATAGGCAAACAATCGCCGCCCGCGCCCACGTCCCCAGCGCGCCACATGCAGGGCAGTCCACGCGAAGAAACCGGCTTCGTCCAACAGCAGACTGATGATGATCAACGCTACAAATGTGGCAGTGGCATTCCAGATGATGTGCCACACCACCGGGATGTCCGCCAGGCTGATGACCCCGCAAGCCAGGGCCAGAATGGCACCCAGCGTGGCACTCCAACCCACGCCCAATCCCTTGGGCTGCCAGATGACCAATACGATGGTGAAGATGAAAATGGCAATCGCGACAAGCATGTAGAAAGGCTCCGATGGCTCAGCAGCAGGTACTGGTCCGTTGTGGTCTGTCGCCCATTGCACTCAGGCGCTGTGCGTCGTTGTGCAACCATGGCTGGTTGGCTTGCAGGGTGGTGTGCAGCACGGCGAATACCCAGTCGGGCAGCGCCGGATTGATGCGGTAATAGATCCATTGGCCTTGGCGACGGTCGACCAATAACCCGCAACTGCGCAATTGCGCCAGGTGCCGGGAAATTTTTGGCTGGCTGTCATCCAAGGCATGGATCAGTTCGCATACGCAAAGTTCGCCTTCGCGCAGGATCAAGAGCGTCAGGCGGGCACGGGTGGCATCGGCCAGGCATTTGAACAGCGTGGGTACAGAGAGGGAGTCAGGCATGGTTGGGGTTCCATATTTGATAATTCGAATATACGGATATCCATATGTATTGGTCAAACTCTGTTTCAATTGACCTGAATCAACGGCTTGGGAACTCATCACAAGTCTTTGAAATTAAAATGAAACACGCATGTCCTAAAGTGCCTGCCCATTGCTGATGAAGGAAGACCCCGCGTGACCCGTGCCACTCGCAATCTGCGCAAGACCCTCGATTCCGTCGCGGACAACAACGAAACCGCGGCATTCGACCTGATGCGCGCCGTCGAAAAACTCGGCGATGAAGTGCTGCGTCAGCGGCTGCTCAACACCATTCACCGGCTCAACCAGGACGCCTACGAATTGCGCGAAGCGAGGGACTCGGTGGAGCAGGTGTCGGTCAAGCTGGCCTGAGCAAGATCGTTCAAGACAGCACCCGTGTTGCGCTGGCATGCTTGTCGACTGTCTGTCGATGAGCCGTTTCCATGTCTACCGCCTTGCCTCATTACGCGTTCGCCCGTGGCGCGATCGCTGTCATCCCCTTGTCGTTGGCGTGCGCGCCGTGGGGGCTGCTGGCCGGCTCCATGGCCATCGACGCGCAGTTCACACCGCTACAGGCCCAGGGGTTGTCAGCCATCGTGTTTGCCGGCGCGGCGCAGCTGGTTGCGATTGGGATGGTCAAGAGTGGCGCCAGCCTGATTTCGATTCTGTTGACCACCTTGCTGCTGACCTCCCAGCATTTGCTGTACGGCATGCATTTGCGCCCGATTCTGTCGCCGCTCAAGACCCGTTGGCGCATGAGCCTGGGCTTTTTGCTGACTGACGAGTTCTTCGCCCTGGTCAGCCACCATGACCGCGAGACCTTCAATCGCTGGTACGCCCTGGGCGTGGGCCTGACGTTTTACATCGCCTGGAACCTGTTCACCCTGGCCGGCATCGTGCTGGGCAAAAGTATCCCGGGCCTCGATCAACTGGGCCTGGAGTTTTCCATCGCAGCGACCTTTATCGCCTTGATCACCCCGGTGGTGCGCGACGTGCCGACCGTGGTGTGCGTGGCCGTGTCGCTGCTGTTTTCGGTGTGGCTGAGTTTCCTGCATTGGGAATCGGCGGTGGTGGTGTCCGGCGTGCTGGGTATGAGCGCAGGCTTTGCCTGCAAGCGATTGGGAGTGGGACAGCGATGATCTACGTGATGATTGTGGCCATGGGCCTGGCGGTGTTCCTTAACCGCTACCTGTTTATCGAGCCGCGCCTGCCGGTGCGACTCAATCGCGGCGCGCGGAAGTTTCTCGGGTTTGCTGTGCCGGGCATGCTCACGGCGATCTGCGGACCGATCATTTTTCTCGCCGACCATCACCTCAACCTCAGCCCGACCAATCCCTACCTGCTGGCAGGTATCAGCGCGGTGGCGTTGATGTTCTGGACCCGCAACGTGCTGATCACCGTGTTGCTGAGCATGGCGCTGTTCTACCTGTTCCGCTGGTAGTTCTGAACGCCGGACGAAAAAAAGCCCGCGGGAGAGCGGGCCGAAGGGAGACTTCTAAAAATGAGCGTGGCCACTATAGAGGCCACGTCATCCCTTCACAGTGAAACTAAATTCATCCAGCCAGCGTGTGCGCCAGCCTGTGCGGTACGCACAAATGGTAGAGTCGCGTTTTTTTCAAGGAAGCGATGGCATGCACAAGCTGGTAATGGGCGCATTGGTAGTGGCCACACTGGCCGGTTGCGCGAGCTCGAAGATGAAAGAAGCGCGCGCCGGCACTCCCTACAAGACCCTGGCTTCGGACAAGGCCACGCTGGTGATCGTCGAATGCATCCAGTTCGGCTGGCAGGATGAGTCTGTATTCGGCGTGGACGCCGGTGGTTTCAAGGAGCCGATCGGCGCCGGTGGTTTTACCGTCTACACCACGGCGGGTGACTACTTCGTCGATGTGCAAAGCGCCGGCGCAGGCTCGACGGTCAAATATTACGCCAGTGAAGATACGTTGCCGGCCAAGCGCCGCCTGGCAGCCCTGGCGACGTGTTTGTAATCCGTTGCCTTAGTGCTTTCAGGAAATGCCCGGCAGGACATCCTCCGGACATTCGCTTATGATTCACCTCGCTCGCCCGGCATGATGGCTCTTTACCAGTACACGGATGTCGAGGCTGGACAGTCGGGCGGGCATCCTTCCTCGAATCACCGTGGCATATACCCCAGGTGCCAGCGTCGCGGAATATTCAGCGACACCAGCCCCAGCAAAGCTGCAAGCACAGCACTGGCCAGCAAGGCCCCGAGCCCCCAATGCCGCTCCAGCAGCGCCCCGAGTACCGCACCGGCAAACATGCCCGCCCAGGGCACCAGTTGCACCCGCCAACCGTTGCGCCGTTCGCCCAGCATCCATCGGCCCAGACCACGGCCAAACCGTGACAGCGCACCGGTAACGTAGGTGAGGCCCACGGGCAAACCATTGACCTCTTCCACCGCCGCATTGAGCATGCCCATGGCAATGATCGCCGACAGCAGGGCGGCCAATGAGTTGCCCTGGGGCAGCAGCGCACCGGCACAGAGCAGGGCGGCGATGCAGAGCAGCAAGGGCAAGGCGTGCCGTCGACCGAGGCGGCTCACGATCACACCCAAGGCATTGCCGACCACGAAGGTCGCCACCAGCAATAACAGATGCAGGCTCAGGCCAGGGTCGCCGGTACTGATCGCCACGGCGAGGCGTGTGGTATTGCCGCTCATGAAGGACACAAAATCGCCGCTGGCCATGAACCCGATGGCGTCCGTCATGCCCGCCAGTACCGACAGGCTGGCCACCAGCATCAGGCCAATGCGCCCGCGCCATCGTTGTCGATGGGCGAGCGCTGCGTTGGCGTAAGGCTGGCGGGGTGAAGGCAGCATGGGGTCGGCTCCTCGGTGAGATTATCCGGCCATTACCGTAGGCCGCTTCGCGCACCGGTGCAATGCCCTCAGACACTCGCCAATTGCCAGCCCCTGGGTTGCCAGACCAGGCAGTGGGTGGGCTTGATTGCCTGAATGAACGCCTCGTCGTGAGAGACCACCAGCATTGCACCGGTAAAGCCTTGCAAAGCCTGTTCAAAGGCAATCACCGATTCAAGGTCCAGGTGGTTGGTGGGCTCGTCCAGCAACAGCAGTTGCGCCGGGGTTTCGCGCCACAAGGCAATTGCCATGGCCGCCTTCAAGCGTTCACCACCGCTGAGTTGGCCGGCCGGTTGCGTCACGCGCAGAGCATCCAGCTGCAGCAGCGCCAGGCGGGTGCGCAGTTCGGCTTCAGCCAGTGGCGTGTCGAGCAGGTTGAGCTGTTCGACGATGGAGCGCCGGTCATCCAACAGGGTGAGGTGCTGGTCGATATAGGCCGTGGGCACTTGCACGCGGCATGCTCCGCTCAGCGCTTGCAATTCGCCGGCCAGTAGCTTGAGGAGAGTGGATTTGCCGCAACCGTTCGGCCCGCGGACGGCAACGCGCACCGGGCCGGTCAACTGGACGTTGAGGGGGATGGCCGGCAGCCAGGGCAGTTGCACGTCCTCAAGCGCCAGCACTTGCCGGCCATTGGGCACCACTGACGCGGGCAGCGCCAGCAGGGTGGGCAATTGATCCTGAACGCGTTCATAAGCCTGGCGCACCTGGGCATCCAGCGTGTGCTTGTGTTGCCGGTGGGCGCTGCGCACCGCGCTGACGATTTCGGTGGCGGCGCCTTTCCAGCGGGCCTGGGTAAAACGGTCGACATTGGCGGTTTCGGCGTGTTTGCGCGAGCGGGCCGCGTTGCGTTGCAGGGTGTCGTGGTCTTTTTGCAGCCGTCGGCGTTCGCGGCTGCGTTCCAGACGCGCATGTTCCAGCGCGGCTACGGCAGCGTGCTGTTCAGTGTCGCACTGTTGACGATAGGCGTCGTAATTGCCGCCGTACAGCCGCACGCCAAGGGGCGACAGTTCGATGATACGTTGCAGGGTATTCAACAGCTGCCGATCATGACTGACCACCACCAGGCCACCGCGCCATTCCTTCAGTACTTGAAATAACCAGGCGCGCCCGGCGCTGTCCAGATGGTTGCTGGGTTCGTCCAGCACCAGCAAACGAGGGCTCGCCAATTGCGCGCCGATCAACGCCACCCGCGCCAGTTGGCCGCCGCTCAGGGTGTCGGCGGCGTGATCAAACGCCAGACTGTCCAGGCCTGCGGCGTCCAGTGCACTGCGCAGGCGTTCGGCCAGGTCCCAGCGCTCGTCGATCAGCTCGATATCGTCCACACAGGCCGTGCCCTGTGCCATCCGCGCCAGCGCGGCCAGTATTGGTGCAGCACCGGCGACATCGGCGACCGTGTCGCCAGGCGCGATCCGCACGTTCTGGGGGACATACGCCACGCTGTGCGTGCCATCCCGCTTGCCGGCAGATGCGGCCAGATGCCCGGCAATGATTTTGGCCAGGATACTTTTGCCCCGACCATTGCGGCCCACGATGCCGGTAGGGGTGTGATCGATGGACAGCGAAAGATCGTCCAACAAGGCTTCGCCATCGGCGAAGTGGAACGACAAATGTTGCAGGGAAACGAGTACGGGCAGCCGGTTGACGTCAGTCATCAGCACCTCCAGAACAATGTTCGACAGGTCAACAAGCGCGCCAGGCGGCTCGTTGCAGAGACATGTTGGAAGGCTTAGTTGTTCACGTCAGCGGTCATCCCGGGAGAGCAGAAGGGAGGCAGAGCCTAACGCGCCTTGGCTTTCTTCGGCAAGTCCTCGGCCAGCTGTTCAAGGAACATCGCCAGTGCCACTTCTTCGGCCTTGAGCCCCTTGCGTACCCGTGGCTTGGGCAGCCGGGACAATTGCCCCAGGCTGAAATGCTCCAGCACGGCGGGATGGATGTAGCATTTGCGGCATACCGCCGGTGTATTGCCCAGTTGCTTGGCCACGCTTTTGACCGTAGCCACCACATGCCGCTTGGCGTCGGACTCAGGCTGCCATTCCAGTTCGCGCAGCACGGCAAGGGCCAAGGCCGTGCCGGCCCAGGTGCGATAGTCTTTGGCGGTGAAGTCTGCGCCGGTCAGGCTGTGCAAGTAGGCGTTGACGTCATGGGAGCTGACGGTGTGCCGTTCACCGTGCTCATCCAGGTACTGGAACAGATTCTGCCCGGGGAGTTCGAGGCAGCGTCTGACCACCGTGGCCAGGCGCCGGTCCTTGACGCTGACCTGGTGCTCTACGCCGCTCTTGCCGCGAAACTGGAACTTGATCTCACTGCCCTTGATGCCTACGTGACGACTGCGCAGTGTCGTCAGCCCGTAGGACTTGTTGTCCCGCGCGTACTGCGGGTTGCCGACGCGGATCAGTGTGGCATCCAGCAGCAGGACCACCGTAGCCAGCACTTTTTCCCGGGTAAAGCCAGGCAATGCGACCTGGGCTTCGAGTTGCTTGCGCAAGGCGGGCAGTGCCTTGCCGAAGGCTTGCAGGCGTGCGTATTTGTCGGAGTCGCGCACCTCGCGCCAGCGCGCATGGTAGCGATACTGCTTGCGCCCGCGCGCGTCGCGCCCGGTAGCTTGCAGATGGCCACGCGGGTCGGCGCAGATCCACACATCGGTGTAGGCGGGTGGTACCGCCAGGGCATTCAAGCGCTCGATTTCAGCCGCATCAGTGATACGCGTGCCCTGGGTATCGATGTACTGAAAAGCCCCGCGCACGGTTTTGCGGCGGATGCCCGGTTGGGTGTCGTCAACGTAATGCAGGTCGGCGGGCAGCGCAGAGTCGGACATGGTGCGGGTTCCTTGGCAGCTCATCAGGCCGGTATGTCTGATTGACCGCACGGGCGTGCGGTCGTGCCAAAAGGTTTACGCCAACACCGCCACCGCCTTGATTTGTGCCCACAGCGTCTGGCCGGGCTGGAGTTGCAACTGATCGCGGGAAAAACGCGTGATGCGGGCAAGCAGGGGCGTGCCGCCGGCGTCGAGGCGCACCAGTACGTGGGCGTTGTTTTCGGCGGCCAGTTCCTGCACCACGGTGACCGGCAGGCGATTGAGGATGCTGCTGTGTTCTTCGGCCTGGCGGCTGAGGCTGACGTCCCGTGCCTGCACCTTGAACCGCAACGACTTGCCGATGGCCAGGGGCGCATGGGCCACGCGCATCTGCAGCGCGCTGGCGGGCAGTTGCAGGGTGAGTAGCTGGTAATGCGCGTCGTAGGCACTGACCGTGCCATTGATCACTACGCCGGCATCGTCCCCCAGTGCCATGGGCAGGTCGAGTCGCGCCAACGTCTCGCCGATGGGGCCGCTGGCCAGGGCCTTGCCGTCGCTGAGCAGCACGATGTGATCGGCCAGGCGCGCCACTTCATCCTGGGCATGGCTCACGTAGAGCACCGGAATATCCAACTCGTCATGCAGGCGTTCCAGATAAGGCAGGATTTCGCCTTTGCGCTGGCTGTCGAGGGCGGCCAAAGGCTCGTCCATCAGCAACAGGCGTGGACTGGTCAACAAGGCGCGGGCGATGCCGATGCGTTGACGCTCACCGCCGGACAAATGTTGCGGATGGCGCTCGAGCAAGTGAGCGATGCCCAGCAGTTCGGTGGCGTGGGCCATGTCCACGCGGCGCTGGGCAGGGGCGATACGCTTGAGGCCGAACTCCAGGTTGGCGCGCACCGACAAGTGTGGAAACAGGCTGGCCTCCTGGAACACGTAACCCAGCGCGCGTTTGTGCGGGGGCACGAATCGTCCGCTGCGGCTGTCTTGCCACACCTCGTCGTTGATCTGGACGACTCCGTTCCCGGCGCGCTCCAGGCCGGCGATGCAGCGCAGGCAGGTGGTCTTGCCTGAGCCGGAATGCCCGTACAACGCCGTCACGCCGCGGCCGGGCAGGTGCAGGTCCACGTCCAGGGCAAAACCGGAATAGCTCAGTTGCAGGCGTACATCGATCATTACAGTCAGCTCCAGCCCATCTTGGTTTTACGGCTGGAGTAGAGCGCCAGCAACACGAGGAATGCGAACACCACCATGGACCCCGCCAGCCAATGGGCCTGGGCATACTCCATGGCTTCGACATGGTCGTAGATCTGCACCGAGACGACGCGGGTCTTGTCCGGGATGTTGCCGCCGATCATCAGCACCACGCCGAATTCGCCGACGGTGTGGGCAAACCCCAGGATGGCTGCGGTGACGAAGCCCGGACGGGCCAGGGGCAGGACCACGGTGAAGAACGTGTCCCAGGTGTTGGCGCGCAAGGTGGCGGCCACTTCAAGGGGGCGTGTACCGATTGCGGAGAAGGCGTTTTGCAACGGCTGCACCACAAAGGGCATGGAATAGATCACCGAGCCGATCACCAGCCCAGCGAAGCTGAAGGTGAGGGTGCCCAGGCCCAGCCATTGGGTGAATTGGCCGAAATAGCCATTGGGACCCATGGTCAACAGCAGGTAAAAGCCGATGACCGTCGGCGGCAGCACCAACGGCAAGGCGACGACGGCACCGATGGGGCCGCGCCACCAGGAGCGGGTGCGCGACAGCCACAGGGCAATCGGAGTGCCGATGACCAGCAAGATGACGGTGGTTAACGACGCCAGTTTGAGGGTCAACCAGATAGCGGAAAAATCGGCACTCGATAGCGGCATTTAGAGCTCGTAACCGTAGGACTTGATAACAGCGGCGGCTTTCGGCCCTTTGAGGTAGTCAACCAGTGCCTTGGCTGCGGCGCTGTCCTTGCCTTTGTTGAGGATCACCGCGTCCTGTTTGATCGGATCATGCAGGGCGGCCGGGACGATCCACGCGGAACCGCTGCTGACTTTGCCGTCTTTGTAGATCTGCGACAAGGCCACGAAGCCCAGCTCGGCGTTGCCGGTGGACACGAACTGATAGGCCTGGGTGATGTTCTGGCCTTCGACGAGCTTGTCCTTGACCTGGTCGGTCAAGCCTTCCTTGGCCAGTACCTGGGTGGCGGCCAGACCGTAGGGTGCGGCTTTGGGGTTGGCGATGGACAGGTGTTTGAACTCGTTTTTCTTCAGCACCTCGCCTTTGGCGTCCACGTAGCCTTCTTTGGCCGACCACAGTGCCAGGGTGCCCACGGCGTAGGTGAAGCGCGAACCCTTGACGGTATCGCCTTCGGTTTCAAGTTTGAGCGGGGTGGTGTCGTCGGCGCTCAGGAAAACTTCGAACGGCGCACCGTTCTTGATCTGGGTGTAGAACTGGCCAGTGGCGCCGTAGGCTGCGACCAATTTGTGGCCGGTGTCCTTTTCGAAGTCGGCGGCGATGGCCTGAATCGGTGCGGTGAAGTTGGCAGCCACGGCTACCTGCACTTCATCGGCCTGGGCGGAACCCAGGGCGAACACGGCAATCAGGGAGGCCAGGGCGGTCGGTGCCAGGCGTGAGGTGCGAATCATCATGAAGCAGCTCCTTAGGGGTGTACGGCTTGTTATAGAGAGAAGGCCCAACCGCTATGTATGGGAATATATAGCGGTTGGCCATTGCCGGTACAGTGCTAAGTTGCTGGCGATGTGAGTTCTACTTGAGCCTGGCCAGTGCTTGCTCGGCCAGTTGGCGTGTCAGTTCATAAGTTGTGGTGTCTTTGCCCAGGCGCAGCGCCTGGCCGGACCACAGGTTGCTGAAACCGGCTTCATCCTTGGCCTTGAGCGACATCAAGGCGCCACCGGCGGTGGGAAACGCCGGCGCCGCAGGGTTGATCGCCCCCAATTCGCGCATCACACGGTTGACGATGCCCCGCGCCGGGCGCCCGGTGAACAGGTTGGTCAGCGCGGTTTCACTGGCCTGAGCATGACGCAGCGCATGGTGGTGGGATGGGGTGACGTTGGCCTCAGGCGTAAACAGATACGCGGTGCCAATCTGAACCGCCGAGGCCCCCAGGGCGAATGCCGCCACGATGCCGCGCGCATCACCAATGCCACCGGCGGCAATCACCGGCACATTGACCGCGTCGACGACCTGCGGCAGCAGGGCGAACAGGCCGATCTGGGTGTTGAGGTCGTCACTGAGAAACATCCCGCGGTGCCCGCCCGCTTCGCTGCCCATGGCGATGATCGCATCGCAGCCATGCTGCTCCAGCCAAATCGCTTCTTCCACGGTGGTGGCCGAGGACAGCACCTTGGCACCGGTGGCTTTCACCCGGTCCAGCAACGATTGTTCCGGCAGGCCGAAATGGAAACTGACCACCTCGGGGCGAAACGCTTCGATCACTTGGCAGGCGGCGTCGTTGAACGGCGCCCGGTTGGAAACGGGTGTGGGCGCATCAAAGTCGGCGCCCAGCTCACGGTAATAGGGTTCCAGCAGTGCTTTCCAGCGTCGATCACGGTCTTCGTCCGCCGCCGGTGGTTGATGACAGAAGAAGTTGACGTTGACCGGGCGTGAGCTGGCCTGGCGGATGGCGGTCAGGGCTTCACGCAGTTGCTCCAGGCTCAGCGCGGCTGCCGGCAGCGAACCGAGGGCGCCAGCGCTGCTGGCGGCAATGACCATGGCGGTGGTGGTGCCGACCGCCATGGGGGCCTGGATGATGGGCACGTCAATGCCCAGCAGGTCGAGAATGCGGGTGTCTGGCCAGGTGCTCATGGGATGTTTCTCCAGCGTTAGTCAGGCTTTTCGCTGTTGTAACAGTGCCACAGGCACCCGGCCAGTCTGTTTTATTCACTGGACGACAGAGGCATTTCGTGAATGGTCATCAGTCGATGGCCTGTCCCAATACCTCATGAATACGCTGGGCGATATGGGCGGCGTGGGTTTCCAGCGCAAAGTGGCCGGTATCCAGCAGTTCCACGACGGCATTGGCGTTGTCGTTTTTGTAGGCATGAGCCCCGGGCGGAATGAAAAACGGATCGTTCTGACCCCAGATGATCAGCGCCGGTACCTGGCTGGCCTTGAAGAACGCCTGGAAGGCCGGGTAGAGCGTCAGGTTGTTGCGGTAGTCGAGGAACAGGTCCAGCTGGATCTCGTCATTGCCGGGCCGCTGCATCAACAGCACATCGAGCATGTAGGACTCGGGGGCCACCTTTTCCGGTTGTTCGACCCCGTGCAAGTACTGATAGCGCGTGCCTTCCAGGCTGATCACGGCGTTGCGGATCACCTCGCGGTTAGCCTGGCTTGGATCGGCCCAATATGTGCGAATGGGTGCCCAGGCATCGCCCAGACCTTCCAGATAAGCGTTGCCGTTCTGCGAAACCAGCGCACTGACCCGTTCCGGGTGCGCCACTGCCAGACGCAGGCCCACCGGTGCGCCGTAATCGAAGACGTACAAGGCATAGCGGCTGAGTTGCAAGGCATCGACAAAATGGCCAATGGTGACCGCCAGGTTATCGAAACTGTAGTGATAGTTGCGTTCCGCGGGTACTTCGCTGAAGCCGAAGCCCGGCAAGTCTGGCGCAATCACCCGGAAGCGCGTGGCCAGCAACGGGATCAGATTCCGGTACATATGGGATGAGCTGGGAAAACCGTGCAGCAGCAAGATGACCGGCGCGGTTGGATCGCCGGCTTCCCGATAAAACACGCGTACGCCATCGGCATCCACATGCTGGTAACGAACGGTGGTGGTTTGATCCGACATCTCGAACACCTCTTGTAACTGGTTAAATTGATTTGATGGGTTACTTGTCGAGGCGAGACTGCCCTGAAAAATGTAACCTGTCAAATTAATTTATAGGGTTACTTGATGCCTGCGGCTTTAGTCGAACGGCAGAAAAAAACATTGCACGAACGGGGATATCTGCGTTTTGTTTCAGCACCCCAACGAGGAGTTCGTCATGTTCAACGGCATTTTGATTGAGAAGGATCAGGACGGTTATCGGGCCAGGGTGCAGTCCATCAGCGACGACCAATTGCCTGACGGTGATGTCACGGTGCGAGTGGCCTACAGCACGCTGAACTTCAAGGATGGCCTGGCGATTACCGGATCCAGCCCGGTGGTGCGTGCATTTCCCATGGTGCCGGGCATCGACCTGGCGGGTACTGTCGAACACAGTTCGCACCCGGACTACACCGCCGGCGATCAGGTGGTACTCAATGGTTGGGGCGTCGGCGAAAGCCACTGGGGCGGCCTGGCACAGAAGGCGCGACTGGACGGTAACTGGCTGATCCCCCTGCCCAAGGCATTCACTGCGGCCCAGGCGATGGCCATTGGCACCGCCGGGTATACGGCGATGCTCTGCATCCTGGCGCTGGAAAAAAATGGCGTGACGCCTGAGCAGGGCGAAATACTGGTCACCGGCGCCAACGGTGGCGTCGGCAGTTTTGCGATCGCCTTGCTGGCGCGCCTGGGCTACCGCGTCGTGGCGTCCACCGGGCGCACCTCCGAGCATGCGTACCTGGAGCAACTGGGCGCGAGTGAAATCATCGACCGCGCCACGTTGTCGGCCCCGGGCAAGCCCTTGGCGAAAGAGCGCTGGGCCGCGGTGATCGACTCGGTTGGCAGCCACACCCTGGCCAACGCCTGCGCGGCCACCAAGGCCAATGGCACCGTGGCGGCCTGCGGGTTGGCCCAGGGCATGGACTTTCCGGCGTCGGTGGCGCCGTTCATCCTGCGCGGCGTGACCCTGGCCGGCATCAACAGCGTGACCCAGCCCAAGGCCCAGCGGATCCTGGCTTGGGAGCGCCTGGGCAAGGACCTGGATTTATCCTTGTTGCAACTGATCACGCAGGAAATCAGCTTGAGCGAAGCATTGGAGGCGGCGCCCGCGTTGCTGGCCGGTCAATTGCGCGGGAGGGTGGTGGTAGATGTGAATCGCTGAAACAGGTAACTGTTCAAATTGTTTTAAAGGGGTTACCATGGCGGCGTTTTCACGGGAACGAACCGCCATGACCCCAACCTTGGAACCCTACGTACTTGCCGACGATCCGGTACTCGATATGCTCAACACCCGAGCGAATGTCGAGGGTGCGCCTTTCGAGTTCTGGCAGAGCGACGCGGATGTGGAGCGTTGGCTGGTACGTCTGGGCTGGGCCGAGGAGGGCACGGTGCCGGTATTCGAGACCGGGGCTTTGCTGGCCGTTGCCAAAGGGTTGCGGGAAGTGATCCGCACCTTGCTGGAGCAGCGCAAGGCTGGCGAGCAGGGTGATCCTTCGGCGCTCAACACGTTCCTGCGCAAGGCCGTCAGCCATCCGCAACTCGCCTGGCCTGCGCCCGGTGAACTGCGTCTGGATCGCCAGCGCAAGCAACAAACCCCCGAGCAGTTTCTGTCGCCCATCGCTGAAGCGGCGGCGAGCCTGCTGGTTGCCGGCGACTTCAACCTGATCCGTACCTGCGAGCACCCCGAGTGCGTGCTGTGGTTCTACGACCGCACCAAAGGCCACAAGCGACGCTGGTGCAGTATGGCGCTGTGCGGCAACCGCCATAAGGTCGCCGAGTTTCGTCGGCGCAAGCAGCTTTAAGCGTCGTTTTCCCGCGCCAGCAACTGACGCTTGCGCTCCACCCCCCAGCGGTAGCCTGAGAGGTCACCGTTGCTGCGCACCACTCGATGGCAGGGGATCGCCACCGCCAGGCTATTGGCCCCGCATGCCTGGGCCACGGCACGGAAAGACTTCGGCGCGCCGATACGCTCGGCGATCTGTGCGTAGCTGGCGGTGCTGCCCACCGGGATATCACGCAATGCTTGCCATACCCGCTCCTGAAATGCCGTGCCACGCATATCCAGTGGCAGGTTCAAACCTAGCGCCGGGGCTTCGATAAAACCGACGACCTGGGCGACCAACTGTTCGAAGTCGGGATCGGCGCCCAACAGGTTGGCATTGGGAAATTGGTCCTGCAGGTCATGCACCAGCGTTTCTGGATCGTCCCCGAGCAGGATTGCGCAGACGCCGCGATGACTCTGCGCCACCAGAATCGCGCCCAATGAACATTCACCGACCGCAAACCAGATGTCCCGATTCGCGCCGCCGGCCTTGTAGTCGCCGGGCTTCATGCCCAGCACCTGGTCGGCTGACTCGTAGAAGCGGCTGTTGGAATTGAAACCGGCGTCGTACAGCGCTTGCGTGACGGACTGCTTGCCTTTCAAGCCATCACGCACTTTGCGCGAGCGATGGGCGCGGGCATAACCCTTGGGGGTCAGCCCGGTGACCGATCTGAAGATCCGGTGAAAGTGGAAGGCGCTCAAGCCTGCCTCGGACGCGAGCATCTCAAGACTGGGGGCTGTCTCGGCGTGTTCGATCCGACGACAGGCGCTGGCCACCAACTGTGCGTGGTGAGCTGCCAGCTGGGAACGGTTGCCGGACGCGCGTTTGTTCGGGCGATAACCGGCAGCTTCGGCCTGTTCGGGGGTGTCGAAGAATTCGACGTTTTCAGGGCGTGGCCGGCGTGCGCTGCTGCTGGCGTGGCAATACACCCCGGTGGTTTTCACGCCGTACACAAACAACGTATCGGCGTTTGGGTCGCGGGCCAGGATGGCGGCCCAGCGAGGATCTTGTTCAGTGTTCATGGCCTGCACTCTGGACGGGTCATGGGCAGATTAGCCGCGCAGGGCGCTGGGGACACTCCGAAGCTTGCGGTCAAATTATCCCGCCGTGCGAAAGGTCAGGTTGATGCGTTGCGGGCCCATGACAGCATGCACGCCGTCCTTGACGGGCATCACCCCATGGAAGCGCAGGCGATCGACGCCGCCCCAGACCACCACATCGCCGTGGAACAGCGAGATCTTCTGTGTCTTGTCTCCGCGCGCATGGCCGCCAAACAGGAACACCGCCGGCAGTCCCAGCGACACCGAGACCACCGGCGCGCTGTAGTCGCGCTCATTCCGGTCCTGATGCAAGGACATCTTCGCCCCCGGCACATAGCGGTTGATCAGACAGGCATCGGGCGCAAAGCCGATAAATCCCGCTTCTGTGGCAGCCAGCACCGCCAATTGGCGCAGGGTATCGGGCAGGGCGGGCCAGGGGTGTCCGCTGCGCGGGTCCGTCGGAGTGTAGCGGTAGCCGGAAGCGTCAGTGGTCCAGCCCAGCGCACCGCAACTGCTCAAGGCGGCTGACATGCGGTGGCCACCCGGTGTGGTCATCTGACGGAAGGGTGATTGCGCCAGGACCTGGCGCAATGCCGGGAGCAAACGTTCGATCCAGGGCAGGGCGTAGCCCCTGAGCACACTGGACTGCTCGCCTATTGGCTCGCGCCCGGCGGGTTGTTGCAGGGCGTCATCGGCGAACAGGTCGGCAGTGGGCCCGGGCATGGGGTTAGAGCGCCTTGCTCACATTGATATCGGTGATTTCATCGCTGGCATCGTGAATTTTTGCCAGCGCTTGCCTGGCTTCCTCCACGCTGTTGCTCTGCAACTGGGCGAATTCAAAACGGCGTTCACCGTTGAGTTTGTACTTGATGACGTATTTGGTTGTGGGAGTCACGACGTGTTCCTGTAGGTGTGCGTTAGTCGGTTCAGCTCAGCTTGGAGGTGGTGCGACGCACGATACGAATCTTGTGGGCCAGGGCAGGCTTGCGGGTGACGCTGATGGCCCGGCGGGTGACCACGTCCAGCGTGATGTTCCAGAAGCCGGTGCTGGGGGCGGTGATCTTGGCGGGGAACTTGTCAAAAGCACCGCCGTGATAGGTGTGGCGGCCACCGTTCTTGAAGCTGCGAAAATTCGCATCGCTCATCAGACGGATATTACAAGTCTGCGAGCATTCAATGACGACAATGTCTCCCTCGTTAAGGTGCTCGCGCTGATGGATGAATTTCATGGGTGTCTCCAGAAGGGCTTTTTCTGAAAAATCAGAATGATACGTAGGTTAAGATGGAGTTTATCAGCCCCTGCGCGTTAATTATCGGGCGCTCGTCGACGACATCGACAATTTAAAACAGTTATTTACCGTGTTATCAGGGATAAATCCTACTTGGGCGGGAGAAAATTACCATCCCCGCGGTCGTAGGGTCTTTATCGGAGGTTTTATATGAAGTGGCGTGTGTTGGTTCTGGCCTTGGCGTTGGGTGGATGTGCTTCGGTTGCAGATATCAAGCAGACCCCGCCAACGTTGTCGGTCATTTCCGGAAAGAAACCTCAGGAATATGCCGCGTGCGTGGTGCAGAAACTCTCGGCTACACGCCGCGCGCCGCAGATCGAACCGCATAAGGATGGTGTTCGGGTGATTGTGCCGCAGAAATTTTCAGCCGATCCATCGGCTATTTTCGTGATTGAAGAGCGCTCCAGCGGCAGCAGCATCAAGCTCTACGAGAGCATGGCCAATCTGCCCATCCGCCCCGGTGACGTTAAAAAGGCCGGTGAAGAGTGCATTTCCGGCTGAGTCCGTCACGTGCCTCGGTCATGAACCCTGACTGGCGGCGAGCCTATTTGCAGACCACGACCACGCTGCGGCTCTTGTAGTTACCCACGTCTTTGCCCAGGGTCTTGTCACTTTCATTCAAGGATGGAGTGCCTTCGGTGCCCACGATGCGATAGCCGGTGCCCGCGCAGGAGGCGTCGGCCTTTTCGTAGCAACTGGCCCAGGAGTTGGCCTCGCCGGAACAGTCGATGGTCAGGCCCTGTTCGCCGTTTTTCAGGTAAACATCGGAAGTGGTGGTGCAGCCGGCCAGCGCCAGTGCCGCAGTCAGTGCCAGGATCTTGTTCATGGGGGCGTCATCGAAGGTGTTGGAAGGGGCGCAGACCCTGTCACGGGGCGTCTGCCAAAGACTATAGCGAATTGCCATATCGGTATATGGTAAACGCAAAAAAGCCCCGGTATCGGGGCTTTTCCATGCAAAACGCCAGGCTTACTTGCCCTTGGGTTTCTTGCTCGAGGCGTGTCCCGCTTCATCCACGAACACCTCGGCGACCATAATGGCTTCGCGTTCGGTGGCAAAGGTGCCCGCAACGCTGTCTCCGTGGAAGTTGATCAGGTGCCAGCCGTCTGCCCGCTTGGTGATCAAGTAACCGTTTACGCCTTTTGCTTCTGACATCTATCAATCCCGTGGTGTGGTTCAAGCCTGCCATGATAGCGCCAATCGGCTTTCGCTCGTGCAAGTTGTTGCAGAGCCGTGTCAATGCCCGAAAAGCCTGCTAAAAAGGGGCTTGTTCCTTGAGAAAATCAGGGTAAACATGCGTTCTGGCCAGCCGTTGGTGAGGCTCTTCGTAGGATTGGCGGAACTTACGCTGACATTTTTTCTCTATGTTGACATCGCAACGCCAGCAGGACCCATTGTAAGGTGACTGCGGCCTGATTAGACTGCGCCGAATTCCGTACGCACAGCCCTTTGTAAGGACTTATATGATCAAGAAATGCTTGTTCCCAGCAGCCGGTTACGGCACTCGCTTCTTGCCAGCGACCAAGGCCATGCCCAAAGAGATGCTGCCGGTGGTGAACAAGCCACTGATTCAGTACGGCGTCGAAGAGGCGCTGGACGCCGGCCTGAACGAAATTTCCATCGTGACCGGCCGCGGTAAACGCGCCCTGGAAGACCATTTCGACATCAGCTACGAGCTGGAAAACCAGATCAAGGGCACCGACAAGGAAAAATACCTGGTCGGCATCCGCAAGCTGCTCGACGAGTGCTCGTTCTCCTACACTCGCCAGACCCAGATGAAAGGCCTCGGCCACGCGATCCTGACCGGTCGCCCGCTGATCGGTGACGAGCCGTTCGCTGTGGTACTGGCGGATGACCTGTGTGTGAACCTGGAAGGCGATGGCGTACTGACCCAGATGGTCAAGCTGTATCAAAAGTACCGTTGCACCATCGTTGCAGTGATGGAAGTGAACCCAAGCGAAACCAATAAGTACGGCGTTATTGCCGGCGACGACATTGGCGATGGCCTGATCCGCGTCCGTGACATGGTTGAAAAGCCCGCACCGGAAGACGCTCCGTCGAACCTGGCGATCATCGGTCGCTACATCCTGACTCCGGACATCTTCAAGCTGATCGAAGAAACCGAGCCAGGCAAGGGCGGCGAAATCCAGATCACCGACGCCCTGTTGAAGCAAGCCAAAGACGGTTGCGTGATTGCCTACAAGTTCAAGGGCCAGCGTTTCGACTGCGGTGGCGCTGAAGGCTATATCGAAGCCACCAACTTCTGCTACGAGCACTTCTACAAGACGGGCAAGGCCTACTGATTCACGGTCGCCTTTCTCGCTTAAAAAAGCCACCTTCGGGTGGCTTTTTTGCTTTTCAGCCCCATGTAAGTCGGTATGCTGATGTCCTGCCGAGGAGAGTGAAATGGCCTACGATTTTGACCTGTATGTAATTGGCGCCGGTTCTGGCGGTGTTCGCGCGGCGCGTTTTGCCGCAGGTTTTGGTGCCAAGGTGGCGGTGGCGGAAAGCCGTTACCTGGGTGGGACGTGTGTCAATGTGGGGTGCGTGCCGAAAAAGCTGCTGGTGTATGGCGCGCACTTTTCCGAAGAGTTCGAGCAAGCCAGTGGTTTTGGCTGGTCGCTGGACGAGGCGAATTTCGATTGGGCGACCCTGATCGCCAACAAAGATCGCGAAATCAACCGCCTCAATGGCATCTACCGTAACTTGCTGGTCAACAGCGGCGTGACCCTGCATGAAGGGCATGCACGCCTGATAGATCCGCATCAGGTGGAAATCAATGGCGAGCGCTTTACCGCCAAGCACATTCTGATCGCCACCGGCGGCTGGCCGCAGATCCCGGAAATCCCGGGGCGGGAACACGCCATTGGCTCCAACGAGGCGTTCTTCCTCAAAGCGCTGCCAAAGCGTGTGCTGGTGGTGGGCGGCGGTTACATTGCCGTGGAGTTCGCTGGCATTTTCCACGGGCTGGGCGCGCAGACCTCGTTGCTGTATCGCGGCGATCTGTTCCTGCGTGGCTTCGATGGTTCAGTGCGCACCCATCTGAAGGAAGAGTTGGCCAAGCGCGGTCTGGACCTGCAATTCAATGCCGATATCGAGCGTATCGACAAGCAGGCCGACGGCAGCCTCAAGGCCACTCTGAAAGATGGTCGCGTATTGGAAGCCGACTGCGTGTTCTACGCGACGGGCCGCCGCCCGATGCTGGACAACCTGGGGTTGGAAAATACTGGCGTCAAACTGGACAAGCGTGGCTTTGTCGAAGTGGATGAGCAGTACCAGACCGCCGAGCCGTCCATCCTGGCCATTGGCGATGTGATCGGTCGCGTGCAGCTCACGCCGGTGGCGCTGGCTGAAGGCATGGCAGTGTCGCGCCGCCTGTTCAAGCCGGAGCAGTATCGTCCGGTGGATTACGCGAATATTCCAACGGCTGTGTTCAGTCAACCGAACATCGGCACAGTGGGCCTGACGGAGGAAGAAGCGAAAAAGAATGGCCACAAGGTGCAGGTCTTCGAAAGTCGCTTCCGCCCGATGAAACTGACCCTGACCGAGTGCCAGGAAAAGACCCTGATGAAGCTGGTGGTGGATGCCGATACCGACAAAGTGATCGGCTGCCACATGGTGGGGCCGGATGCCGGCGAGATCGTTCAGGGTTTGGCGATTGCGCTCAAGGCGGGCGCAACCAAACAGCATTTCGATGAAACCATCGGCGTGCACCCGACGGCGGCGGAAGAGTTCGTCACTATGCGCACGCCTGTCGCGGGCTGATCACTCGTTGGGTGTTGCGTCCGGCACCGTCGCAACGACGGTTGCCAGGCGCAATGCTTCAAGACCGGCCTGGGTCTTGGCCAGGTCCAGTTCCAATGCCTTGTTGATGCGCTGGTGTTCGGCCAGTGCGTCATGGCGCGACTGACTTTCCAGCAGGGCTACGCACAGGCGCTCCTGGAGCAGGGTGCGCTCACCTTCGATCTGCGTCACTTGTTCGTTCAGCTTGACCTGCGCGGCTTGATCCTTGCGCGCTCGTTCTTGCGCAGCGGTCAATTCCTTCACCGTCACTCGGTGTTCGATCAGCAGTCGCTCGTTGTCGCGGTGCAATTGAGTGATTTCGTCCTGACGCACCATGGCGCTCTGCTGAGCCTGGCGCAATTCTGCCTGCACCTGCTGTAACTGACCTTCGTGACGGCGTTGCTCTTGTTCGCGCTGCTCCTTGATTGCGTTGCGGTAATGCTCCAACGCATCCCTGGCGTGCACGTGTTTTTCTTCCAGCGAGCGAATCTGCTCGTCCTTGTCGTTGAGGCGCAGCTCGTAATCGCTGCACGCCTGGCTCAGGCCTGCGTTGCGGGTTTGCTCGGTTTGCAGGCTGGTGCGGGTGGTTTGCAGGTTGGCGCTTTCTTCGGCCAGGGCGGCGGCCTGGATATCAAACTGCTGCTGGAGTTGGGTGTGTGTTTCTTCGAGTGCTTCTACTTGGGCGAGCAGGGTGGTTTTCTGTTGTTCGAATTGAGCCAGGGCCAGGTCAATGGGCTCTTGGGCCTTTTCTTTCAAGCGTTGGGCAAGCCTTGCTACTAGTTCGCCAAGTTCATCGTCAAGCGGCGCTTCAGTGATGGTCAGGCGGGTCTCGCTCTCATCCAGTTCTTTCAGATAGCGATGAATGGTGGTTTTCGAGCCGGTGTTGCCCAGTTCGATACGTACCGCGTCGATACTGGGGTTTTCGCCGCGGGCGAGAATCGCCAGGCGTGCTGTTTGAACGACTGCTTTGTTGATGCCACCGCGAGCCATGGAGCCTCCATCGATTTAGTACTGTGTTACGTAGTATGTATATACGTAATTTATCATGAATAAAATCACGATGAAATTGCCCATTTAACAAATGGGATATTGGCGTATTATCCCGTGTCATACGCAGTCCAACCGCCTAGATGCCCACCGCCAGTACGAAAGGCCCCTCCATGAGCGATCTCGACCGATACCTCAGCGCCGCCACCCGGGATAACACGCGGCGCAGTTACCGTGCGGCTATCGAGCACTTCGAAGTCAGCTGGGGCGGTTTCCTGCCGGCGACCAGCGACAGCGTGGCGCGCTACCTGGTGGCGCATGCCGGGGTGCTGGCGGTCAATACGCTGAAATTGCGGCTCTCGGCATTGGCCCAATGGCACACAAGCCAGGGTTTTCCTGATCCGACCAAGGCTCCGGTAGTGCGCAAGGTGCTCAAGGGGATTCGTGCCGTGCACCCTGTGCAGGAAAAGCAAGCCGAGCCGCTGCAGCTCTCACAGCTGGAGCAGGTGGTTGCGTTTCTTGAGTGCGAAGCAAAAGATGCCGTCCACGACCCTGCGCGATTGTTGCGGGCCAAGCGTGACACTGCACTGATCCTGCTGGGGTTCTGGCGTGGTTTTCGCAGTGATGAACTGTGTCGGTTGGCGGTTGAACACGTACAAGCCACACCTGGTGCGGGTATCAGCCTGTACCTGCCGCGCAGCAAAGGCGACCGCGACAACCTCGGCAAAACCTATCACACCCCGGCGCTGTTGCGTCTGTGTCCGGTGCGGGCTTACTGCGAATGGTTGAGTGCGTCGGCCCTGGTGCGCGGCCCGGTGTTTCGCAGCATTGACCGTTGGGGCAACCTGGGTGAGGAGGGCTTGCATCCCAACAGCGTGATTCCGCTGCTGCGCCAAGCCCTCGAGCGTGCGGGTATCGCAGCCGAGCAATACACCAGCCATTCATTGCGTCGTGGCTTCGCCACCTGGGCCCATCGTAGTGGGTGGGATTTGAAATCGCTGATGAGTTACGTCGGCTGGAACGACATGAAATCCGCCATGCGCTATGTTGAAGCGACGCCCTTTCTCGGGATGACACTGGCAAACCCGCCGCTGCTTTGAGATTTCTTCTATTAATACAGTCACCTGATAGAGAAACCCAATCGTCAGCATCAGGTTTGCCAATGAGCCATCAGCGAGGAGAGTGGGTAGGATTCACTTCATCAACTTCTTAACCCTTCTACACAACCTGACGGAGATTCAACGATGCCTATCATCAACAGCCAAGTAAAACCGTTCAAAGCGACCGCGTACAAAAACGGCAACTTCGTAGATGTGTCTGACGCTGACCTGAAAGGCAAATGGTCCGTAGTGTTCTTCTACCCAGCCGACTTCACCTTCGTATGCCCGACCGAACTGGAAGACCTGGCTGACAACTACGACGAGTTCAAGAAACTGGGCGTAGAAATCTACAGCGTGTCCACCGACACCCACTTCGCCCACGCTGCCTGGCACAACACTTCGCCAGCCATCGGCAAAATCCAGTACACCATGATCGGCGACCCAACGCTGACCATCTCCCGCAACTTCGACGTGCTGATCGAAGAAGCTGGCCTGGCAGACCGTGGCACCTTCGTGATCAACCCTGAAGGCCAGATCAAGATCGTTGAGCTGAACGACGGCGGTGTTGGTCGTGACGCCACTGAGCTGCTGCGCAAAATCAAGGCCGCTCAATACGTCGCCGCTCACCCAGGCGAAGTTTGCCCAGCCAAGTGGAAAGAAGGCGAGGCCACCCTGGCGCCGTCCCTGGACCTGGTCGGCAAGATCTAAGTCTGTGAAGTACCAAGGGCGGAAATCCGCACCTAAGTAAGCTGCATCCGCCCTCAAAACGCCCGGGCGATATTCGCTCGGGCGTTTTTTTATGCCCAGAATCAATAGGAATCGCCCGTATGTTGGACGCCAATCTTAAAGCTCAGTTGAAGTCATACCTGGAACGGGTCACCCAGCCGATCGAGATCGTCGCCTCCCTCGACGACGGCGCGAAATCCCAGGAAATGCTTGCCCTTTTGCAGGATGTCGTCAGCCTCACCACGCTGATCACCCTGAACACCGATGGCAATGATGCGCGCAAGCCTTCGTTCTCCATCAACCGCCCGGGTGCCGATATCAGCCTGCGTTTCGCCGGCATCCCCATGGGCCATGAATTCACTTCGCTGGTGCTGGCCCTGCTGCAAGTCGGTGGCCACCCGTCGAAGGCCAGTGTCGAAGTCATTGAACAGATCCGTGCGCTCAAAGGCGAGTTCAGCTTCGAGACTTACTTCTCGCTGTCCTGCCAGAACTGCCCGGACGTGGTCCAGGCGCTGAACCTGATGGCCGTGCTCAATCCGAACATCCGCCACGTCGCCATCGACGGTGCGCTGTTCCAGGCAGAAGTCGATGAGCGCCAGATCATGGCGGTACCGAGCATCTACCTCAACGGTGTGAACTTCGGCCAGGGCCGCATGGGCCTGGAAGAAATTCTCGCCAAACTCGACACCAGCGGCATCGAGAAAGCCGCCGAGAAGATCAGCGCCAAGGACGCCTTTGACGTACTCGTCGTCGGCGGTGGTCCAGCGGGCTCTTCGGCTGCCATCTACGCTGCCCGTAAAGGTATCCGTACCGGTGTGGCTGCCGAACGCTTCGGCGGTCAGGTGCTGGACACTATGTCCATCGAGAACTTCATCTCGGTGCAGGAAACCGAAGGGCCGAAACTGGCCAGCGCGCTCGAAGCCCACGTGCGTCAATACGACGTGGACATCATGAACCTGCAACGTGCCAGCAGCCTGATCCCGGCGAAAAATGCCGGCGACCTGCACGAGATCCGTTTTGAAAGCGGTGCCACGCTCAAGTCCAAGACTGTGATCCTGGCCACCGGTGCCCGCTGGCGCGAAATGGGTGTGCCTGGCGAGCAGGAATACAAGGCCAAGGGCGTTTGCTTCTGCCCGCACTGCGATGGTCCGTTGTTCAAGGGCAAGCGCGTGGCGGTGATCGGCGGCGGCAACTCCGGCGTTGAAGCGGCCATTGACTTGGCTGGTATCGTGAGTCATGTGACCCTGCTGGAGTTCGACAGCAAGCTGCGCGCCGACGCTGTGTTGCAACGCAAGCTCTACAGCCTGCCGAATGTCGACGTGATCACCAGCGCGCTGACCAGCGAAGTGAAAGGCGATGGGCAGAAAGTCACCGGTCTGGCGTACAAGGATCGCGACAGCGGTGAGTTCAAGACCATCGACTTGGAAGGTATCTTTGTACAGATCGGCCTGTTACCCAACACTGACTGGCTCAAAGGTACCGTAGAGCTGACACCGCGCGGTGAAATCATCGTCGACGCCCGTGGTGAAACCTCACTGCCAGGTGTGTTCGCTGCCGGTGACGTGACGACGGTTCCGTACAAGCAAATCGTGATTGCGGTGGGTGAGGGTGCCAAGGCTTCCCTGAGTGCTTTCGATCATTTGATCCGCACTTCCGCCCCGGCGTAGATCCAGGCTGCGGAAATGAAAAAGCCCCATGAGTGATCATGGGGCTTTTTGCTGCCTGTCTGAGCGGTCGCTAACTCAGAGCGGTGCTGGCTGGATGATTTCAACCCAGTACGCATCCGGGTCCTTGATGAAGGCCAGGCTTTTCATGCGGCCATCGCTCAGGCGCTTCTGGAAGTCGCAGCCCAGGGCTTCGAAACGTTCGCATGCGGCAACGATGTCGGGCACGGAAATGCAGATATGGCCAAACCCGCGCGGATCGGTGTTGCCGTTGTGGTAAGCGAAGTCCGGATCGTTTTCGGTGCCGTGGTTATGGGTCAGTTCCAGGATGCCCGGGATCGACTTCATCCATTGGGTACGTTCGGCGGCGTCTGCCGGGATCTGGGATTTGTCCACCAGGGCCAGGAAGTACAGGCTGAATTCGGCTTCGGGGAAGTCGCGTTTTTCAACCAGCGAGAATCCCAGGACGCGGGTGTAGAAATCCAGCGACTTGGTGATGTCTTTGACCCGCAACATGGTGTGGTTGAACACGAAGTTCGTGGTAGCGGTGTCAGGTTGGGCGGTGACGCCCGGGAAAGTGTTCAGTTCGTGCAGGCTCATGGGCCCTCCGGAAAAAATCGGGCAAACGCGGCGCGCGCGGCTTGACGTGTAATGAGCGGTTCCCTGGCTTGCGGCAGGCGTCCTTGCAGCCGGACCATGATACGCAGGCCTGCCTGATGCGCCAAATTAAAAAGCGCGCGCAGCCCTTGCGAGCAAAGGGTATCGGGCCTCAGACTTTGTCGCTTGAACCTTGGGTATTTTCGCAATGATCGATTTTCGTACATCGTTATTGAGCGCGCTGTGCCTGGTATGGGGCAGTTCGTTGGTATGGGCGGCCGACCCTGAAATTCACTGGCCCAGTGGTTGGCAAGTCGAGGAAGTAGTGCCTGACGGCCAGGCGCCTGCCACAGCGCAATCCGTTTCTCGCCAGCGTGCGATCAAGAACGATGAAAATGGCAATACCTTGATGGTGATCGAGTTGACCGGTACTCCAATAGAAGTCGGACACAAGGTTAATCTTCAGGGGGTGTTGCTGGAAATGCGCAAGTCCATCCAGAAGGACTTTGCCCAAAGTGGTTATCAGAGTGTGTGCACCAAAATGCATCCTGCGGTATTGAGTCGGCTTGAGGCGTTGGAAACTACTTGCGTGATTACCGAAAACGGGCGGCACGTGTTGTCGCAAACATTGGTGGGCGCGGTGGATACCGATAAGGCGTATGTTTTTTCTTACGCGGGACAGGCTCAGGCCTATGAGGCCAGCAAGGCTGAAGTCAGCTCGGTACGTGACAGTCTGAAACTTTGAATAGGCTCCGCTAATCGATTCTGAACATCATGAAGGGTTATTTAAGTTCGCTTTCGAACTAGGCACAAAAAAGCCCCGCGTGTGCGGGGCTCTTTGTTAGTGCGTTGCGATCAACTGCGCAGCCAGGAATCTACAGTAGCAGCGCCGTGCTGTTCCTTCCAGGCTTTCAGGCCGCGATGGTTGCCGCCTTTGGTCTCGATCAGCTCGCCGGTGTGCGGGTTCTGGTAAACCTTGACCACGCGTGCGCGACGCTGTTTAGGGGCTGCGGCCACTGCGGAACCGGCCTTGCCCGGGTTTGGATCAAGAATGGAAATGATGTCGCGCAGGCCTTTGCCGTAGGACTTCATCAGGGCCTGAAGTTTTTCTTCGAATTCGATTTCTTTCTTCAGGCCGGCATCGTTCTTCAGGCTTTCCAGCTGTGCGAGCTGTTCTTGAAGGGCTTTTTCTGCTGCGCGAAATTCGGCGAGTCTGGACAAAATCTGTACTCCAATAGTGTAGTTGGCTGATATCAACTGCAGACAAAGCTATAAGCCAAGCGCTTTAGGTGACTCAAAGAAAACAGTCTTTCTGCGAGTTCTGCGAGTTCTGCACAGGCATGAAAAATTGTAGTAGTTAATTTGCCACGAGTAAATCATGTCTTTAGTCGAAATACATTATTTCATCCTGGCAGTAGATGGCTATTCAATGGCTGGCCAGGGATTTAATGAAGGCGTCACCGGCCAGTGGTTTACCAAAAAGATAGCCCTGCAGGAAGTCCACGCCCTGGGCAGCCAGATAATCTCGTTGTTCCGGTGTTTCCACGCCTTCGGCCACGATGCCCAGATCGAGCTTGCCGGACAGCTCGATGATACTGTCCAGAATATGTCGGGATAATGCGTCCGCACCGATCATGGCGACAAAACTTTGATCGATCTTCAAGTAATCCACATTGAAGTTGCGCAAGTAACCCATGCTGGAATGACCGGTGCCGAAGTCATCGATCGCGATCATCACGCCCAACTGATGCAGCGCGTCGAACAGCTGGCGAGTAATGTCGGTGGGCTCGATCAGCTCGCGTTCGGTCAATTCCAGCACCAGCGTGACCTGCCCAGGTGGGAAGGCAGCGAGGAATTCTCGGCAGTCGTCCACCAATGCCAGGTCCTGGCAGTGACGGGCGGTGATGTTCACGCCGATATGGAACCCCGGCGTGAAGCGCTCTGCATGGGGCGCCAGGATCGCGGCGGTCTGACGCAGCAAGGCCTGAGTCATGGGCACGATCAGGCCGGAATGCTCGGCCAGGGGGATGAAGAGGTCCGGTCGGACCAGGCCTTCCTTCGGATGCTGCCAGCGCATCAGCACTTCGCAGCCTGCCCACGTCTGTGTGTCACCGCGTACCACCGGCTGAAAATACGGGATGAACTCGTTGGCGCCCAGGGCCCGCTGCAACTCATGGGTCGGCGCCGAAGCGCGTTTTTGCAGCCAGTGGGCCAGGGCGCCTGCCAGCACGCCAAAAAACACGACCAGACTGAATACCGCCGGATAGCGGTCTTGCATGTAACGCCAGATTTCCCCGGCGGGCATGCCGGCGTCGACACTGTAGTGGTAGCGTTGTGACGTCAGGTGATGATGCGCGACGGGAAAGACCGGCACAGGGTTATCGTGCACCTTGCCGTCCGCGCCCAGCCAATTCGGTCCCACTTGCAGCACCAGGTGTGCATAGCGGCTGATCAGGCGCAGCGCGTTGGTCAGGTGGTAGCCGTCGATTGAGGCAAGGGCTGCCTTGTCGCCATCAACCAGCCGGTAAACCAGCAAGGCGGTATTGGGTGTCACTGGGTTGCCATTCATCAACCACAGTTGGCCGTCGACGTAATCGGTCGGGTTGACGGGGGACGCGTAGTCGCTGCCGAACAATGACGTGCAATAGATGTTTTTCTGCCAGGACAGGGTGGTCGCCCGCACAAACGGTCGACGTGTGACCTGTTCACGCAAGGCCAGTTGCGCGGCGTTGTCGCAGGGCTGGCCAGCCAGGGGCAGCAAGTCCCGGGCGGCGAGGGCGGTATTGTCGAGCATCAGATCGAATTGACGCACGGCCTCCAGAGCCGTTTGCGCCGTGCTTTTCTGCAGGGTGCGTTCCGCCTGCCAGTGCAGGATAAACACCCCCAGCACGATCGGCAGCAGCCCGCTGAGCGTCGTGATCAGGTGGCGCGTGGTGCGGTTTCTCGGGCCTTTTACGGTGAGCGGCATGGATGGCGCGGCCTGTGGCTGAAGGTGAACGGTATCGGGAGGCGGATTAGTTCGATGATAGATGGCCCGGCCGGAATAAGCTTCACTTGCCTGGCCGTTACTCGGCAATCTCCTGCGAACAACCCACCTCTTGCGCCACACGAATGAACGCCAGGGTGGCTGGGGATGCCTGTCGGCTGTCCAACACAGCCAGGCCAATGGTACGCGGGACATTCGGTAGCAAGGGACGTTGCACGTACCCGGGGTTGCGCACGCGGGGCAGGGAGGCTTGCGCAACCACCGTCAGTGCGTCGCCTCGGCTTACCAGATCGAGCGTGCTCAACAACTGGGCGCAACGATAGCGCACGTTTGGCGTGAGGCGCGCGGCGCTGAACAAGCGCGAAACCAACTCCGAAGAGCCCGCCTCGGTGAGGACGAACGGATCCTTGCACAGATCCTCCAGGCGCAGGGCAGGGCGTGCGGCCAACGGATGCTCGACGGGTAGCAGTGCCACCATCTGATCGGTCATCAGAGCAAAGGTGTCGAAGCGCTCTTGCTCCAACACCACGAAGCCGATATCGATGCGCCGGTCATCCAGCCACTGCACCACCTGGCGGTCAGGGCCTTCATCGATATGAACTTCGATGCCCGGATATTCCTGTCGAAACCGCGCGAGGATGGGTGGCAGCAATCGGATCGACGACGTCGGACCGAACGAACCGACTCGCAAGGTGCCCCGTTTCAGGCCTCGAGCGTCCGCCGCTTCCTGTTGCAGGGTGTCGGCCAGGCCCAGCATGGCGCGTGCACGCAACAGCAATTGCTGGCCGATGTCACTGAGTTCCACCTGGGCTTGATGTCGCCGAAACAACTCGACCCCCAGTTCCTGTTCCAGGCCCTTGATGGCATGGGATACCGCGGATTGGCTGATACCCAGCTGATGCGCCGCGCTGGTAAAACCCTGTAGCTCAGCCACGCGAGAGAAGATTTCCAATTGTGTAAGCGTCATGAGTAATCACTCATTTTACGATGATCAAGCATTAACAGAAGAATACGCCCATGTTTCCGCCAAGCAGAGCGCCATCTCCATGTATTCAACCTCAGACCGCTTTACCTACCTGACGCTCGCAGTCGTCACCATGATCTGGGGCGGCACCTTCGTCGCTGGGCGTTATCTGGCAGGGGTTGTCGATCCGCTGCTGGCGGCGAGCCTGAGGTTCATCCTGGCAAGCCTGGCCTTGCTGTTGTTCATGGCAGTTGCACGCGTTCCGTTGGCGTTCCCCAGCCGCCGCCAACTGGCGCAACTGACGGTACTGGGATTCTTCGGCATCTTTTTCTACAACCTGTGTTTTTTCTACGGTTTGCAGAACATCAATGCCTCACGGGCCTCCCTGATCGTCGCCTTGAACCCGGCGGTGATCGGCCTGGCATCCTGGTGGTTGTTCAAGGAGCGCCTCGGGCGCAGCAAGATCATGGGTATCGCTCTGTGTCTGGCGGGTGCGGCGATGGTCATCGTCAGCCGCAATCCCCAGGTGTTGCAGGACGCGTCCGACCATTGGGAGGGCGACGCTTTGATTGCCGGTTGCGTAGTCGCCTGGGGCATTTATTCGCTGTATTCCCGGGGGCTCAACCAGAGCCTGGGCCCGTTGCAGACCGTTGCCTGGTCGGTGTGGCTCGGTACGTTAATGCTGTGTGCCACCACCTGGGTCACCGGACATTTCACGATCGACGGGTTAAACGCACTCCACGCGCCCCAGCTACTGAGCCTTGTGTATCTGGGGGTGTTGGGGTCGGCCCTGGCTTATATCGGCTACTACGAAGGCATTCGGCGTATTGGCGCCACCCGCGCCGGAGTGTTCATTGCGCTGAACCCGCTGACAGCGGTGATCTGTGGCGCCGTCCTGCTCGGCGAACAACTGACCCCACCCATGTTGCTGGGCGGTGTGGTCATCCTGCTGGGCATCTGCCTGTGCAACAAACCGCTTGCACGGGCCAAGGTTATGGGGATTTGATAAGAGTACGGACAAACTCGGTTACGCTGTGTAGAATCGATTTACGCATACAAGAATAGAGACTTGCGCTCACGCAAGCCTAAGCCGTCAGAGACTGATGTAACCATGAAGCTACTCGGCTCCCCCCTCATCTTTGGTGACTTTCTCGCCCGCAGCGTGCGAGGCCTTTCCTGCGCGCCACCCATGCCCCTCATCCTTGCTGGCAATTGAAACCTTCACGCACAAGAATGATGAGGCGCCAAACCATGGCACATACCACCGAAAACCCAATGGGCCTGATGGGCTTTGAGTTCATCGAATTCGCGTCGCCGACGCCGGGCACTCTGGAGCCGATCTTCGAGATCATGGGCTTTACCAAGGTCGCAACCCACCGTTCCAAGAACGTGCACCTGTACCGCCAGGGCGAAATCAACCTGATCCTCAACAACGAGCCCAACAGCATCGCTTCCTACTTCGCGGCCGAGCACGGCCCGTCAGTGTGCGGCATGGCGTTTCGCGTCAAGGACTCGCAAAAGGCTTACAGCCGCGCGCTGGAGCTGGGGGCGCAGCCGATCCATATCGAAACCGGCCCGATGGAACTGAACCTGCCGGCGATCAAAGGCATCGGCGGCGCGCCGCTGTACCTGATCGACCGTTTTGGCGAAGGCAGCTCGATCTATGACATCGACTTCGTGTTCCTGGAAGGCGTGGACCGTCATCCGCAGGGCGCGGGACTCAAGGTGATCGATCACCTGACCCACAACGTCTACCGCGGTCGCATGGTGTACTGGGCCAACTTCTACGAGAAGTTGTTCAACTTCCGTGAAGCCCGTTACTTCGATATCAAGGGCGAATACACCGGTCTGACCTCCAAGGCCATGAGCGCCCCGGACGGCATGATCCGCATCCCGCTCAACGAGGAATCCTCCAAGGGCGCCGGGCAGATCGAAGAGTTTTTGATGCAGTTCAACGGCGAGGGCATCCAGCATGTGGCGTTCCTCACGGACGATCTGGTCAAGACCTGGGACGCGCTGAAAAAGATCGGCATGCGTTTCATGACAGCACCGCCCGACACCTACTACGAAATGCTCGAAGGCCGCCTGCCCAACCACGGCGAGCCGGTGGAGCAGTTGCAGGCACGCGGCATCCTGCTGGATGGTTCGTCTGTGGCTGGCGACAAGCGCCTGCTGCTGCAGATCTTCTCCGAAACCCTGATGGGGCCGGTATTCTTCGAATTCATTCAGCGCAAGGGCGACGATGGGTTCGGCGAGGGCAACTTCAAGGCCCTGTTCGAGTCGATCGAGCGAGACCAGGTGCGTCGTGGTGTGTTGACCGCCGACTGACCGTTTCGGCGTAAAAAAGCCCGGCAGGAACACCTCGCCGGGCTTTTTATGATGTGCAGGATTTTTGTGTGCAGCTCCGCAGCCCGGCGCGGGCGGTGCGACGATTCGACAAGCCAGCTCACCACAAAAACATGTCTACACCTTGCGCTGATGTGCCAGGTGCTTGAAGCCCTCATACACCAGCACCATCACCGCCAGCCAGATCGGAATGTACGTCAGCCATTCGCCTGCCTTGATGCCTTCCCCCAGCAGCAACGCCACCGCCAGCAACAGGACCGGCTCCACATAACTGAGCAGCCCAAACAGGCTGAACGCCAGCAAGCGGCTGGCAACGATATAGCTCACTAACGCCGACGCACTGATCACGCCGAGCATCGGAATCAGCGCATACAACTTCTGATGGGCATCCAGCACTGCAAACCCCTGGTCGCCACTCTGTACGAACCACCAGGCCACCGGCAGCATCAAGGCCATGTCCAGCCACAGGCCGCCGAGGTGATCCGTCGCCAAGTATTTGCGCACCACGAAATAGATCGGGTAGCCGATGATCACCACCAGTGTCGCCCAGGAAAACCCGCCTGCCTGATACAACTCGTTCAGCACGCCGAGGGCGGCAAACATCACCGCGACCGTTTGCAGGCGTGACAAGCGCTCACCGTAGACCAGGCGCCCGGTCAGCACCATGGTCAGCGGCAGCAGGAAATACCCCACCGAAACATCCAGGCTGCGCCCGTTGAGCGGTGCCCACATGAACAGCCATAACTGCACCCCGAGCAATGCCGAAGAAGCCAGTGCGCCGATGATCAGTTGTGGCTGGGCCGCAAGCCTGCGCAACAACTCCCATGCCCGACGCCATTCGCCACTGATCAGCATGAATACCGTCATGCACGGCACCGTCAGCAGCATGCGCCAGCCAAAAATCTCCAGGCCGCTCAAGGGGGTCAGCAGTGACGTGAAGTAATACATCACGGCGAACAACACCGAAGCCAAGACCGATAACACAACACCTTTAGACACGCTGTCCTCGCGAAAACCGATTGATATAAAAAGAGAGGGGGAGTTTCAAGGTGGGAATATATTGCTTTTGAGGTGAGACGTTTGTTCTGTTTTACGGCATCTTATGGGAAATTTTCTCACGCCCAGGTTCGTTCGGATGTCGATCACAGACCAGTCGCCCCTCGATGCTTTTGATATCGCCATTCTCCAGCACCTGCAACACGACAACACCACTGCGCTGCGGGTGATCGGCGAACAGGTGAATTTGTCGACCGCCGCCGTGCAGCGGCGGATCAAGCGCATGCAACAGAGCGGGACGATCACCGCCAATACGGCGGTGGTCAATCAGGAGCGAGTGGGTAAACCGATCACGATCCTGGTGGAGGTGCACGCCGAACGCACCCACATCGAAGACCTTGATGTACTCAAGGCACAAATGTCGATACCCCAGGTGCAGCAGTGCTATTACGTCACTGGCGATGCAGATTTCATGCTGGTGATCGTGGTGGAAACCATGAAGGCCTATGAGGCCTTGGCCCGGCAGTTGTTCTACGAAAACCGCAACATCAAGTGGTTTCGCAGCATCGTGGTGATGGACCGGGTCAAGGTCAGTCTGGAGGTGCCTCTGGATTAGCGCGCAATACGCCCTGACACAAAGTGGCTCACATCATTGAAGCCTGGCGTTGATGAGTGCCCCGGCGTCACCAGCGAGTCGATAAACGCTTCATCCTCCGCCGTGATCTTCACGTCCAGCGCGCCGGTGTAGGCGTCCCACTGTGCCTCGGTGCGCGGTCCGACAATCGCCGAACTCACCGCCTGATTGTTCAGCACCCACGCAATGGCAAACTCGACGATCCCCACACCACGGCCCTGGGTGTACTGCTGAATCTGTTGGGCGATACGCAGCGACTCCACGCGCCACTCGGTTTCCAGAATGCGCTTGTCCTGGCGCGCCGCACGGCTTCCGGCTTCAGGGGTAACATCCGGCGCGTACTTGCCGCTGAGCACACCACGGGCCAGCGGACTATAAGGCACCACGCCCAGACCATAGGCCGCCGCGGCGGTGATCTGCTCGACTTCGGCCTGACGATTGACGATGTTGTACAGCGGCTGGCTGATCACCGGTCGATCGACCCCCAGGCGCTCGGCCACGCGAATCACCTCGGCAATGCGCCAACCCCGGTAGTTGGACAGGCCCCAATAACGGATCTTGCCCTGGCGGATCAGATCGCCAATCGCCGAGACCGTAACCTCCAGCGGGGTGTTGTGGTCTTCACGGTGCAGGTAATAGATATCCAGATAATCGGTGTCGAGACGTGCGAGGCTGGCCTCCAGGGCGTTGAAAATCCGTTTACGGCTCAGCCCGCTGCGGTTGGGCACACCGTCCGTGGGGCCGATGGCCACTTTGGAGGCCACCACCCAGTCATCACGGTGACGGGCAATGGCCTCGCCGACGATTTCTTCCGAGCGCCCGCCGGTGTACACGTCGGCCGTGTCGATAAAATTGATGCCCTGGTCCCAGGCCTTGTCGATGATGCGCAGCGAGTCCTCGGTGTTGGTCTGTTCGCCAAACATCATGGTGCCCAGGGTCAAGGCGCTGACCTTCAACCCGGACTGGCCCAATGTGCGATAAATCATGCAAAGCTCCTCTAGGCGGTGAAACGTGACTTATGCAATAGCAGACTCGCAGGCTCTGGAACAAGCCCTGCGTGCGTTTCTTCATGGACGGAGCAACGTCGCGCAACGCTCCTGGAGAAATCGGTGCAGCACTTTCACCCGCTCCGACACTTGCAATCGATGTGGGCACATCAGATTGAACGGCGCTGGCTCGCCTTGCCATGCCTCGAACAGCGGCACGAGCCGACCTGCCGCTATATCACCCACCACATCAAGCCGGGCCTTGTAGGCAATGCCGTGCCCGGCCAATGCCCAGCGGCGCACGACTTCGCCGTCATCGCTGAGAAAGTCCCCGGTCACTTCCACCTCCTGCCATTCGTTGTGCTGGCGAAAGCGCCAGGTCTTGCTCACCTGACCTCGACGCATGTACCGCAGCGCGCTGTGACGGGACAGTTCCATGGGCTCTTGTGGCGTGCCGTGGCGCGCCAGGTAGTCCGGACTGGCGCAGGCGACGCGGCAATGATCCGGCGCAATGGGCAGCGCCACCAGGCTGGAGTCCTGCGGCACACCGAAACGCAGGGCAATGTCCACGGTGTCACGGAACAGGTCGGCGTTGCTGTCGTTGAGCAATAACTGCAAACGGATATGGGGATGCTGCGCCTTGAACTCATTGAGCCAGCCCAGCACCACGTTGCGCCCGAAATCCGACGGTGCCGCCAATTGCAGCAGGCCGGTCAGCCCCTGGCTCTGTTGTTTGAGTGCCTGTTCACCTTCGGACAAGGCCGCCAGCGCCACGCGAACGCTGTCGAGGTAGCGTCGACCCTCTTCGGTCAGCCGCATGCTGCGGGTGGAGCGCGCCAGCAAGCGGCTGCCCAGACGACTCTCCAGGCGCTTGAGGGCAATGCTGGCCGCTGCGGGGGTCAGGCCCAGCCCGCGCGCGGCTGCAGACAAACTGCCGGTATCGGCGGTGCGCACGAAAACTTCCAGGTCGAGGATCGAGCTCATTTATAAAAATCCTTTAAAGATCTTGTCGTTTTACCGGGATTTTTCTTCGATTGCCAAGCTGGGAGGATGAACGCTCACTTTCTGAACCAGGACATTCCTTCATGACTTCTTCCCTGAAAGGCAAAACCGTCATTGTGATCGGTGGCAGCAGCGGTATCGGCGCGGCGGTGGCCAAAGCGGCGGCGGAACGTGGCGCGCAGGTGGTATTGGCTGGACGACGCTTGGTATCGGCTGCCGAAAACGGCCTGCGCAGCGAACCGGTGGATGTCACCGACAGCGCTTCCCTGCAACGACTCTTCGAGACGGTGGGGCGCTTTGATCACCTGGTCTACACCTCCGGTCCGTCAGTGCGCGCCAAGAGCTTGATCGACACAGATCTTGATGAGGCGCAGGAAAACTTCAACGTGAAGCTCTGGGGCTCCCTGCGCGCGATTCAACACGCACTGCCGTTCCTGAGCGAGCACGGCAGCATCACGCTGACCTCCGGACAACTGGGGCGTAAGGCGGTGGCCGGGCAGTTCATCAAGACCGGCATCAATGCCGCAACCGAGGCATTGGGCAAGCAGTTGGCCAAGGAACTGGCTCCGCGCCGGGTCAATGTGGTCAGCCCGGGGGTGATCGACACACCGGCCTACGCCGGGCTCACTGAAGAGCAGCGCCTGGCGATGTTCGCCAAGGCCGGTGCGGCCCTGCCGGTCGGCCGTGTGGGGCGGGGAGAGGACGTGGCGGCGGGGTATGTGCTGGCGATGGAGAACGGCTTTGTGACCGGCGCCGTGATCGATATCGACGGCGGTGGCCTGCTCTGATCCTGGCCGAGTTTTCCTCGCTCAGTACAAAAAAAGCCGCTCGCCACCACAAAACCTTGGTTTGAAAAATACTCACTGTGGTGAGCAGGCTTGCCGAATCGTCGTACCGCCTGCGCCGGGGCGCGAAGCGGCCCTGAGATCAGGCGCCGCATTCTGTCTGACGGGATGCGGCGTTTTTATTGGGGCGGCTGCGCCACCCAGCGCGGGCGGTGCGACGATTCGACAAGCCCGCTCACTACAAACCCAGGGGCTCAGACCTTCAGGGTACGGGTCATACGCAGCGCCAGCACGCTGCCGGCCACAATCACGCCCGCCAGCAGATACAACGCCATGTCCGTGGACCCGGTCGCATCCTTGACGAACCCGACGATATACGGGCTCAGGAAACCGGCCATCTGGCCCATGGAGTTGATCAGCGCCAGGCCACCCGCTGCTGCACCCGCGCTGAGCAGGGCAGTGGGCACGGGCCAGAACATCGGCAGGCCGGTGAGCGCGCCCATGGTGGCAATGGTCAGGCCGAGGATGGCAATGGCCGGGGTCGTGGCGAAATTCACCGCGATGATCAGGCCCACTGCGCCCATCAGCATTGGCACTACCAAGTGCCAACGACGCTCCTTGCGCAAGTCGGCAGAACGGCCCACCAGCAACATGAACACCGCCGCCAGCAGATACGGGATCGCACTCAGCCAGCCGATCACCAGGTTATCGCTGAAACCCAGGTTCTTGATGATCGACGGCAGCCAGAAGTTGATGGCGTACACACCGCTCTGGATGCAGAAGTAGATCAGGCCGAACGCCCAGATCGCCGGGTTTTTGAACACTTCGGCCAGGGAGTCGCTGGTGGTTTTCGGTTTATTTGCCAGGTCAGTCGCCTGATCGGCTTCCAGCACCGCGCGCTCATGGGGCGTGAGCCACTTGGCGTTGGCAAAGTTGTCGCTGAGCAGGAAGTAGGCGAGGGCGCCGAGGATCACGGTCGGGATGCCTTGCAGCAGGAACATCCAGTGCCAGCCGGCCAGGCCACCCTGGCCCGCGGCAAAATGGTTGAGGATCCAGCCGGAGAACGGGCTGCCGAGCAGGCCCGACACCGGGATCGCCGACATGAACAACGCCATGATTCGTCCACGGCGGAAGGTTGGGAACCACTGCGAAAGGTACAACACCACTCCGGGGAAAAAGCCGGCCTCGGCGGCACCGGTGAACAAGCGCAGGGTGTAGAAGTGCGTGGGGGTGGTGACGAACAGCAGGCAGGTCGACAACGTACCCCAGGCAATCATCATCAGCGCAATCCAGCGCCGCGGGCCGAACTTGGTCAGCGCCAGGTTGCTCGGCACGCCGCACAGCACGTAGCCGATGAAGAAGATGCCGGCACCAAGGCCGTATACCGTTTCGCTGAATTTCAAGGCGTCGAGCATCTGCAACTTGGCGAAGCCGACGTTGACGCGATCGAGGTAGTTGAACAGGTAGCAGATGAAAATGAAGGGGATCAGGCGCAGGATGATGCGCTTGTAGACAGCGTTTTTGTCGTCATCGTTGGCCTGGGCGGCAGCGGCGCTCTGTGACATGGCGTTCTCTCTTTATTATGATTTTGTGCGATGCAAAGGTAACGTTGATCGCCTGAAGAGTCTCGGCCACGTTGCCGGGTGATGTCTTTGTGCTCGCGCACAGTCAAGCCTGTTTTGCGCTGTGCCTATGAACAACCCGCTTTCAAGAACATCTTTTAAGGAGATGGGCTCCATGTTCGAGCTGGATCATGACTTGGCCCAGGATATCGTCGACCGCACCATGGCCATCCTGCCCTATAACGTCAACGTCATGGACAGTCAGGGGCTGATTCTCGGCAGCGGCGAACCCGAACGCATCAACACCCGGCATGAAGGCGCGCAATTGGTGCTGGCCAACGGTCGCGTGGTGGAAATCGACGGCCAGACCGCCAAGCACCTCAAGGGCGTGCAACCGGGCATCAACCTGCCGCTGCTGCACGACCAGCGCCTGATCGGCGTGCTGGGCATCACTGGCGAACCGGAGCTGTTGCGCACCTATGCGGAACTGGTGCGCATGACCGCCGAGATGCTGGTCAGCCAGCGCCATCAACAGGCCGAGCAGCAATGGCGCCGCCAGCGTTGCGACGATTTGCTGGCCTTGCTCCTGGCCGAGACCGGTGACTCACCACGCCTGGTGGACGAAGCCCTGCAACTGGGGCTCAAACCGCAGATGACGCGCACGCCCTATCTGTTCGAGCTGGGTGTCGGCCAATCGGCGGAGGCCTTGAGCGCCTGGTTGAGCAGCCGCTACCCGGACAGCTGGTGTGTCAGCTCGGCGCAGTTTTCGTTGCTGTGGTGTCGTCCAGCCGCCGCGCCCGTGGACAACCCCCGGCTGCTGGAAAAACTCGACAGCCTGGGCTGGAATGTGTTGCGCGTGGCGGTGGGCGGACAGGCCGATGGCTTGGCCGGGCTGCGCCGCTGTTATCGCCGCGTCGGCGATTTACTCGCTTATGGTCGTGATGTGCTGCCGCACACCCGCTTGTTGATCCTCAATCGCTACCGTCTGCCGGTCATGCTCTGGCGCCATCGCAACGACGATGCCCTGGACGAATTGCTCAGCCCCTTGCGCAAGGTGCTGGCCAAGGACACCAATGGACAGCTATTGGCCACGCTGCGCAGTTGGTGCGAGCACGACGGCCAGAGCCAGGCCTGTGCCGATGCTCTGGGTATCCACCGCAACAGCCTGCGCTACCGCATGGAGCGCATTGCCGAACTCAGTGGCGTCGATCCACTGACCCTGGACGGCATGCTTGCGTTGTACCTTGGCGTGCAGTTGTTGCCTCAACCTTTGTCGGAATGAACAACAAAGCTCACCCACACTTGTGCATCGGACCGGCGTCAGCAGCGGTGCCAACTGGCAGCATGGGCGTTATAAAAACCGGAGAAAGCCCATGAAAGTCATCATCGCCCCCGATTCGTTCAAGGACAGCCTGAGCGCTGCAGGCGTCGCCCAGGCCATCGCCGACGGGCTGTCCCAGGTCTGGCCGGATGCACAACTCATCCAGTGCCCGATGGCCGATGGTGGTGAAGGGACGGTGGATGCTGTGCTCGCCGCCTGTAACGGTGAGTTGCGCCGCCAATGGGTGCAAGGCCCCTTGGGTGTGACAGTGGAGGCGCGCTGGGGCTGGCTTGCCGACAGTCATACCGCAATCATCGAAATGGCCGAAGCCAGCGGCCTGCAATTGGTGCCACCGGGGCAGCGCGATGCCTGCTCAAGCAGCACCTATGGCACCGGCGAGCTGATCCGCGCGGCCCTCGACCTCGGTGCGCAGCGCATCATCCTGGCGATTGGCGGCAGTGCCACGAATGATGGCGGTGCGGGTGCGATGCAGGCGCTGGGCGTGCAACTGTTCGACGCCCAGGACCAGGCGTTGCCACCTGGCGGGCTGGCCCTGGCGCGACTGGCGCGCATAAGCCTCAAGCAGCTTGACCCACGCCTTGCCGATGTCCGCTTCGAAATCGCAGCCGACGTCAACAACCCCCTGTGCGGCCCCCACGGCGCTTCGGCGATTTTCGGCCCGCAAAAAGGCGCCAATCCCGACCAGGTGCTACAACTGGACGCTGCCCTTGGCCACTTCGCCGAGCACTGCGCCCGAGTACTGCCCAGGGACGTACGCGATGAGCCCGGCAGCGGCGCCGCCGGTGGCCTGGGTTTTGCGGCCAAGGCCTTTCTCGGCGCGCAGTTCCGTGCCGGCGTAGAGGTCGTCGCCGAGTTGGTCGGACTGGAAAACGCCGTACGCGGCGCCGATCTGGTCATTACCGGTGAAGGGCGTTTCGACGCCCAGACCCTGCGCGGCAAAACCCCGTTTGGTGTAGCCCGTATCGCCCGGCAACACGGCGTTCCGGTCATCGTGATTGCCGGCACCCTGGGCGACGGCTACGAACAGATGTATGCCCACGGCGTCGATGCCGCGTTTGCATTGCCCGCAGGCCCCATGAACCTGGAACAGGCATGCAGCGAGGCGCCGCGATTGCTGCGTGAGCGGGCAGTGGATATCGCGCGGGTGTGGCGGGTGGCTACGTTGCACGGTCGGTAGAGGCGTGGCGCTCCTTAATCCTGCAGTGCAAACGCCACCGCTGCCTGCGCATGCAGCTCGGTGGTGTCCAACAGCGGCAGGTCACTGTGTTCGGGCTTGATCAGCAAGCCGATTTCCGTGCAACCCAGGATGATCGCCTGGGCGCCGCGGGCGGCCAGAGACTCGATCACGCGTTGGTAGACCTCGCGTGAGGCGTCGCTGATCACGCCAACGCACAGTTCTTCGTAAATGATCCGGTGCACGGCTTGGCGTTCGTCGGCGTCCGGCACCAGAACATTCAAGCCCTGGGCGGCCAGGCGGGATTTGAGAAAGTCCTGTTCCATGGTGAAGGCGGTGCCCAACAGGCCCACGGTCAAGGTGCCGGCTTGAACGGCTGCGGCGCCGGCAGCATCGGCGATATGCAGGAAGGGGATCGACACCGCGGACTGGATGCGCGGTGCCACCAGATGCATGGTGTTGGTACACAGCACTACGCACTCTGCGCCACCAGCCTCCAGACGGCGGGCGGCGTCTTCGAGGATCAGCGCAGTGTCGTCCCAGCGCCCGGCGTGCTGAGCCTGTTCAACCGGGCCGAAGTCGACGCTGTACATCAACAGTTGCGCCGAGCGCAGCGGGCCGAGCTGGTCGCGTACGCGCTGGTTGATGATGCGGTAATACTCGGCGCTGGACTCCCAGCTCATGCCGCCGATCAGGCCGATGGTGCGCATGCGATGCTCCTGACAAAGAAAGTCGCCTCACCTTACCCATCGGGCTTCGATTAGTCATACGCAGTTGTCGGCGAAATGACCGGTGCAGTTATGCGACAGCGCTATTTCCCCAGATTTCGCTATACCTACAGCTCCATGTTTCGATGATCGTCAGGGAGTTGAAGATGAACACACGGCGAATGATCAGCACACTGTGCCTCGCTGCAATCGGAATGAGCGGCTGTGCCAGCCAGATCACCCCACCCGAGGAGTACTCGGGTTTTCTCTCGGATTACAGCCAGCTCAAGGAAGCCAAGTCCCCATCGGGCGCTGAAGTGATGCGCTGGGTCGACCCGCAACTGGACCTGAGCCGCTACCACGCGGTGTACATCGAGCCGACCCAGTTCTACCCCAAGCCGCAGCCCACCGCGAAGATCCCCGACAGCACCCTCAACGGCATCAATACGTACTACAACCAGGCGCTGAAGCGTGAACTGGAAAAGTCCCTGCCATTGGCCAACGCACCGGCGCCGGGCGTGATTGTGGTGCGTGCAGCCATCACGGCGGTCAGCAGCAAGACCGAAGCGCTCAAACCCTATGAGTATGTGCCGGTGGCCTTGGTGGTGGCGGCGGTCAGTACCGGCACGGGTATGCGTGACCAGGAAACCACGCTGGGCACCGAGGCGCAGTTTCTCGACGGTGCCAGCGGCAAGGTCCTGGCCCAGGTGGTGCGCAAGGGCACCGGCAAGCCTCTGTCCAACGAGGCGCAAGTCATGAAAGCAGAGGATGTGAAGGGCGTGATCGATGGCTGGGCGTCGGATTTGCACCAATCCTACGTGAAGCTGGAAAAACATTAGCAGGGGGCAGGTTTTGTCCGGTTTTGGGACCGCTTCGCGCCCCAGCGCAGGCGGTGCGACGATTCGACAAGCCTGCTCACTACAAAAGCGGATCCACTGTAGTGAGCGGGCTTGTCCCGCGCTGGGCTGCGAAGCGGCCCCAATAAGGCCGTCGCGTTTATCCAGCCAGTTCGTGGTTTCAGGTTTCAGGGGCGCTGCGCACCCCGGCGCAGGACAAGCCTGCTCACCACAAAAAACGCGTGGTGGGCAGGGGAGTTACTTGAGCGGAACCAGCGGTGGCAGTTTCCACTGACCGTTGACGGCCTCGGGCTTGGGCAGGTAGATGCGCAACACCGCGTAGAAAGGACCGGTGGGCGCCGGCAGCCAGTTGCTCTGTTCATCCTTGGGCGGCTCATGGTGTTGCAGGGCCAGGGTCAGGCCACCGTCGGCATCGCGCTTCAAAGTCGACAGCATGTGCGAGTTGATCTCGTAGCGCTTCTTGTGGTTCGACACCAACAGTTTGGTCTTGGCGTCGTACATGGTCAGCGCCCAGAATGCGTCGGCCGGGGGCAGTTGGTCCTTGGCAAACCGTACGATGTAGCTGTGGCGTGCACCGTTGGCGGGCTTGCCTTCGCTGTCCAGGGTGTAGCGCAGGGCGATCGACTCATCGGCCGAGTTGCCGAAGATGTTCTGGATGGCACCGGCGTAGCGGTACAGGTAGTTGTTTTTCAGGCGGTCGCGGCTACCGAACAGCTCGCTGTTGGCGACGGCATGGGTGTCGAGCTTGTCTTTCTTGAACGCGGCGTATTCGGCGCGCGCGTCGGAAATGCCGTCATCCAGCGCCTTGCGTTGTTCGGCGGTCAGTTGATTGACCTTGAATGGCGCGCCGGGGGCGATGCCGATTTTGGCGAAACGGGCCAGCAGGTCTTTTTCGCTGTCCTGGGGCGCGGCGAACGTCAGCATGAAGTTCAGGTAGCGAAACAATTGCGGGCCTTCGGTCATGGTCGCCGTCGGCTTGGGCCATTCGATCTTCGGCACACTGGCGGGGGCGGCCTGCTTCACGTAGTTGCTCAGCGACTGCACCTTGTAGCCATTCTGGATCTGCTTGACCTTGTTCAAGTCCTTTTCGTCGAACAACTGCGTGCGGTACAGCGCCACGGCGATGTTGCTCTCGCTGTAGACCACGCGGTCCACGTCCACCGGCTGCTGCCCCTTCCAGCCGGGACCGGCGATCATGTAGTGGCCACCGTTGTTGCCGGTACTACGGGTGCCCAGGTACGCGAAGTTCTGCGTATAGAGGTCCATCAGTTGCACGGAGTAGTAGCGGTTGTCTTCGATCCTGGGCAGGGTCAGTACCAACGGCTCGCGGCGCAGATCCATCCACACGAAGGAGTAGGGCGTGTCCGGGTTCGGCGTGGCGAACGCGGTGTCCTTGGGGGTGAACACCTGGGCGGTATTGCCAATGTGGTTGAACGATGCCTTGAAATTGACACCACCCTTGTCAACAGCCTGGGTGTAAAGCGTCTTGTACATTTCCACCACCGGATAGCCATACAGGTAGGCTTCCTTGGCAATGGCGCGCGCTTCGTCGGGAGTTGCCGAGAAGTCGGCCCAGGCACCGGTGCTCATGACTATCGAGAGGCTCGCCAACAGCAGGCGCGTCGGTTTTCCAATCATGGGGTTGCGTCCTTCCAGAGATCTTTTCAAAGGCGGGGGTATCAAAGCGCCGAGTTTCGCGTTTTATTCGCCTGACGTCACGTTAATCCCGGCGGGTAGCGTGACGTGGGCGGACGGATTCGGCTGGATCAGACGCTCGGCAGCATCGCCTTGACCTTGTCACGCAACTGATCGATGGAAAAAGGCTTGCCGATCATCTGCATGCCGCTTGGCAGGTCGATAGTCTCGGCGTAGCCGCTGGCAAACAGGATGGGCAGGGCGGGGCGCAGTGCGCGAACCTTGTTTGCCAGGTCTTTGCCATCCATGTCAGGCAGGCCGACGTCGGTCATCATCAGGTCGATAACCTGATCCGGGGCATTGACGATCGTGAGGGCCTCTTTGGCATCGGCGGCCTCAAGCACCTGAAACTCCAGTTCTTCAAGTACATCGACGATCAGCATGCGTACGATAGCGTCATCTTCGACTACAAGGATGGTGGAGGCAGCGGCGGACATAAGTAGGGTTCCCGAGAAGTGGAGGTGCAGGTCTTGATCGAATACAGACCATCCTCTAATGAGTCATGACAATCTCGGCAAGTTCCCGGCTTGGGGATGGCATTGTGAAGGCATTCGCCGGGAATGTCTCGCTTGAACCGTTCAAACCGGTCTGGGCCCGCGCTTTGATTCGAATGAATCAGTAGGCATTTGCGCCAAGTTGTCGCGTAAACATAGCCCTGGCCATCGACTTTGGGGCAAACTCCCGGTTTTCCCGTACCAGGCCAAGGCATGCCCATGACTCCCGTGTCGTCCATCGATGAAAAGAGCTTTCGTACGCTGCTGAGCCGCAACGTGGCGCTGCCACTGAGTGTGGGCGTGCTCAGCGCGGTGTTTTTCGTCTGCCTGATCACCTATCTGCTGACCGTGATCAAGTGGGTCGAGCACACCGACCGGGTGATCAATAACCTGAATGAGTCCTCCAAACTGACGGTGGACCTGGAAACCGGCCTGCGTGGCTTCCTGATCACCGGCGACGAGCATTTCCTCGATCCCTACGAAGTAGCCAAGCCGCGCATCATCGCCGACTTGCGCAACTTGCAGGACCTCGTATCGGACAACCCGCAGCAAGTAGACCGTCTCAAGCGCCTGGAAGCCATGCAGGTGGAGTGGAATACCTACGCTCAGTCGATGATTGACTTGCAGCGCTCCAGTGGCGACTACCGTGGCGCCGTCAAGGCGGGTCGGGGCAAGCGGCTGACCGATGAGATCCGCAGGGAGTACGACGATGCGGTGGCGATGGAGCAACAGTTCCGTATCGCGCGCAATGACGATGTGACCCGCACTACCATTATCAGCGTGACCCTCTACCTGGCGTTCGTATTGGGCCTGAGCGGCTTTCTGGCGTATATCGGTCGAAAGAATTTGCTATCTCTTTCAGAGAGTTACAGCGCAAACCTCGCATCACAACAAAGGACAGCACAACGCCTTCAACAGCAAGCCTGGCTGCGCAACGGCCAGACCGAACTGGCGGAGCAGGTGCTGGGTCAACTGACCCTGAACCTGCTGGGGCGCAATATCCTGCAGTTCTTCGCCCAATACATGGGCTCGGCGGTCGCTGCGCTGTACGTGCGCGAAGAGCACGGCGGCCTCAAGCGCGTGGCCACTTACGGATTCTCCCGTGAACAGGAACAACTGGAACAATCGATCTACAGCGATGAGGGCATCGTCGGCCAGGCCGCCCAGCTCGATCGCCTGATTCGTCTGGATGATGTGCCGGTGGACTATTTCAAGGTCAGCTCGGGCCTGGGCGAGGGCACCCCCCGTAGCGTGCTGGTGATGCCGACCAGCGATGATGACCGCGTCAATGGCGTGGTCGAGCTGGGTTTCCTGCGTCCGCTGGAAGAGCGCGACGTCGAACTGCTGGAACTGATTGCCGGCAACATCGGCACCTCCATCGAAGCGGCGCGCTATCGCCAGCGTCTGCAAGAGGTCTTGGCCGAGACCCAGCAACTCAATGAAGAGCTGCAAGTGCAGCAGGAAGAACTCAAGACCGCCAACGAAGAGCTGGAAGAGCAGTCACGCATCCTCAAGGAGTCCCAGGCTCACCTGGAAACCCAACAAGCCGAGCTTGAGCAGACCAACGAGCAACTGGCTGAACAGACCCAGACCCTGGCCGAGCAGCGCGACGCCATGGACCGCAAGAACGTCGAACTCAACGAAGCGCAGCGGGAGCTGGAAGACCGTGCCGAGGAGTTGCAGCGCTCCAGCAAGTACAAGTCCGAATTCCTCGCCAACATGTCCCACGAGCTGCGCACACCGCTGAACAGCTCGCTGATTCTGGCCAAACTGCTGGCCGAGAACCCCCAGGAAAACCTCAGCGCTGAACAGGTCAAGTTTGCCGAGTCGATTTATTCGGCGGGCAATGACTTGCTCAACCTGATCAACGACATCCTGGATATCTCCAAGGTGGAAGCCGGCAAACTGGAAATGCGTCCGGAGACCTCCAGCGTGTTGCGCCTGGTGGACGGTTTGCGCGGCATGTTCGAACCCCTGGCGGCTGACCGCAAGCTCGGTTTCAAGGTGGAAGTGCAGGACGGTACGCCGGACATGCTGTTCACCGACCGCCAACGCCTGGAGCAGATCCTCAAGAACCTGCTGTCCAACGCGCTCAAGTTCACCGAGCAGGGTGAAGTCAGCCTGTCGGTGTCCCGTGCACCGGGTGAAGGCATTGCGTTCAGCGTGCGCGATTCAGGGATCGGTATTGCCCCGGACCAGCAGGAAAGCATCTTCGAAGCCTTCCGCCAGGCCGACGGCACCACCAATCGACGCTATGGCGGCACCGGCCTGGGCCTGTCGATTTCCCGTGATCTGGCCACGCTGCTGGGCGGCTATATCAGCGTGAGCAGCGAGCCGGGCAAGGGCAGCATTTTCACCCTGGTACTGCCGGAGCAGTATGTGGAACGCGAGCAGGACATCGCCTCGGTCGAGGCGCCGCGTCAAGTGGTGGTCGCGCCTGTGCCGGCACCGACGCCGATCAAGGTGTCACCGATGCCGGTGGCCGACGCCCAGTTGATTCCGCGCTTCGCCGATGACCGTGACAAGGCGCCTTTCTCCAGTCGCTGCATCCTGGTGGTGGAAGACGAGCCTAACTTCGCCCGCATCCTGTTCGACCTGGCCCACGAACTGGGTTATCACTGCCTGGTGGCCCATGGTGCGGACGAAGGCTACAGCCTGGCCGAAGAATACGTGCCCGACGCCATCCTGCTGGACATGCGCCTGCCGGATCATTCCGGCCTGACCGTGTTGCAGCGGCTCAAGGAGCATGCCGACACCCGCCATATCCCGGTGCATGTGATTTCCGTGGAAGACCGCGTCGAAGCCGCCATGCACATGGGCGCGGTGGGTTATGCGGTAAAACCCACCACCCGTGAAGAGCTCAAGGACGTGTTCGCACGCCTGGAAGCCAAACTGACCCAGAAGGTCAAGCGCGTGCTGCTGGTGGAGGACGATGACTTGCAGCGCGACAGCATTGCCCGCCTGATCGGCGACGATGACATCGAAATCACCGACGTCGGGTATGCCCAGGCCGCCCTGGACCTGCTGCGCACCAATATCTACGACTGCATGATCATCGACCTCAAGCTGCCGGACATGCTCGGCAATGAGCTGCTCAAGCGCATGTCCACCGAAGATATCTGCTCGTTCCCGCCGGTGATCGTCTACACCGGGCGCAACCTGACCCGTGATGAAGAGGCCGATCTGCGCAAGTATTCACGCTCGATCATCATCAAGGGCGCGCGCTCGCCGGAGCGGTTGCTGGACGAAGTCACACTGTTTCTGCACAAAGTCGAATCCCAGCTGTCCCATGATCGCCAGAAGATGCTCAAGACCGCACGCAGCCGCGACAAGGTCTTCGAGGGGCGCAAGATCCTGCTGGTGGACGACGATGTGCGCAATATCTTCGCCCTGACCAGTGCCCTGGAGCACAAAGGCGCCGTGGTGGTGATCGGGCGTAACGGCCGCGAAGCCATCGACAAACTCAATGAAGTCGACGATATCGACCTGGTGTTGATGGACGTGATGATGCCGGAGATGGACGGCTACGAGGCCACTGCCTTGATCCGCCAGGACCCGCGCTGGAAAAAACTGCCGATCATCGCCGTGACGGCCAAGGCCATGAAGGACGATCAGGAGCGCTGCCTGGCGGCGGGTTCCAACGATTACCTGGCCAAGCCGATCGATCTGGATCGTCTGTTTTCACTGATCCGCGTCTGGCTGCCAAAGATGGAACGCATTTAAGTGGAGCGAAGTTTTTTGGAAAAAAGCAGCGATATCGAGCTGCGCCTGTTGATCGAGGCGATTTACCTCAAGTACAGCTACGACTTTCGCGACTACTCCGGCGCGTCGGTCAAGCGCCGCGTGGCCCACGCCTTGCGCCAGTTCGACTGCGCCACCATTTCCGCGTTGCAGGAGCGGGTGCTGCATGATCCGGCGGCGTTCATGCAATTGCTGCAGTTTCTGACGATTCCGGTGAGCGAGATGTTTCGCGACCCCTCGCACTTTCTCGCGATCCGCCAGGAGGTGGTGCCGCTGCTCAAGACCTACCCCTCGATCAAGATCTGGATCGCCGGTTGCAGCACGGGGGAGGAGGTGTACTCCATGGCCATTCTGCTGCGCGAGGAAGGCTTGCTGGAGCGTACGATCATTTACGCCACGGATATCAACCCGGCGTCCCTGGAGAAAGCCAAGCAGGGGATTTTTTCCCTGGAGAACGTGCGAGCCTACACCGCGAACTACCAGCAGGCGGGCGGGCAACGTTCATTTGCCGACTACTACACCGCGGCATACGATTACGCGATCTTCGACAAGAGTCTGCGTGAGAATGTCACCTTTGCCGATCACAGCCTGGCGACCGATAGCGTATTCTCCGAAACACAATTGATTTCATGCCGCAACGTACTGATTTATTTCAATAAAAAGTTGCAGGATCGGGCGTTTGGCCTGTTTCATGAATCTTTGTGCCATCGCGGCTTCCTGGTGCTGGGCAGCAAGGAAACCCTGGACTTTTCAGCCTACGGCAAACAGTTCGAACCCTTGGTCAAGCAGGAACGGATCTACCGAAAATCATGAATGCAACGGCGGCCACCCCGGTATCGGTTCCGGGTATAGAAGCAATCGTGATCGGTGCCTCCGCAGGCGGCGTCGAGGCATTGCTGACCGTGTTCGGGCAACTGCGCGAAGGCTTCGGTTTGCCGATCGTCACCGTGTTGCACTTGCCGGACGAACGTCGCAGCCAGTTGGCAGAAGTGTTTGGCCGCCGTGTGGCGATGCCCGTGGTCGAAGCACGGGACAAGGAACTGATCCAGCCCGGCACCCTGTATTTCGCCGGCCCCGGTTATCACTTGTCGGTGGAGCATGATCGTAGCCTGTCGTTGAGCCAGGAAGATCGCGTGCACCATTCAAGGCCTGCCATCGATTTCCTCTTTGAGTCTGCCGCCGACACCTACGGCAGGAGCCTGCTGGCCATTCTGCTGACGGGCGCCAACCATGACGGTGCGCGAGGCCTGGCCCACGTCAAACAACAAGGCGGAACCACTGTCGTGCAAGACCCCGCTGAAGCACGCGTTGCCGTTATGCCCCTTGCGGCTCTGGCCCTGCACACCCCCGACCATATTCTTCCGCTGAGCCGCATTGGCTCGCTGCTGGCTTCCCTGGAATCCTCCCCATGCTAAGTCCCATCCAGGCCAAATTGCTGATCGTCGACGATCTGCCGGAAAACCTGCTGGCCCTCGAAGCGCTGATCAAGCGCGAGGATCGCCAGGTGTTCAAGGCATTGAGCGCCGACGAGGCCTTGTCACTGTTGCTGGAGCACGAGTTCGCCATGGCGATTCTCGACGTGCAGATGCCCGGCATGAACGGTTTCGAGCTGGCCGAATTGATGCGCGGTACCGAGAAAACCAAAAACATTCCGATTGTGTTCGTCAGCGCCGCTGGCCGTGAACTCAATTACGCCTTCAAGGGCTATGAGAGCGGCGCCGTGGACTTCCTGCACAAACCGCTGGATATCCACGCGGTGAAAAGCAAGGTCAACGTATTCGTCGACCTGTATCGCCAGAGCAAGGCCATGAAGCAGCAGGTCGAAGCCCTGGAGCGCAGCCGGCGTGAACAGGAGCTGTTACTGACGCGCCTGCAGGCCACCCAGGCCGAATTGGAGCAGGCGGTGCGCATGCGCGACGACTTCATGTCGATCGTCGCCCACGAAGTGCGAACGCCGCTCAACGGGCTGATCCTGGAGACCCAGTTGCGCAAGATGCACCTGGCGCGAGACAACGCCGCTGCGTTCACCCTGGACAAGATGCATGCCATGGTCGACCGCGATGAACGTCAGATCCAGAGTCTGATCCGTCTGATCGAAGACATGCTCGACGTGTCGCGCATCCGCACCGGCAAATTGTCGATTCGTCCGGCTCGGTTCGATCTGGCGCAATTGGTCAATAACCTGGTGGAGAACTTTGCCCCGCAAGTGGCGGCGGCGGAATCGTCCATGCACCTGGTGGCCGAAGGCCCTGTGGAAGGTCATTGGGATGAGTTCCGTATCGAACAGGTGATTACCAATCTGCTGACCAACGCCTTGCGCTATGGAGCCAAGAGCCCGGTGGACGTGCGGGTGTATGCCGAACACGGCGAGGCTCGGGTGGAGGTGCGTGACCGCGGCATCGGCATCAGCGAAGAGAACCAGAAACGTATTTTCCAGCAGTTCGAGCGTGTGTCCGCCAGCCATGTGGCGGCGGGGCTGGGCCTGGGCCTGTTCATTTCCGAGCAGATCGTCGTGGCCCATGGCGGCACCATCGAAGTCGAAAGCCGGATCGGCGAGGGTGCGTTGTTTCGCATGTGCCTGCCGCTTGACGCCTCGGCATGAAATCAATCGTCGGCGCAACGCAACCTCTGCGTGACCCCATGGTCGTAATTGCAGCTATTGACCGGACAAAGGCTTCCCATGAGTGAAGATGCACAAGATGTCGTTCTCATCGTCGAGGACGACGAATCCATTATGTTTGTGCTGGGTGAATACCTGGCGGGCCTGGGCTATCGGGTGTTGAAGGCGATCGACGGGGAGCAGGCCTTCGAAATTCTTGCGACCAAGCCGCACCTGGACCTGATGGTCACGGACTACCGTCTGCCGGGTGGCATTTCCGGGGTACAGATTGCCGAGCCTGCGATCAAGCTGCGTCCGGAACTGAAGGTGATCTTCATCAGCGGTTATCCGCAGGAAATTCTCGACTGCAACAGCCCGATCACGCGCAACGCACCGATCCTGGCCAAACCGTTCGACCTGGATACGTTGCAGGAGCACATTCAGCGCTTGCTGGCCTGAACCCCCGCAGGGCTGCGCCGCAGCCCTGAGCGGCTTCAGTCAGTTCCGGATCATCTCCCGAACCTTGGCCGTCAGCAGGTCGAAGGTGAACGGTTTGGTGATCAACTGCATGCCCGGGTCGAGGAACCCGCCTCGCACCGCCGCATGCTCGGCATAGCCCGTGATAAACAGCACCTTGAGGTCGGGACGAATCTGCCGGCCGATTTCGGCCAACTGGCGGCCGTTCATGCCCGGCAGCCCGACATCACTGATCAACAGGTCGATGCGCTGGTCGGATTCGATGATCGGCACCGCCGTATCGGCGTCACCGGCCTCGACAAAACCATATCCCAGCTCCTTGAGTACGACGCTGACCAGCACCCGCACCGCCGGATCATCCTCGACGATCAGCACGGTCTCGCCGGCATTGGCGAACGGCAACAGCGCCGGATTCACGGCTTCTTCTGCTGCGACTTCACCCATGAAGCGCGGCAGGAACAGGCTGACCGTGGTGCCCTTGTCGACTTCGCTGTGAATCGTCACATGACCATGGGACTGGCGGGCAAAGCCGTAGATCATCGACAGACCCAGGCCGGTGCCCTGGCCGATCGGCTTGGTGGTGAAGAAGGGGTCGAACACGCGGCTGATCACGCCCTCCGGGATACCGCAGCCGGTGTCGCTGACGCTCAGTTCCACGTAGTCACCGGGCTTCAAGCTGCCATAGGCCGCCGTGAATACGCTGTCGAGGTGGCGGTTGGTGGTTTCCACCACCAGCTTGCCGCCGTTGGGCATGGCGTCCCGGGCGTTGATGACCAGGTTGAGCAGGGCACTTTCCAGTTGGTTGGGATCCGCTTCGGCGGTCCACAGTTGGCCATCCAGGCGCATGTCCAGGGCGATGCTTTCATTGATGCTGCGTTGCAGCAACTCGCCCATGGAGGTCACCAGATGGTTGAGCTCCACGGGCTTGGAGTCCAGAGACTGACGCCGTGAAAACGCCAGCAGACGGTGGGTGAGGCCGGCAGCACGGTTGGCCGAGGTTACGCCCAGGTCGATCAGGCTGTCGATGTCGTCCAGCCTGCCCCGGGCAACGCGCCTGCGCAGCAGTTCCAGGCTGCCGATGATGCCGGTGAGCATGTTGTTGAAGTCATGGGCGATGCCGCCGGTCAATTGGCCGACCGCTTCCATTTTCTGCGACTGGCGCAGCGCATCTTCGTTGTGACGCAGCTGCGCGGTGCGTTCTTCCACCTGTTGCTCGAGGGTTTCCAGGGTGCTTTGCAGGCGCTGCTCGCTCTGGCTCAAGTCCACCAGGCGGTCACGGGCCTCATACTGACGGCGCCGCCCGCGCAGAGCCGCGCTCACCAGGCTGATCAGAGTGACGGGGTGAAAAGGCCGCTCCAGAAACGTGACATTACCCAGCAGACCACTCAGGTGCGACGAGCCGTTCTGCTCGCTGCCGCCGTGATGGGTCATCAAGACAATGGGCAAATCAGACCAGGCCGGTTGCTGGTGCAATTGCTCCAGCAGCGGCTCAAGATCGACGCCGTGCAACGCTTCCGCTGCGATGATCAGCAATCCTGCGCCTTGTTCCAACGCCTCGCACATTGTTACCAGGCTGTCGGCGACGATACCGTGGTAGCCGGCTTCGTTGAGCATCATCAACGCCAGGGTACTGTCACGCCCCAGCGGGGCGAGAACAATTGCGCGTTCGGAAACGGGAGGCAAGTTGCTCACTGACCATTGTCCTTGAGCAGTGGAGCGCCTGCGCCCATGTAGTTGGGAACGCCGCGCAGCACGCCCTGGAACGCTTCCAGAGGCTCACCGATGGTCATGCCCTGAGCGCCGATGCGGTATTCGCGAATCGTCGACTCATGGCTGCCGGTGCGTTTCTTGATGATCGAGATGGCGCGACGCACCTTGCCCAGGGCTTCGAAGTAACGCAGCAGGATGACGGTGTCGGCCAGGTACGTAATGTCCACCGGGGCCTGCATGTCGCCCACCAGACCATGCTGGGCAACGGTCATGAAGGTCGCCGCACCGCGCCGGTTGAGGTACAGCAGCAGTTCGTGCATGTGCAGGATCAGCGCGTTCTCTTCCGGCATCGCGGCTTGATAACCGTTGACGCTGTCGATCACCACCGTCTTGATGCCGCGCTCATCGACGCAGCGTCGTACGCGGTGGGAAAACTCGCCGGGGGACAATTCGGCGGCGTCGACTTGCTCGATCAGCAGGTTGCCGGTGGCTTGCAGGGCCTGCAGATCGATGCCCATGTGTTTCATGCGCTCGAACAACAGCCCCAGTTCTTCATCGAAAATGAACAAGGCAGCCTTTTCGCCTCGGGCGACGGCGGCGGTAGCGAATATCATCGAAATCAGCGACTTGCCGGTACCTGCCGGGCCGAGGATCAGGCTGCTGGAGCCGGTTTCTATACCTCCACCCAGCAAGGCATCGAGCTCGCGAATGCTACTGGTGAGGGTTTCGCGTACATAGCCACTGCGGTGTTCGGCCGCCACCAGACGAGGGAAGACGTGCACGCCGTCCTGCATGATGGTGAAGTCATGGAAACCGCCACGGTACTTCTGACCACGGTACTTGACTACGCGAACCCGGCGGCGTTCGGCGCCATAGTTGGGCGTCAGTTCCTCCAGGCGAATCACGCCATGGGCCACACTGTGCACGGTTTTGTCGAGGGCTTCGGTGGTGAGGTCGTCCAGCAGCAGCACAGTGGCATCGTAGCGCACGAAATAATGCTTGATCGCCAGGATCTGCCGACGATAACGCAGTGAGCTTTGTGCCAGCAGCCGAATTTCAGACAGGCTGTCGATGACCACCCGGGTCGGCTTTACCCGCTCGACCACTTCGAAAATCTGTCGGGTGGCTTCCCCCAGCTCCAGGTCGGAGGAATACAACAGACTCTGCTGATGCTCGGCATTCAGCAGGTTTTCCGGTGGGGTCAGCTCGAATATTTCGATGTTGTCATCCAGCTCCCACCCATGGGAACTGGCGCCCTGGCGCAGTTCGCGCTCGGTTTCCGACAGGGTGATGTACAGCGAGCGTTCACCGTTTTGCGCACCGGCCCGCAAAAAGTGCAGGGCCACGGTGGTTTTACCGGTACCGGGTTCACCCTCCAGCAAGAACAGATGGCTGCGTGCCAGCCCACCAGCCAGAATGTCGTCAAGACCTTCGATCCCGGTGGCCGCCTTTTCACTCAACAGCGCGTTGGATGTAGACAAGGACTGCCCTCATGTCATGTACAAGTAGAGGTACGCGCCGCTCTGGGCGCGCCATATTCACTTGACCGTAACGGTTTGTGGCGGTTCCACGCTTTTACGGGGCGCGGTGGGATTTGCAACTTTTTGGAGTGGCTACAGGCCTTGTTGCAAGGCCGGGTCATCCGGGTTCTGCTGTTCGAGTTGTGCCAGCAGCACCTGCACGTTCTGCAACTGGCCGGATTCCTTCCAGTAATTGACCAGCAGCACCCGCGCCTTGCGATTGGCCGGGTGACGTTGAAGGATGTCTTCCAGTTGGCGCTGAGCGGCTTCCAGTTCCTGTTGCGCGTGCAAGGTGGTGGCGAGGTCGTAGCGGTAATCCTGGTTATCCGGCTCCAGCTCCACCGCTTTCGACAACCCCAACAGCGCATACGGGCGCTCGCCATGGTGCAGCAGCCACAGGCCCAGGGCGTGTTGCAGATAGGCCGAATCCGGATGTGCCGCCAACTGCCGGGCCAGTAACTGGCGCGATTCGTCGGTCTTGCCTTGTTTATCCAGCAACTCGATCTGCGCCACCACCGCCTGCAGGTTGTCCGGTTGCAGGCGTACGGCTTGCTCCAGTGCATGTTGCGCATCGGGCAACAGCGCGCTGTGAATGTACAAACGCGCGAGCTGAATCCAGCCCTCGGCGGTTTCGGGCTGCCCCTTGAGCTTCTTCACGAATTCGTCGAGCACCTGCTGCAACGGCCCGAAATACAGACCCAGGGTGTCCGGGGACAGACCCAGCAGCGCGTTGGCAGCGGCGAAGCGTACGTCTTGTTCGGGGTCATCCAGCACCGGACCGAGCAGCAGGGTGCGCTGGCCGGTGGGCACCAGGCCGACGATGCTGTGGATCGCCGCTTCACGCACCAGCGGCGCGTCATTGGCCAGGTCTTTGTCGGCCAGTTTCAACGCCTGAGGGCTCGGATAATTAGGCAGTTCGGCATGCAGGGCCGCGCGGCGCTCGGGCGACAGGTCCGGACGTCCCAGTTGCTGGTACAGCACGCGGGCGGCGCCAGGCTCGCCGTTGTGCGCCTGTCTCAGCGCCTTGGCGTAGCCGTGGGCAATCGCCGGCGGCACGGCGACCGGTGTGGAGCGGGAGAAATACCAGGTGATCAGCACGATAAACAGCAGGGCGCACAGGCCGACGATGGAGTAACGGCGTGACTTTGACATGCAGGCGTCCGAGAGCGAAGGAGGCTAGTACAAAGCCATCAGCTTCGGTCAGACCACCGCGAGTGTCAAACCCGCCTCAGGTCAGCACGTACTCCAGCGGTTCCAGGACAGGCGGCAAATCGCTGTCACCGAGGGCCGCCAGCACGTCCCGCTCCAGGGTACGCAGAAGGGCGTTGCACGGCAGATCGTTTTCGTCGAAACCGAACGGGTCTTCAAGGTCATCGCCGATTTCATCAAGGCCAAAGAAGGTGTAACTGACGATGGCGGTGAACACCGGCGTCAACCAGCCCAAGGGCTCGGCCATGGCGAACGGCAGCAAAATGCAGAAGAGGTAGATGGTGCGGTGCAGCAGCAGGGTGTAAGGGAAGGGCAGCGGTGTGTGCTTGATGCGCTCGCATGACGCCTGCACCTGGCTCAGACTGACCAACCGGGTCTCCAGCTGGGTGTAACGCCACTCGCTGATCACACCTTGTTCGGCCAGCGCGGAAAAACGCCCGCCCACCTGTTGCAGCACCTGATCCGGCACATTCGGATGGCCGGCCGCCAGCCCAATCCAGGGTTGCACCGCCTGGCGCTCATCCTCGAGCCGCAAGCGCGCGATCAAACCATGGGCAAACCCGCACAAACCGCGCAACAGATGTGCGCGCTCTGCCTCGTCGGCCAGCATCTGGGTCTCGCGGATCAGCGAACGCACCTCGATGATCATCTGCCCCAACTGCTTGCGCCCCTCCCACCAGCGGTCGTAGCAGGCATTGTTGCGAAAGCTCATGAAGATCGACAGCGACAAGCCCAGCAAGGTGAACGGCGTGGCATTGACCTTGGAAAAATACGCCGGGTGCCAGGTCTCCACCAACACGATCACCGACGCCAGCAAGGTCACCAGCAGGCTGCGCAGGGCAATACGCTTGGCAATCGAGCCCTTGAGGGAAAACAGGATGCCCAGGAGGTTGGGTTTGGGACGAACGATCATCAGGAAGCTTCTTCGGTGGCGCAGGCCAACAGGTTAGAAGCTGGCTGGCAGGGCGTCCAATCGCTTGGGCCGACCGACTCATCAGCGAGGTCTATGATCAAGGGCGGCATTGGCCAAACCAGTCAACCACGTTGAAGGCTTTGACCATTGCCGCTCCGGTGCTCTGGAGCGACTATTTCCACGGTTTGCGTCCTGAAAATAAAAACACAGAAGGATTTGAAACGATGCGCGATTACTTGGCTGCCTCCACCGGGTTCGATTACCAGTACACCGTCAATGCGGCACTGTCCGGCACCTTGCAAGGGTTGAACGCCTGCGTGGAGTGTTGCGACCGCCACGCGCTGCCCGGGCGTATCGCGCTGTTTTGGGAAGGCAAGGACGGGCGCAGTGCCACTTCGACCTTTACCGATTTGCAGGACCAGGCCGCGCGTTTTGCCAACTTTCTGCTGGCTCAGGGCGTCAAGCGCGGTGACCGTGTGGCGGGCCCGCTGCCGCGTACTGCCGAATTGCTGGTGGTGGTATTCGCCACCTGGCGCATCGGCGCGGTCTATCAGCCGTTGTTTACCGCGTTCGGGCCCAAGGCCATCGAGCACCGTTTGAGCAGTTCGGGGGCTGCGCTGGTGGTCACCGATGCGGTCAATCGCCCCAAGCTGGTCGAAGTGGAAGGTTGCCCGACCATCGTCACGGTCGGCGGCGCTCGCGGTGAAGGCATTGTGCGGGGCGATTTCAGTTTCTGGGCTGAGCTGCCCAACCATTCCAATGTGTGCGAGCCCGTGCTGCTCGGTGCGGATGATCCGTTCCTGCTGATGTTCACCTCGGGCACCACCGGGCCCTCGAAGGCGTTGTCGGTGCCGCTCAAGGCCATCGTCGCATTTCAGAGCTACACCCGCGACGCAGTGGACCTGCGCCCCGACGACGCATTCTGGAACGTTGCCGACCCGGGCTGGGCCTATGGCATCTACTTCGGTGTGACCGGGCCGTTGTCCATGGGCCACCCGATCACCTTCTACGACGGCCCGTTCACCCTGGAAAGCACCTGCCGGGTGATCAACAAATATGGCATCACCAACCTGACCGGTTCCCCCACGGCGTATCGCTTGCTGATCGCCGGTGGCGAGCAGTTCGCCCGCGCGATCAAGGGCCGGTTGCGCATCGTCAGCAGCGCCGGCGAGCCGCTCAACCCGGAAGTGATCCGCTGGTTCGCCGACCACCTGGGCGTGACCATCCACGACCACTACGGCCAGACCGAACTGGGCATGGTGCTGTGCAACCACCATGGCCTGGAGCATCCGGTGCATGTGGGCTCGGCGGGTTTTGCCTCGCCAGGGCATCGCATCGTGGTGCTGGACGAGGACTGTCAGGAACTGCCCGCCGGCCAGCCGGGCATTCTGGCAATCGACCGCGAACAATCGCCAATGTGCTGGTTCGCCGGCTATGACGGCGTGAAGACCAAGGCCTTCGTCGGCAAGTATTACCTCAGCGGCGACACGGTGGAGCTGAACCCCGACGGCAGCATCAGCTTCGTGGGGCGCAGTGACGACGTGATCACCACCTCCGGCTACCGGGTCGGCCCGTTCGATGTGGAAAGTGCGTTGATCGAACACCCCGCCGTGATCGAAGCCGCCGTGGTCGGCAAACCCGACCCGGAGCGCACCGAGCTGGTCAAGGCCTTCGTGGTGCTCAGCGAACAGTACCGCGCCAACCCGGAACTGGCCGAGGAGCTGCGCCAGCACGTGCGCAAGCGTCTGGCTGCCCATGCCTACCCACGGGAAATCGAATTTGTCAGCGACTTGCCCAAGACCCCGAGCGGCAAGTTGCAACGCTTCATTTTGCGTAACCAGGAAATCGCGAAGGCCCAGGCGGCCGTTGCGTGACCCACTTTTAAGGAAACGATGATGCAGATTGAAAACAAGGTATTCCTGGTCAGCGGCGGCGCTTCGGGCCTCGGCGCGGCCACGGCCGAGATGCTCGTCGCCGCTGGCGCCAAGGTAATGCTGGTCGACCTGAACGCCGACGCCGTCGCCGCCAAGGCCAGGCAGTTGGGTGACAACGCGCGCAGCGCCGTGGCGGACATCAGCCAGGAAGCCGCCGCCGAAGCCGCCGTGCAGGCGGCCGTCGCCGCGTTTGGCGGTTTGCATGGCCTGGTCAACTGCGCCGGTGTGGTGCGCGGCGAGAAAATCCTCGGCAAAAACGGCCCCCATGGCCTGGCCAACTTTGCCCAGGTGATCAATGTCAACCTGATCGGCAGCTTCAACCTGCTGCGCCTGGCCGCCGCCGCCATCGCTGAAACCGACGCGAACGCCGATGGCGAACGCGGGGTGATCATCAACACTGCATCGGTCGCCGCGTTTGACGGGCAGATCGGTCAGGCCGCGTATTCGGCCTCCAAGGGCGCGATTGCCAGCCTGACCTTACCCGCTGCCCGTGAGCTTGCGCGCTTCGGCATTCGGGTGATGACCATCGCCCCCGGCATTTTCGAAACGCCGATGATGGCCGGCATGACCCCGGAAGTGCGCGATTCCCTGGCCGCTGGCGTACCGTTCCCGCCACGCCTGGGCAAACCCGACGAATACGCCGCTCTGGTGCGACACATCATTGAAAACAGCATGCTCAATGGCGAGGTGATCCGTCTCGACGGTGCCTTGCGCATGGCAGCCAAGTAAGGAGACAGCGTCATGAACGATCCCATCGTTATTGTCAGCGCCGTGCGCACGCCCATGGGCGGGTTCCAGGGCGACCTCAAGGGCCTTACCGCGCCGCAACTGGGCTCTGCCGCCATACGCGCGGCGGTCGAGCGCGCCGGTATCGCACCCGATGCCGTGGATGAAGTGCTGTTCGGTTGTGTGCTGCCGGCCGGGCTCGGACAGGCCCCGGCACGCCAGGCGGCGCTCGGTGCCGGGCTGGACAAGGCCACCCGTTGCACCACCCTCAACAAAATGTGCGGTTCGGGCATGGAGGCCGCAATCCTGGCCCACGATGCGCTGGTGGCGGGCAGTGTCGATGTGGCGATTGCCGGCGGCATGGAAAGCATGTCCAACGCGCCCTATCTGCTGGACCGTGCCCGCAGCGGTTATCGCATGGGCCATGGCAGGGTACTCGACCACATGTTCCTCGACGGCCTGGAAGACGCCTATGAAAAAGGCCGTCTGATGGGCACCTTCGCCGAAGACTGCGCCATGCACAATGGCTTCAGCCGCGAGGCCCAGGACGCGTTTGCCATTGCCTCCCTGACCCGCGCCCAGGAAGCCATCACCCACGGCAGCTTCGCCGCCGAAATCGTGCCGATACAGGTCACCGTCGGCAAAGAGCAGAAAACCATCCTGCATGACGAGCAGCCACCCAAGGCCAAGCTGGACAAGATCACCAGCCTCAAACCGGCGTTCCGCGAAGGCGGCACGGTCACGGCGGCCAACTCCAGCTCGATCTCCGACGGCGCGGCGGCGTTGCTGCTGATGCGTCAGTCCGAAGCGCAGCAGCGCGGCCTGAAACCCTTGGCTGTGATTCACGGGCACGCGGCCTTTGCCGATGAGCCGGGGCTGTTCCCGGTGGCACCGGTTGGCGCAATTCGCAAGCTGATGAGCAAGACCGGCTGGAATCTGGGCGAAGTTGACTTGTTCGAGATCAACGAAGCCTTTGCGGTGGTCAGCCTGGTGACCATGAGCAAGCTGGAAATCCCCCATGCCAAGGTCAATGTTCACGGCGGTGCCTGTGCGTTGGGCCATCCGATCGGTGCTTCCGGCGCGCGGATCCTGGTCACGCTGCTGTCAGCCCTGCGCCAAAAAGGCCTCAAACGTGGGGTGGCCGCCATTTGCATCGGCGGCGGCGAAGCCACGGCCATGGCCGTCGAATGCCTGTATTAAGGCTTTTTATCTCAGAGGCAGCCCATGCTCCCCAATGAAGAACAGCTGCAAATCCGCGAGGCGGCCGGGCAATTTGCCCAGGAACGCCTGAAACCCTTCGCCGCCGAGTGGGACCGTGAACACCGCTTCCCCAGGGAGGCCATCGGTGAAATGGCCGAACTGGGCTTTTTCGGCATGTTGGTGCCGGAACAGTGGGGCGGTTGCGACACCGGCTACCTGGCCTATGCCATGGCCCTGGAGGAAATCGCCGCCGGTGACGGCGCCTGCTCGACCATCATGAGCGTGCACAACTCGGTGGGCTGTGTGCCGATCCTCAAGTTCGGCACCGATCAGCAAAAGGCACAGTTCCTTACCCCCCTGGCCAGCGGCGCGATGCTCGGAGCATTTGCCCTGACCGAGCCCCAGGCCGGTTCCGATGCCAGCAGCCTGAAAACCCGCGCACGTCTGGACGGCGATCACTACGTGCTCAACGGCTGCAAGCAGTTCATCACCTCCGGGCAGAATGCCGGGGTGGTGATTGTGTTCGCCGTCACTGACCCGACAGCGGGCAAGCGCGGGATCAGCGCGTTTATCGTGCCCACCGACTCGCCGGGCTACAGCGTGGCAAGGGTCGAAGACAAGCTGGGGCAGCATGCCTCCGACACGTGTCAGATTCTGTTCGAGGACGTGAAGGTACCCGTGGCCAACCGACTGGGCGAGGAGGGCGAAGGCTACAAGATCGCCCTGGCCAACCTCGAAGGCGGTCGCGTGGGGATTGCCGCGCAATCGGTAGGCATGGCCCGGGCCGCCTTCGAAGCCGCGCGGGATTACGCCCGGGAGCGCGAAAGCTTCGGCAAGCCGTTGATCGAACACCAGGCCGTGGCGTTTCGCCTGGCGGACATGGCCACCCAGATCGCCGTGGCGCGACAGATGGTGCATTACGCCGCCGCCCTGCGTGACAGCGGCCAGCCAGCGCTGGTAGAGGCGTCCATGGCCAAGCTGTTCGCCTCGGAAATGGCCGAGAAGGTCTGTTCGGCCGCCTTGCAAACCCTGGGCGGTTACGGTTATCTCGCCGACTTCCCCCTGGAGCGGATCTACCGCGATGTGCGGGTCTGCCAGATCTACGAAGGCACCAGCGATATTCAACGCATGGTCATCTCACGCAATCTCTAAGGAGCCGCTACATGAGTTACGCAACGATTTTGCTCGAAATCCAAGACCGCGTCGGGTTGATCACCCTGAACCGCCCGCAGGCACTGAACGCCTTGAACGCGCAATTGGTCAGCGAGTTGAACCAGGCGCTGGACAGCCTGGAAGCCAACCCCGAGATCGGTTGCATCGTGCTGACCGGCTCGAAAAAAGCCTTTGCCGCCGGCGCCGACATCAAGGAAATGGCCGAGCTGACCTACCCGCAGATCTACCTCGACGACCTGTTCAGCGACAGCGACCGCGTGGCCAACCGCCGCAAGCCGATCATCGCGGCGGTCAACGGTTTTGCCTTGGGCGGCGGCTGCGAGCTGGCCTTGATGTGCGACTTCATCCTGGCGGGCGACGGCGCCAAGTTCGGCCAGCCGGAAATCAACCTCGGCGTGCTGCCGGGCATGGGCGGCACCCAGCGTCTGACCCGCGCGGTGGGCAAGGCCAAGGCCATGGAAATGTGCCTGACCGGGCGTTTCATCGATGCAGTAGAGGCAGAGCGTTGCGGGATCGTGGCGCGTATCGTCCCGGCCGATGAGTTGCTGGAGGAAGCGCTGAAGGTCGCCACGCTGATCGCGGGCAAGTCGGTGCCGATCAGCATGATGGTCAAGGAAAGCGTGAACCGCGCGTTTGAAGTGAGCCTGTCGGAAGGCGTGCGCTTCGAACGCCGCGTTTTCCATGCGGCGTTCGCCACGCTGGATCAGAAGGAAGGCATGGCGGCGTTCGTGGCCAAACGCGCACCAGCGTTCAAGGACAAATAACCTGCTGGATCGATCGTTCCCACGCTCCGCGTGGGAATGCAGCCAGTGACGCTCTGCGTCACCCTTGCCTAGGCGGGACGCGGAGCGTCCCAGGAGGCATTCCCACGCAGAGCGTGGGAATGATCAACATGGCGCGCTGGAGCGCGGTCACAGCGGATAGTGCTTCAGCTCCCGCGCAATCACCATCCGTTGAATCTCGCTGGTCCCTTCGTAAATCTGCGTGATCCGCGCATCGCGGTAGTAACGCTCCACCGGGTAATCCTCCAGGTAGCCATAGCCGCCATGAATCTGCATGGCCGATGAGCAGACCTTTTCGGCCATTTCCGAAGCGAACAGCTTGGCCTGGGACGCTTCCGACAGGCACGGCTTGCCGGCACTGCGCAGGCGTGCGGCGTGCAGGATCAACAAGCGCGCGGCGTTGAGGCGGGTTTGCATGTCGGCCAGCAGGTTGGCCACGCTCTGGTGTTCGATGATCGCCTTGTCGAACTGCACACGGTCACGGGCGTAGGCCAGTGCCGCTTCAAAGGCTGCACGGGCGATCCCCAGGGCCTGGGCGGCAATGCCGATGCGGCCACCTTCGAGGTTGGACAGGGCGATCGCCAGGCCCTTGCCGCGCTCGCCGAGCAAGTTGGCCTCGGGCACGCAGCATTGGTTGAGCGTGACCGCACAGGTGTCCGACGCCCGAATACCCATCTTGTGTTCGGTGCGGTCCACCACGAAACCGGGCGTGTTGGTGGGCACCAGGAACGCCGAAATGCCTTTCTTGCCCAGGTCCGGGTCGGTCACGGCAAACACGATCGCCAGCTTGGCGCGCTTGCCATTGCTGACGAACTGCTTGGCGCCGGTGATCACCCATTGGCCGTCACGCAGCTCGGCACGGGTGCGCAGGTTGTGCGCTTCGGAGCCTGCCTGAGGTTCGGTGAGACAGAAGCAGCCAATGGCCTGGCCACTGGCGAGTTCGGCCAGCCAAGTGTTTTTCTGTTCGGTTGAGCCGTAGTTGAGGATTGGCCCGCAACCCACTGAATTATGGATACTCATCAATGCGCCGGTGGCGCCATCGCCGGCGGAAATCTCTTCCACTGCCAGAGCGTAGGCCACGTAGTCGATGTAGGTGCCGCCCCATTCTTCGGGGACCACCATGCCCAGCAGGCCGAGTTCGCCCATCTTGGCCACCAGGGCATCATCGATCCAGCCGGCTTTTTCCCAGGCTTGCGCGTAAGGCGCGATTTCATTGCGGGCAAAGTCGCGAGCCATGTCGCGAATCATCACTTGTTCTTCAGTGTATTCAATATCTTGCATGACTTAGCTCACAACCTGGTCGAAGTGATGAAAGAAGCTCCCGACATGGCTGGGGTCCAGCCCGTGGAGATTTGGCGGGTTCCAGCGCGGGGTCTTGTCCTTGTCGATGATCAGAGCGCGCACGCCCTCGATCAGATCACCACGTTCGAACCATTGGCGGTCCAGGTGCAACTCCAGGGCAAAACATTGCTCCAGTGGCAGGCGGCGGCCCCGGCGCAGCATCTCGAGGGTGACGGCCATGGCCAGGGGCGAGCGGGTCTGCATCAGGCTGGCGGTGGTCAGTGCCCATTCATGGCTGTCGGCCACGGTTACTTGCTGCAACTGCTCGACGATGCTCGGCACGTCGGGCAGGGCGAAGAAGTGGTCGATGGCCGGACGCAATGCCGCCAGGGGCGCGTCAGGCAGTTGTTGCACGGCGAGCTTGGCCAGCACGCCTTGCAGGGTCTTCAGCGGCGACTCCTGCCAGTGCAGGCGGTCGAGTTTCTGGTCGAGGTCGTCCAGCCTGGTGCTGTCGAGATACCAGTCCGCCAGCCCGCAGTACAGGGCGTCGGCGGCCCGGATCTGCACGCCGGTGACGCCCAGGTAGATTCCCAGCTCCCCAGGGATGCGCGGCAGAAAGTAACTGCCGCCCACATCCGGGAAATAACCGATGGCGACTTCAGGCATGGCCAGGCGGCTGCGCTCGGTGACCACACGCAGGTCCGCGCCTTGCACCAGGCCCATGCCGCCGCCCAGCACGAAGCCATCCATCAGGGCCAGTACGGGTTTGCGGTAATGGTGGATCAACAGGTCGAGGGCGTATTCCTCCACGAAGAAGTCTTCGTGCAGGGTGTCGCCCGCCTTGAAGCTGTCGTACAGGGAGCGAATATCGCCCCCGGCGCAGAAGGCTTTTTCGCCGGCACCGCGCAGGACCACGGCATAAATCCTGGGGTCATCCGCCCAGGCCTCCAATTGCTGTGTGAGGCGGCGGACCATGTCGAGGGTGATGGCGTTCAGGCCGGCGGGGCGGTTGAGGGTGAGGTGGCCGATGTGGTTGCGGACGTCGGCGAGTACCTCGTCCTGAGGCCCGTGGGTACGGCTTGCCTCTGATGAAACCTGAGCAGTCATCTCTAACTCCCTGCTTTTATTGTTCTTTGTCGAGCGGCCCGCAGACGGGCCATCCCGTGATCGTACCAGTGCAAATTTGCCCCGTACAACCCTGAATCATGCAGGTCGTTTTTGCATTTATGCAGACAAAAAGAGCGACTTCAGGCCACTCGACTGGACAGCACTTCGCCAATACTGCGCCGGCGTGCATGGTTCTCGGCCGCGTGGATCAATTGCTCCAGCTCGGTAGGTTCGATGTCGTAGAACTGCTCCATCTCAGCCAGGGCCAGCTTCAGATCGACGGCGGTAATAGCCGGGTCGGTCACGGTGGCGGGCTGGCCAATGACCGCTGCCGGTGTTTCCACGGTCCCCTTGGGATACCGGATACGGGTGGCGTTGTTGTAGGCCAGGGCGCAGGCCAACAGCGTAGCGGCACCGAGCAAGACGGGCGCCAGTTCATACCAGCCGAGGGCGGCGGATGCCGGGTCGGCCAGCACCAGGGTCATGGCCAACCCACCGGCCGGCGGGTGCAGGCAGCGCAGCCAGCACATCAGGATCACGGTCATCCCGGCCGCCAGGCACGCACTGCCCAGGGTCGGCCCCAGTACGCGTGCAACCAGCAGTGCAACCACCCCCGCACACAGGTAACTGCCGATGATCGACCAGGGTTGTGCCAAGGCGCCCGACGACACGGCAAACAGCAGTACCGCGGAGGCGCCAAGTGGGCCGAGCAGGTGCAAGCCGACCTCCATGCCAAACACCTGGCCACACAGCCAGACGCTGAACAAAGTGCCCAGGGCCATGCCAATGGCGGCACGGCTCCATTCGGTGGGGCGAGTGTTGATAGCAGCGGGTAACCAGCGAGCGAGCATGAAAAAGGTCCATAAACAACGGGCGAAAAAAAAGGCTTGTCTGGTTTCCCGGAAAAGCCCTTTGAAAGTTCCAACTTGGGGGAGGAACCTGCGTAGTGTGCCGCCCGCCAGGCAGGGGCGCTAATGCATATTAATGCAGGTTGAATGCAAAGTTAATGCAGTTAAAGCCGGATCACTCGGACCAAGCCACTCACTTCACCCAACACGCGCCGGTTGTGTTCTTCATCGAACAGGCGTTTCTGCAGGTTTTCCTGCAGCCGGGGATCATCAGCCAGGGGGCCCTTCAAGGCGACCAACGCATCGCGCAATCCCATCAAGCGATCCAGTTTCGGTACAGGGATATACCCCACACGCACCTGGTCCCGGGTGAGCGGTGAAGGGGTGTCGAAAAATCGGTCATCGGCCACGGCATCGTCCTCTTGCAGGCCATAAACACTTTGGTCTACGGCGTCCTTGTCGTTATGTAGGGTGTGCAACACCGAGCCCCGTCAGCAGGGTGGTTATTAATTAACGCACTCGGCGACGGAGTTTATCGTTGGGTTTCAGGCGCGGGGAAGGGAAAGCGCTCCAGTCATTACGCATATCTATGTAGGACGTTTCCCTGGGCTACCCGCCTTCAGGGCTGGGCAGCTTTAACCAGGTGCAGGAGCACGTATGGGTTGCGGTCGAACTCGCCGGTCAGCGTCGGGGTCAGGTTGCGAAAACGCGGATCCGTCAGCCCTTCGTAGTCTGCCTCGCTCATCACCAGCCAGGCGGGTGCTTGCAGCGGCTTCAGGTCGGCAGGCACCTGGGTGAACAGCGGCACCTGGTCGCAGTCGAGGTTGACCATGTACTTGATCGCCTTGGCGTCTTTGCCCAGAGCGTGCAACACCACCGGTGCGCGCTGCTTCATGACCTGTTCGTGGACCTGCAGCGTGAAGGTGCGCGTGTCATAGACACTGCGCACCAACGGTTCAACGACCATGATGTAACTCGCCCACACCGCCAGTACCGCGGCAAAAGCCGGCCCCACGGGCCGCCATTGCACCTTCAACAGGGCCAGCAGCGCCAGCACCTGAAGCGCACCGAGCACCGCGAAGATCAGACCCAATTGGTTCAGTTGCTCCGGATAACGCGGCCGCGCCACCAGCAGCCCGATGACCAACAGCGCCGGCAACAGGCTCCAGATCCCCAGCATCAAGCCACGCAGCCCGGCAAACAGGCGTCCGTGAGCCACCTGGAATGGATACGCCGCAATGATCGCCGCCATCGGCAGCATGGGTAGGATATAGCGCGCTTTCTTGGCCTGGGGAATCGACAGGCCGACCATCACCAGCAAGGCCGCCGCCGCGCAGTACAGCACCAACTGCCGCGCCGGATCGGGCGTGCGCCGTCCACTGGCAAACAGGGCAACCAGTACCAGCAGCGCCATGGGATAGGCGAGGGCGTAGTTGCCCAATGAACTGGTGAAGTAATACAGCGGACCGCTGGAGCCTTCACTGCCATCCATACGGCCAAGGAACTGCATGCGGATCACATCCTGCATAAAGCTCTCGCCGCCGCTGAGCTTGGCCATCAGCAACAGCAAGCCCACGCCGGCCACCAGCAGCGCCAGCGCCAGCAGGCCGAAACTGAATAACTGGCGCCACTGGCGGCTGATCAGGTAATAGCTGCACAGCACGCCGGTGGGGATGACCAGGCCAATCGGCCCCCGGATCGCGAAGCCAATCAGCAAAAGGCCGTACACCAGGTACAGGCGCTTGCCCGCACCGAAGTGATCATGGGCATAACCCAGGTAAAACGTCGCCAGGGCCACCAGCGCGAGCATCTGATCAAGGGACACCGCGCGGGTTTCGCTGATGAACGTGCTGCTGAGCAACAGCAATGCGATGCTCATCAGGCCCCAGCGTCGCGAGTAGGGCGCCGTGAGGCGATACACCAGCGTGACGATCAGCGCCGATGAAATCGCCGTGGGCAGCCAGGCCGTCAGGCTGGTGACTTCCCCCAAGGGCAACGACAGCAGCCAGGTGAGCAGCGTCGAGGTGGCGAGGTAATCGGCATAGGGTTGGCCGTAGGTCGTGGGAAAAAAGCCCGGGCCGTGACGCAACATCTCCTGGGCGAACACCACGAAGCGTGAGTCGAAGCCGATGATCGCCTGGTGCCAACTGCCGGCAATGAACAGCAGCAACGCCAGCAGCCCCAAGCCCAGGGACTGTCGGCGGATCGTCGCATTCAGCGGGGAAGGTTGCGCTTTGTTCACGTATCAGGCTTCCACGACCTGGGGCACCCATTGCTGCTGCGGGATCGGCAACTGGCAGGAATCGCCACGGCCCATCGGGAAGTACTGGAAGCCTTTGCGGGCCAGGCGCTCGCCGTCGTAGAGGTTGCGACCGTCGAAGATCACCGGGGTTTTCAGGCGCTGGTGGATCAGGTCGAAGTCCGGCGCCTTGAACTGCTGCCACTCGGTGCACACCACCAGCGCATCGGCGCCGCTCAAAGTGGATTCCGGCGTGCCCATCAGCATCAGCCGTGGGTCGTCACCATAAATCCGCTGGGTTTCCTGCATGGCTTCCGGGTCGAACGCACGCACATTGGCGCCGGCGGCCCACAACGCCTCCATCAGCACACGGCTGGGGGCATCGCGCATGTCGTCGGTATTGGGCTTGAACGCCAGGCCCCACAGGGCGAAGGTCTTGCCCTTGAGGTTGCCCTTGAAGAACGCATTGATGCGTTCGAACAGCTTGCTCTTCTGACGCTGATTGATCGCTTCCACGGCTTCCAGCAGGTCGCTGGAGCAGTTGGCCTGTTTGGCACTGTGGATCAACGCGCGCATGTCCTTGGGGAAACACGAGCCGCCGTAGCCGCAGCCCGGGTAGATGAAGTGGTAGCCGATGCGCGAGTCGGCACCGATGCCCAGGCGCACGGCTTCGATGTCCGCGCCCAGGTGTTCGGCCAGCTCGGCGATCTGGTTGATGAAGCTGATCTTGGTCGCCAGCATGCAGTTGGCGGCGTACTTGGTCAGCTCGGCACTGCGCAGGTCCATGAAGATGATGCGGTCATGGTTGCGGTTGAACGGCGCGTACAGGTCGCGCATCACCTCGCGTACTTCTTCACGTTCGCAACCGATGATGATGCGGTCCGGGCGGCGGCAGTCGGCAACGGCCGAGCCTTCCTTGAGGAATTCCGGGTTGGAGACGATATCGAACTCCAGGTGCCGGCCCGCCAGGTGCAGGGCTTTTTCGATGTGCGCACGCAGGGTGTCGCCAGTGCCCACGGGCACGGTGGATTTTTCCACCAGGATCACCGGGTCGACCCGATGGCGGGCCACCGCGTCACCCACCGACAGCACGTATTTGAGGTCGGCTGAACCGTCCTCATCCGAGGGTGTACCCACGGCGATAAACAGCACTTCGCCATGTTCGACCGCGAGTTTTTCATCATAGGTGAAGTGCAGGCGCCCGCTTTCCAGGTTCTCCTTGACCATGGCCGACAGCCCCGGCTCGAAGATACTCACGTGGCCCTGCTGCAGCAGCTTGACCTTGTTCTGATCAACGTCCATGCAGATGACATCGTGACCGACTTCGGCCAGCACGGTGGCCTGCACCAGACCGACGTAACCACTACCAAATACACTGATTTTCATGGGGCATTCCTGGGGCTTGTAGCACGAGCACGACGAGAGTTGATGACCAGCACACCGAGGATGACCAGCGCCACCCCCAGGGTTTTTGAAAGCGAAAAATCTTCATGGAACAGCGGCAGGCTGGCGGCCAGCAGATACACCAGCGCGTAGCTGATGCTCAGCAGCGAATAGGCTCGCCCCAACGGCAAGTGTTTGAGCGCGCAGAGCCAGCAGAGCATCGACAGCGCGTAGGCCAGGATCGCCAGGACCACCACCCCAAGGGCACCGAGGTCGATGGGCGCGCTGAGCCATTCATGCGGCAGCGGCAGGCGTGTCATGCTCCAGCGCATGCCCAGTTGGGCGGCGCTGACCAACCCGACGCTGCCCAGGGCCAGGGCAAAGCCCTGCGTGCGGCTCATACGTGGCGCCCCAACAGCACGACACCGGCGATCACCAGCAGCACGCCGAGCCAGTGGCGCGCGTCGACGGGTTCATGGAACACAAAGCGCGCCACCAGCGTGACCAATACAAAATTCAGGCTGAGCATGGGGTAGGCGATGCCCACTTCCAGGCGTTGCAGCACCAACAGCCACACCAGCAGACCCAGGCCCAGGCACACCAGCGCCGACCATAGCCACGGCGAGCGGAGTTTCAGCACCCAGCCCTCGGGCAGATCACGCCAGCTTTCCACCGCGAACTTCTGCGAGACCTGGCCCATGCACGTCAGCAAGCAGGCGGCCAATAACAGCAGCAGCGTGATCATGGTGCGACCTGCGGGAAGATCAGGATCACGATATTGCCTTGCTCATAGCATTTGCCGTCGGTAGGCAGCAAGGCGACTTCGGCGATCTCATCGTCGCCCTTGACCCGCATCACCACGCCAACCGCGCCTTGTTTACGGGCCTCGCTCATCCACGCCTGGACCTGAGCGGTGTCCACCTTGTGATCGCTGGCATCGGGGTAGGCGAGGCCGTACTTCACTTCGCCGATGGTGTTGTAAAGGGTCACATCCGGGCGCGCCAGGCGCCAGGACAGCGCAGAAGCGGCGCCCAGGTCGTTGCTCAGCAGCGCGGTGGTGGATTGCAGCTCCTGCAGGTGATCGACGATGAATTGATCCGGGGTCTTGTTGTACACCACCGAATGGGGCAACGCCGCCGGCAGCAGGGCAACCATCAGCCAACTGCCGATGACCGGCGCAGCCCACAGTTTCGAAGGGCGTGCGGCGTGCAACAGGTTCGCCAGGATCCAACCGAACAGGAAGATGAACACCAGCATCAGGCTGAAGGTTTCCTGGCCGTGGGCGTACACCGGTTTCTTCAGCTGGAACCAGGTCAGGGCCAGCAGGACCAGCACGCCAATCACCAGGTTCAGCCAGCCGTTGAAACGCAAGACGCGTTCGCGGCCCTGGGCCAGTTTGTCGGCGAGGGTGTGGCCCATCAACAGCGCCAGCGGCAGCAGGCACGGCATGATGTAGGACGGCAACTTGCCCTTGGCCAGGCTGAAAAATGCCAGGGGCATCAACAACCACAGGACCACGAAGCCGATTTTGGCGTCGCGTTTCTCCTGCCACGCCCGCTTGAACGTGGACGGCAGCAACGCCACCCAGGGCAGGCTGAACGCTACCAGCAGCGGCAGGTAGTACCAGAACGGTTCGGCGTGCTGGGCATCGTCACCGGCAAAGCGCTGGATATGCTCGTGCCAGAAGAAGAAATTCCAGTAGTCCGGCTCTTGCGCATGCACCGTGAGCACCCAGGGCAAGCTGACGGCAATCGCCACCACCACCGCGACCAGGCCATAACCCAGCAGTTCGCGAAAGCGCTTTTGCCAGATCATGTAGGGCAGGGCGATCAATACCGGCAGCAACCACGCCAGGAAGCCCTTGGTCATGAAGCCCATGCCGCAGGCCAGGCCGAGCAACGCCCATGACCACAAGCGCGCGCTGCGGCGGGTGCTGTCGACACACAGCCACAAGGCAACGCCGGTAAGGTTGACCCAAAAGGTGAACTGCGGGTCCAGATTGGCGTACCCACCCAGGGCGGCCACGCTGACGAAGCTCATGTACAGCACGCTGCTGATCAGGCTTTTTTGCGGGTCATTCCACAGACGGCGCGACACCAGGTACACCAGCAAAATGCTCAAACCACTGCTCAGCGCCGAGGCAAAGCGCACGCCGAACAGGTTCTGGCCGAATATCGCCTGGCCCAGCGCGATCATCCAGTAACCGGCCGCCGGTTTTTCAAAGTAGCGAATGCCCATGAAGTGCGGCGACGCCCACTTGCCAGTCAGCAGCATTTCCTGGCTGATCTGTGCGTAGCGGGTTTCATCGGGAATCCACAGGCCATGGGTGGCCAGCGGCAACAGGTAAAACACGCCAAACGCCAACAGGAGCAGGGGCAACGCCCAACGGCGGATCATGCCTGCTGCACTCCAAGCCAGCCTTCGCGGCCGGGCAATGCGCCGCGCACCAGCTGTTGCCGGGGCAGGGTGGTCAGGTCGGCGGGCAGCAGATCGCCCAGTGGGGTGAAGTCGATGCCGCGCTGCCCTGCCTGGGCAAGCAACTGGCGAAAATCATTGGCCATCAGAATCCCTTCTACTTCTGCGTGGATCGTGTAGACGTTCAGCTTCGACTCGGCGAAGCGGTCAAGAATGAAGGCGTTGAAGTCTTTGGCCGCCACGACCGGCCCGACGACTTCGTCGAAGGTCGGCAGGTCGACCGGAATCTGTGGGGTGCCCGTGCTGCCATCGGCCAGTCTCGGCCTGAACAGGCTGGTGCCCCGGCAATCGCTGTTGTAGCGAAAGTTGAACCCTTGCTTGGCTTGCACCACGCGCTCGTCGGCACGCCAACCGGCAGCCGCCGAGCAGTCGATACGCTCACCCAGGATGTCGCTCAGGGTGTCCACACCCCGACGAATCTGTTCGATCAATTGCGCCTCGCTCCAGCGCCCGGTGTTGGCCTGCCAGCCGTGGTGATCCCACGCATGCAGGCCTACTTCGTGGCCGGCGGCCTTGGCCTGACGCATCAAGTGCCCCAGGTCGCGGCCAATGGGTTTGCCCGGCCAGGCAGTACCGGCGAGCAAAATGTCCCAGCCGTAGAGGCCGGCCGCGTTGGAGCGCAGCATCTTCCACAGAAACTGCGGACGGATCAGGCGCCACAGGTGGCGCCCCATGTTGTCCGGCCCGACGCTGAAGAAAAACGTCGCCTTCACCCCCGCTTCATCCAGGGATTCGAGCAACCGGGGCACCCCTTCACGGGTACCCCGGTAGGTGTCGACGTCAATGCGCAGGCCAGCTTTCATCAGTGCTTGTCCGCAATTTCGAGCATGGCTTCACGCAGGAAGAAGTCCAGCGTGTTGCCGATGGTTTCGCTCATCTCCACGGTCGGCTCCCAGTTCAGCAGGCGCTTGGCGTTTTCGATGCTCGGTTTGCGGTGGGCCACGTCCTGGTAACCGGTCCCGTAGAACGCCTTGCTTTCCACGTCGCGGAAGCCGGCGAACGGCGGGAAGTTGCCACGCAGCGGGTGCGCTTCGAACTGACGCAGCAGCTCTTCGCCCAACTGGCGGATGCTGGCTTCGTTTTCCGGGTTGCCGATGTTGATGATCTGGCCGTTGCACGCGTCATTGTCGTTATCGATGATGCGCGCCAGGGCTTCGATACCGTCGGCGATGTCGGTGAAGCAGCGCTTCTGCTCGCCGCCGTCGAACAGGCGGATCGGCGTGCCTTCCACCAGGTTCAGGATCAACTGAGTGATGGCGCGGGAGCTGCCGATGCGGGCCGAATCCAGGCGATCGAGGCGCGGGCCCATCCAGTTGAACGGACGGAACAGGGTGAAGTTCAGGCCCTTGGCGCCGTAGGCCCAGATCACGCGGTCCAGCAGTTGCTTGGACACGGAGTAGATCCAGCGTTGCTTGTTGACCGGGCCGACCACCAGGTTGGAGGTGTCTTCGTCGAAGTACTGGTCCTGGCACATGCCATAGACTTCGGAGGTCGACGGGAAGATCACGCGCTTGTTGTACTTGACGCAGTAGCGCACCAGCTTGAGGTTTTCTTCGAAGTCCAGCTCGAACACGCGCAGCGGGTTACGCGTGTATTCGATTGGCGTGGCGATGGCCACCAGCGGCAGGACCACGTCGCACTTCTTGATGTGGTACTCGATCCACTCGGTGTGGATGCTGATGTCGCCTTCCACGTAGTGGAAGTTCGGGTGGCTGCGCAGGCGCTCGATGGCGTCGGAGCCGATGTCCAGGCCGTAGACTTCATAACGGTCGTCGCGCAGCAGGCGCTCGGACAGGTGGTTACCGATAAAACCGTTCACGCCCAGGATCAGCACGCGCGTGCGGCGTGGCTTGCGGCCAGACTCGGCGCCGCGCAGTACGGAACCGTCCACCAGACCCAGCTCGTTGGCCAGGGACGGGCCGGCCAGGTACAGGCCGTTGTCGTTGCGCTGGCCGAACCGAATCACCAGGGAGTCTTCGCCACAGGCGATGCGCAGCGGATTGACGCTGATCACACGGCCAGGCGCCAAACCTTCGTTGCCCTTGACCACTTCGGCCTGCCACACGATCAGCTTGTGCTCGCCCACCGCGCAGAAGGCGCCCGGGTAGGGTTGGGTCACGGCGCGAACCAGGTTGAACAGTTCCTGCGCCGGCTTTTTCCATTCCAACTTGCCATCGGCGGCGGTGCGGCGACCGAAGTAGGTGGCCTGGCTTTCGTCCTGGACGGTTTCCGCCAGCTTGCCGGTGGCCAGTTGCGGCAGGGCATCGCGCAGCAGGTGGGTGGCGGCATCACGCAGCTTGGCATGCAGGCTCAGGCCGGTGTCGGTCGCGTCGATGAGCACTTTGTGCTGGGCCAGGATCGCGCCGGCGTCGGCACGCTTGACCATGCGGTGCAGGGTCACGCCGGTTTCGGTCTCGCCGTTCACCAGCACCCAGTTGGCCGGGGCGCGGCCACGGTATTTGGGCAGCAGCGAGCCGTGCAGGTTGAACGCGCCTTTGCTTGCGGTGGCCAGCAGGGCCTCGCTCAGCAGGTTGCGGTAGTAGAACGAGAAAATGAAATCCGGGTTCAGCTTGGCGATGCGCTCGACCCACAGCGGGTGGTTGGCGTCTTCCGGGGCATGCACCGGGATGCCGTTGCGTGCGCAGAGCTGAGCGACGGAACCGTAGAAATTGTTTTCCTTGGGATCATCGGCATGGGTGAACACGGCGGCGATGTCGTAACCCGCATTGAGCAGGGCTTCGATGCCCGCGCAGCCAATATCGTGGTAGGCGAAGACAACAGCTTTTTGACTCATGACGAAACCTGATCGGAAGGAGAAGGGGAGGAGTGAGAAGTGGCCAGACCATCAACCACAACGACCGGAGCCGGTGCCGCCGATTGGTTGCGCAGCACTTTTTCGATAAAGAACCGTGGACGGGCCCGCACATCGCTGTACATGCGGCCCAGGTATTCACCCAACAGGCCCATGCCGATGAACTGCCCGCCGGTGAATACGAACAGCACCGCGAACAACACGAACAAGCCGTCGCCGGCCCAGTCGGCACCGAAAGCCAGGCGCATCACGATCAACGCGAAGGCGAACAGCATGCCCAGCGCCGCGAGGCTGAAGCCGACGATGGAGAGCAGGCGCAGCGGGGTAGTGGTCATGCAGGTCAGCAGGTCGAACATCAGGCTGATCAGGCGCATGGCGCTGTATTTGGATTCGCCGTGCTCGCGCTCGGCGTGGTGCACCAGAATTTCCGTGGTGTGGCGCGCGAAACCATTGGCCAGGATCGGGATAAAGGTGCTGCGCTCGCGGCAGGCGAGCATGGCGTCGACGATGGTGCGGCGGTAGGCGCGCAGCATGCAGCCGTAATCGCTCATGGCCACGCCGGTGGAGCGTTGCACGGCCAGGTTGATCAGCCGCGATGGCCAGCGGCGGAAGGCCGAGTCCTGGCGGTTGTTGCGCACGGTGGCAACCACGTCGTAACCCAGCGCGGCTTGTTCCACCAGACGCGGGATTTCTTCGGGCGGGTTTTGCAGGTCGGCGTCGAGGGTAATCACCACCTCGCCCCGGGATTGTTCGAAACCGGCCATGATCGCGGCATGCTGGCCGTAGTTGCGGTTGAGGATCACCGCGACCACGTGGCTGCCGTCCTGTGCGGCGGCGTCTTCGAGCAGTTGGGCCGAATTGTCGCGGCTACCGTCATCCACCAGGATGATTTCGTATTCGTAGGCCAGTTGCTGGCAGGCTGCGGTGGTACGGCGCAGCAGTTCAGGCAGGCTCTCTTGTTCGTTGTAGACCGGGATAACGATCGACACGCAATGAATAGGGTAGGGTTTCAAAGATTCATGACCTCGGGGTTAGAACAACTTTGGAGCGCTGAAACAACAGCAATCAGTGGGCGAAAGTGCGGGCAACTGATTAAAAGGCAGTGGTGTGCGTGGTGTGCATTCGACATTCCTTAAACCTGGCAGCCTGTTCTTCCTGATGAACTGGAGTAAAGACTAAAAAATATAAAGTTAAAGCGTAATCAACAGGTTAGTCGGTAAAGCGCGGTTTGCTCTCAAGTCCATGGGGCCCAAGATTAAGCGTAAAAATGTAGAACGAATATGAAAGCCGGATGAAAAACTCGTTTATTTGACAGGTAGACAGCTAGGGTTCAGCTAGCCCGCCAGGCAACTGCGCGACACGACTTATCGACAAAAGCGTGACCTGACGCAAGCTGTCGGAATGACGCCTCTGGGTGATTGAAGAATCTTCTCTGCATTGCCCCTCAAGTGCCGGTAAAGTAAGCCCTCTCTAGCCAGGGTACTCGGATGAATAGCGTGCAGCTTTTACGCGGCCAGTTGCGGCCAGTGTTGGTGGGGTTGTTGATGACGGTGGCCTGTATCACCACCGTGCGGGCTGAATCAGGGGTGGTCCTGACCCCGGTCGAGCAGGTCCCCGAAGGGGTGGAAGTACGGGGCAAACAGGTCGCCGCGTATACCTGGGACGACCGCCAGGGCAAGAACCTGCTGGTGCTCGCCGAGCAGGTCAGCGAGCGTGACGATGACGGCACCCAATCGGCCTTCGTGTATGCGGCGCAGTACCTGATCGACGGCAAGCACCCCAAGCGCGTGTGGATGCTCTACGACGATGTGCAGCACTGCGAATTCGACGCAGCCCTGCGCTTCGACATGGCCGCGACCCAGGTCACCGACCTGTCCGGCGACGGTATCACCCAGGCCACTGTGGGCTATTCGCGCACCTGTACCAGCGATGTCAGCCCCAATGAATTCAAGTTGATCATGCACGTGGGCAAATCCCAGAAATACCGCTTGCGCGGTGTCGACCGCTATGGCGCCAGTTGGTGGGACGAGGAGGCCGGCGCATTGCGTGGCATGCCGTTGCCCAAGGATTGCAGCGTAGCCGCGCAGCAGGCCCTGGTCAGCGAGTACAAGGAGCAGGGCACCGAACTGCCGTTGCCGGGCTGCTACACCGACGAGAAGGATTTTGCCAAGGCACCGGAAGGCTACCTGGCGTTCATGCGCCAACAGTGGTTCGCACTGATGCAAAAACAGGATGGCGAGTGGAGCCAATCCCAGAGCCAGCCCCAGGACCCGATTGACGACGAAGAATAGCCAGGTGATTTGGTAAGAAGGCCGGCCCTGGGGTAGACTCGGCCTTCGCCAATTCACTAAATACCTCGATTAAACAAAGGCTTGTTCAAGGTATTTAATCCAAAGGCTGATCTACCTTGACTGAGTCTATCCGCAACCCGCTGACCCTCTACCTCACCCGCCTGGCCCCCTCCAGCCAACTGACCATGCGCTACGTGCTGCAGGATGCCGCCGACCGCCTGGGCTTTGAAGACATCAACCTCGAAGACATCGACTGGCATTTGCTGCAACCCGAGCACGTCATCGCCCTGGTGGCGGCACTGCGGGAAGACGGTTACGCGCCGAATACCTCGTCGTTGTACGTGAACGCGGTGCGTGGCGTGATGAACGAAGCCTGGCGCATGAGCCTGATCAGCCAGGAACACTTGCTGAAAATGCGCACGGTCAAGGCCACGCCCGGCACGCGTTTGGGCCAGGGCCGCAACCTGCGACGCACGCTGATCCGTGAATTGATGGACGTCTGCGCCGCCGACCCGCGCCCCCAGGGCCTGCGCGATGCTGCAGTGATCGGCCTGTTGTATGGCTCGGGCATGCGCAAGTCCGAGTCGGTCAACCTGGACCTGGCGCAACTCAACTTCGAGGAGCGCAGCCTGCGGGTGATCGGCAAGGGCAACAAGGAACTGGTCAAGTACGCCCCGGCCTGGGCCTTCGCCAAGCTGCAAGCCTGGCTCGAATACCGTCGAGATCAACTCAAGGCAGGCGAACAGGACGACAGCTTTCTGTTCAACCGCATCCGCCGGGGCAGCCACATCACCCGCGAGCGCATCACCAAACACGCGATTTATTACATCGCCCGCCAGCGCGGCGAGCAGGTGGGCGTGAAGATCATGCCCCATGACTTTCGCCGTTCCTTCATCACCCGGGTGATCGAAGAACATGACCTGTCGATTGCACAGAAACTGGCGCATCACACCAACATCCAGACCACTGCCAGCTATGACGTGCGTGACGACAATGAGCGCCGGCGTGCGGTCGACCGCTTCGATTTGTAGCTCGAACCTGTGACCTGACCGTCATTTGCACGAGGCTTAAGGTGCGCCGACAGGGGTGATGGCTATATGATATCACTTCAGGTCAGCCCCGATGCAGAGCCGTCGCCTTGAAAGAACGGTGGCCTGCGGGGTTGATGAATCGCTCCTTTGAGAATGCTCATGCCTAATCGCTCTTTACACGTTAAGTTGTTCTGGACCGCCCTGATCGGTGCTGTTGTGGTCATGGCGTTGTTGCTGGGGTCCATTGCGTCCATCGCCTATGGCACTTCGGTGAAGGAAACCTCGGCGCTGGTGGACTCGATCGTCCAGGCCAATGCCAGGGAAGTGGAAACAGAGTTGGGGGTCGGGTTTACCGTGGCCCAGTCCCTGGCCAGCGTGGCTACGGCGATGCAGCAACAACACGTTGACCGCCGCAGCGCCGACGCCGCGACGCGTCAATTGCTCGAAGCCAACCCGCAGTTGCTCGGCCTGGGCCAGTACTGGGAACCCAATGGCTTCGACGGCAAGGACGCGGATTTCATCAACGCGCCCAACCACGACGCCACCGGCCGTTACCTGACGTACTGGAACCGTGCCGGCGGCTCGATCAAGTCGGAAGTACTGGCCGGCTACACCCCGGAAAACGCCGACAACCAGTACTACTATCGCCCCCTGCGCAGCGCCCAACCCTGGGCGTCCGAACCTTACGTGTACGCCACCGGCAGCGGCCAGCAACTGATGTTGGTGTCGATCATGGTGCCCCTGTTGCAGGGCGGCAAAGCCTTGGGTGTGGCCGGAGTGGATATCCCGCTGGAGAGCATCAACCGTCAGTTGGCGAAGATCGATGCCTTCGGCGGTTACGGCGCGTTGGTTTCCAGCAACGGCTTGTATGCCAGCCATCCGGACAGCAAGCGCCTGGGGCAACCGGCCACTGATTTGCCCGACGCCGCCAAAACCGCGATCAAGGCTGGCCAGGCTTACAGCTTCCAGCGCGAGGGCTGGAACTATGTGCTGCAACCGGTGCGCATCGGCAAAGCGCCCAACACCTGGGGATTGATGGTGGCTTACCCGATGGCCGAAGCGCTGGCGGGGATCAACCAGTTTCTCTATACCGCCGTGCTGATCGGCCTGTTTGCGCTGCTCGCCCTGGCCCTGGTGCTGTGGTACTTGCTGGCCTGGCAGATTCGACCTCTGGCCGGGCTGACCGCGGGGATCCAGGCGTGGGAGGGGGAACTGGGCCTGCGTTTCGAACAGCGCAGCGGCGACGAAACCGGCAAGCTGGCTGGTGCGTTCAACCAATTCATCCAGCGCCTGGGCGGCCTGGTGGGTACTATTCGCCAAAGCACTGGCGCGTTGACGCAAATCTCCAATCACCTGGGCGATACCACCCAGGCCGTGGCCGAGCGCGCCACGGCGCAACACACCGCTACCGAGGAGATGGCATGCGGCATCACCGCGCTGGCGCATTCGGTGACCGAAATGTCACAACAGGCCGAGGACGTCGAGCAGTTGGCGCGCAATACCGGTGTGCTGACCCGTCAGATTGCCGAAGACATGACTCAGACCCTGCACGGCATTACCCATATCGACCAGACCATGGACGTAGTAGCGAGCACCGTGGGCGATCTGGAAAAACGCTCCCAGGAAATCGCCGGCATCATCGCCGTGATCCGCAGTATCGCTGACCAGACCAACCTGCTGGCGCTGAACGCCGCCATCGAAGCGGCGCGTGCAGGGGAGCAGGGCCGGGGCTTTGCGGTGGTGGCCGATGAAGTGCGCCAACTGGCCGAGCGCACCAGCCGCTCTACCGGTGAAATCAGCGGCATGATCAGCGCGATCGGTTCGGATGTGCACAACACCGTGGCCAACGTGCAGCAGGTGGGCGAAGCGGTGCGCCAGGGTGTGACGCAACTGAGCACTTCGGCCCAGGGTGTCGATCAGATTCGCCAGCACGCCGAGGATATTCTCACGCGCATCAGTGAAGTCGCACGCCAGACCCAAAGCCAGGCGGCCACCGGCGAAGAACTGTCCGTGGCGATCCAGGGCGTCAGCCGCATCTCCGAACAGAATGACTTGGCCATTCGCAGCCTGCTGGACCAGTCTGTCAACCTGCGCGAGCAAGCCGGCTCGCTGAACCAGCAGTTGACCCAATTCAAGGACTGACCCGTGCGCCCCACCGATCTGTCGGTGGGGCGTCGGCTTTAAGCTTATGCATAAACGGTATTTCCAAGTCAGCCGTTAGACTTCTTAAGATCACGTCATAACTCGTTATGACAAGTGACCTTGATGAACGAATCCACCGCAGCCTTATCTCCGCTCTCCAGCATTCCGTTGCATGCCCAACTGCGCGACCTGTTGCGCAGCGGCATTCTCGACGGACAGTACCCGGCCAATACGCAGATGCCCTCCGAAAGTGAGCTGGGCGCGCGGTTCAAGGTCAGCCGGATTACCGTGCGCCAGGCGCTGGGCGACCTGCAGAAAGAAGGCTTGATCTACAAGATCCACGGCAAGGGCACCTTTGTGTCCAAGCCCAAGGCGTTCCAGAACGTCAGCACCTTGCAAGGGCTGGCGGAATCCATGACCGGGCGCGGCTTTGAAGTGATCAACCGCCTGCGCAGCTTTCGCTTCGTGCCGGCGGACAAACAAGTCGCCCTGCGTCTGGGCGTGGAAGAGGGCACCGTGGTGGCGCAGATCAAGCGCGTGCGGCTGCTCAACCGCGAGCCGGTGTCGCTGGAAATCACCTATCTGCCGCAATCCCTCGGCGAGCGCCTGGAAAAGGCCGACCTGGTCACGCGCGACATCTTCCTGATCCTGGAAAACGACTGCGGCCTGCAACTGGGCCACGCCGACGTGGCCATCGACGCGGTGCTGGCCGACAGCGACCTGACCCAGGCGCTGAACGTCGAGCCCGGCTCGCCGATCATGCACATCGAACGCCTGACCCACACCGCCGACGGCCAGCCCGTGGACTTTGAACACCTGTATTACCGTGGCGATGCCTTCCAGTACCGCCTGCGCATTGACCGTGAACGAGGCAGCCGCCCATGAGCCGCAACACCGTGGAGCAGGAATACGACATCGTGGTGATCGGCGGCGGCACCGCCGGACCGATGGCAGCGATCAAGGCCAAAGAAGCCAACCGCGACTTGCGGGTGCTGCTGGTAGACAAAGCCAATGTGAAGCGCAGTGGCGCGATCAGCATGGGCATGGACGGGTTGAACAACGCGATCATCCCCGGCCACTCCACCCCCGAGCAGTACACCAAGGAAATCACCATCGCCAACGACGGGATCGTCAACCAGGCGGCGGTGTACGCCTATGCCACCCACAGTTTCGAAACCATCGAACAACTGGACCGCTGGGGCGTCAAGTTCGAGAAAGACGAAACCGGCGATTACGCGGTGAAAAAGGTGCACCACATGGGCGCCTATGTGCTGCCGATGCCCGAGGGCCATGACATCAAGAAAGTGCTGTACCGCCAGCTCAAGCGCGCACGGGTGGCGATCACCAACCGCCTGGTGTGCACGCGCCTGCTCACGGACGATGAAGGCGCGGTCAACGGTGTGATGGGTTTCGACTGCCGCACCGCTGACTTCCAGGTGATCAAGGCCAAGGCCGTGATCCTGTGCTGCGGGGCCGCCGGACGTCTGGGCTTGCCGTCTTCCGGCTACCTGATGGGCACCTACGAAAACCCGACCAACGCCGGCGACGGTTACGCCATGGCCTATCACGCCGGCGCCGAGCTGGCGAACCTGGAGTGCTTCCAGATCAACCCGTTGATCAAGGACTACAACGGCCCGGCCTGCGCCTACGTCACCGGTCCCCTGGGTGGCTACACCGCCAACAACAAGGGCGAACGCTTTATCGAGTGTGATTACTGGAGCGGCCAGATGATGTGGGAGTTCCACCAGGAACTCGAAAGCGGCAATGGGCCGGTGTTCCTCAAGCTCGATCACCTGGCCGAGGAAACCATCCAGAACATCGAAACCATCCTGCACAGCAACGAACGCCCGAGCCGTGGCCAGTTCCACGCCAACCGGGGCACCGATTACCGCAGCGACATGGTCGAGATGCACATTTCCGAGATCGGCTTTTGCAGCGGGCATTCGGCGTCCGGCGTGTGGGTGAACGAGCGCGCGGAAACCTCGGTGAAGGGGTTGTACTCGGCCGGCGATATGGCCGCCGTGCCGCACAACTACATGCTCGGGGCGTTTACCTATGGCTGGTTCGCCGGCACCAACGCGGCGCATTACGTGGCCGAGCGGGATTTCAGTGCAGTGAGCGCCGCGCAGGTCGCCACCGAACAGGCTCGCGTGTATGCGCCGTTGGACCGCGACACCGGACTGCCGCCGGCCCAGGTCGAATACAAGCTGCGCCGTTTCGTCAACGACTACCTGCAACCGCCCAAGGTCACGCGCAAGATGGAAATCGGCCTGCAGCGCTTCAGCGATATCGAGCGTGACCTGGACCAGATGAAAGCCCACAACCCCCATGAGCTGATGCGCGCGATGGAAACCAGCGTGATCCGCGACTGCGCCGAAATGGCCGCCCGCGCCTCGCTGTATCGCGCCGAAAGCCGCTGGGGCCTGTATCACCACCGGGTCGATCATCCGCAACGCAATGACGCCGACTGGTTCTGCCATTGCCACCTGAAAAAGGGTGAGGACGGCCAGATGGTCAGCTTCAAGAGACCGGTGGAGCCGTATGTGATCCCGCTGGATGCCGAGGAGTTGCAGGCCTATGACCGTTTGCGGGTCGGGGCGGATGCGGCGTGAAGCATTACATCGATTGGCCGATGGGTTGACAGGCCCGCTCACCACAAAAAATGCCAAGCCTGCGAATTCCAACACCCCGCACAGAGAGCGCACAAAGCGCCAAGGACACCGTGAAATGGCCTACCAGCCCCAGGAAATATTTTTCCGCTCCAACGCGCCGGTGACGATCGACGAAGACAAGTGCATTGCCGAGAAAGGCTGCACGGTGTGCGTCGACGTGTGCCCGATGGACCTGTTGGCGATCAATCCGGCAACGCAGAAGGCCTACATGGCATTCGACGAATGCTGGTACTGCATGCCTTGCGAAAAGGATTGCCCAACCGGCGCAGTCAAGGTCGAGATCCCGTACCTGCTGCGCTGAGCGCTTCGACTCCAAGCCATCCGCCAACCCCGGACGCCACTGCCGTACCCCCTCGTTTCCCACCGTGCCCGATCACGGCGGAGACGACTCTATAACCATGATTCGAGGGGAAACACCCAATGTTCTTGCGCGCAACCTTTGCCAGCCTGGTGCTGGCTTCCTTGAGCCTGTCGGTACAGGCACAAACCATCCGGGTCGCCATCGGCACCCAGGACACCACCATCAACTGTGTCGCCGGCGGCTTGCTGATCCGTGAGCTGGGCCTGCTCGACAAGTACCTGCCCCATGACGGCAAGTACAAGGACGCCACCTATGACATCCAGTGGAAAAACTTCACCAGCGGCGCGCCGCTGACCAACGAGATGGTGGCCGGCAAACTGGACTTCGGTGCCATGGCCGACTTCCCGGGTGCGTTCAACGGCGTGGCGTTCGAAGGCGCCGGCAAGCACAGCCTGTTCATCAGCGTGCTGTCGGGCAATATCAAGGGCAGCGGCAACGGCATCGTGGTGCCGACCGAGTCCACCGCGCAGTCCCTGGCCGACCTCAAGGGCAAGACCATTTCCGTGCCATTCGCCTCCACGGCCCACGGCATGCTGTTGCGCGCAGTGGCCGCCCAGGGCTGGGACCCGCTCAAGGACGTGAACATCATCGCCCAGGCGCCGGAAGTAGCCGGTTCTGCGCTGCAAGCCAACAAGATCGACGCCCATGCCGACTTCGTGCCGTTTGCCGAGCTGTTCCCCAACCGGGGCTTCGCACGCAAGATCTACGACGGTTCACAGTCCGACACGCCGACCTTCCACGGCGCCCTGGTGGATGAAAGCTACGCCCGCCAGTACCCGGAAGTCGTGGTCGCTTACCTGCGTGCGAGCCTGGAAGCCAACCAGTTGCTCAACGCAGAACCCGAGAAATACAGCGAGCTGATCGAGAAAGTCACCGGCGTGGAAGCCGAGGTCAACTACCTGTTCCACGGCCCGCTGGGTGTGCAGACCCGCGACCTGAGCTGGAAGCCGGAATACCGCCAGGCCGTCGGCACCGCCATCGACACCCTCAAGTTGCTGAAAAAGGCCGACCGTGGCCTGGACCTCAACACCTTTATCGACGACCAGTACATCCGCGCCGCCTTCAAGGCGTCGGGCCTGGACTACCAGGCGCAACTGAGCAACTACGCCCAGACCCCGCTCAAGGCCAACGATGCGTTGACCGGCCAACCGATCACCGACTGGAAACACGTGGCGCAGATCTGGGTGAAAGGTGAACCCAAGGTCCGTGACTACGCGTCGGCCGAGTCTGCGTTCAGCGCATTGGCCAGCCTGAAAAAAGACGGCAAGGCCGTGCGCGCGGTGTACGCCCAGGCCGAAGACAGTGGCATCAAGCTGCTCGCCAACCAGGCGTGGTTCGCCACTGACCGTCAGGGCAAGTTGAGCGCGTTCCTGCTCAAGGGCCAGGCACAACAGTTCGCCGACGCCCAAGGCGGCCAGGTGTTCGACTTCACCCGCGCCGGCGCCCAAGCCGTCGCCGGTCGCTGACAGGAAACCCGCCGATGACGACGCCTGCTTATCGCTGGCTGCCGCGTGCTGCTTCGCTGCTGGCATGCCTGCTGTTCTGGCAACTCGCCGCCAGCCATCACTGGAACCTGTGGCTGGTGACCTTCGCCAATGTGCCCACCCCAGGCGCGGTGGTGGAGGCGGCGCTGGGCTTGGTGGACTCGGGCAATCTGGCCCGTCACCTGGGGGCCAGCCTGACCCGGGTGTTTGAGGGTTATTTGGCGGCGGTGCTGGTGGGCGTCGGCCTGGGCATTGCCATTGGCCGCTCGAAATGGGCCGAGGATGTGCTGCTGCCACCGCTGGAAGTGATACGGCCGATTCCGGCGGTGGCATGGATTCCGCTGGCGATCCTGATGTTTCCTTCGTCAGAGCTGTCGATGGTGTTCATCACCTTTACCGGCGCGCTGTTTCCGATCCTGCTCAACACCGTCCATGGCGTGGAAGGCGTCGACCCACGGCTGATCGCTTCGGCGCGCAGCCTGGGGGCAGGGCGCCGGGCAATCCTGCAGGAAGTGGTGCTGCCGGGAGCCGGGCCGAGCATCATCACCGGGCTGGCCATCGGCATGGGCACCTCATGGTTCTGCCTGGTGACGGCGGAGATGATTTCGGGACAGTTCGGCATTGGCTATTACACCTGGGAGTCGTACACCATCCAGAACTATGCCGACATTGTGGTCGGCATGTTGTTGATCGGCGTGCTGGGCATGGGCAGCAGTTGGCTGGTCAAGCGCTTGGGCGCCGTGTTCACCCCTTGGCATCGCCCGCGAGGTAAAGCCTGATGAGTGCACGTGAAGGTCGCGTCGAAATAAGTGACTTGTCCATCGTCCTGGGTGAACACGCCCAGGCGTTCGAGGCGGTCAAGGCGCTCAATTGCAGCATCGAGCCGGGGCAGTTCGTGTGCATTCTAGGCCCGTCGGGCTGTGGCAAGTCGACCCTGCTGGGCGCGCTGGCCGGCCACCTGGTGCCCAGCCAGGGCCGTTTGCAGATGGACGGACAGGCGGTGGTCGGGCCGTCTCAACAACGCGGCATGGTGTTTCAACAGCACACCCTGTTTCCGTGGCGCAGCGTGCGCGAGAACATTGCCTTCGGCCTGAAGATGCGCGGCGTGGCCAAGGCCGAACGCCTCGCTGCCGCCGATGAAATCCTCGCGTTGGTGGGCCTTGACGGGTTCGCCGACCGCTGGCCGAACCAGCTGTCGGGCGGCATGCAGCAACGGGTAGAGATTGCCCGGGTGCTGGTCAACCGCCCGAGCCTGTTGCTGATGGACGAACCCTTCGGCGCGCTGGACGCCCTCACGCGCATGAAGATGCAGAGCCTGTTGCTGGACATCTGGACGAAGATCCGTACCACGGTGGTGTTCGTCACCCATGACATCGACGAGGCGCTGTTCCTCGCCGACCGCATCCTGGTGATGAGCCCGCGACCGGGGCGGATCATCGAAGACTTCCCGCTGACCTTTCCACGGCCACGTCACACCGAGCTGATGACGGCGCCGGAGTTCACCCACCTCAAGCGCCACTGCCTGGAGCTGCTGCACCATGAAGATGGCCGCCAGCTGCCTCGCCTGAACCCGCTCGGGCTGCCCACTGATCATTCCAGACCGCGATTTGCCATATGACCTATAACCCTGAAATAGAAGCCCTGCGTCCACGTCTGCAAGCCGCGGACGCGGCCACGCGCCGTATTGCGCTGATCGACCTTGCCGACCTGGAAGACCCCGACGGTCTGGAATGGCTGGTGGACAGCCTGCGCAACGATCCGGCCGTCGACGTACGCGCCCAGGCCGCCGCGTTGCTGGAAGCCTGGGAAGAGGGGGAGGTGGTACAAGCGCTGTGCGAAGCCCTGACCGACGCCGAGCCCTCGGTACGCGAGGCCGCCGCCCAGAGCTTGAGCGTGTTGAAGACGGCGGAGGCGGGCACGCTGCTGCTGCCGTGGACCGAGCATGCCGAGGTCAGTGTGCGTACCGCGATATTCCGCGCTTTGCGCGAGTTGCGCCTGGCAGCGGCGGCACCGGCGGCACAACGGGCGCTGGACGATGACGATGCGGGTATTCGTCGTGAAGCGGTCGGCGTCCTGGGTTGGCTCAAGCACTTGCCGGCCCTCGACGCCCTGGCGGCCCTGGCCAGCGGCGACCCCGACACCGACGTGCGCCGCGCGGCCACCGGCGCCCTCGGGCTGGCCAGCGATGACCGGGTATTGCCCGCGCTGTTCCAGGCGCTGTCGGACCCGGCCTGGCAAGTGCGTGAAGAGGCCGCGACCACGCTGGGCAAGGTCGGCAGCGCCAGTGCCGGCAGTGCATTGGTGCAGGCGTTGGCGGACGACTACTGGCAAGTACGCCTGCGTGCCACCCGCAGTCTCGGACGTTTGCGCTATGCCCCGGCCCTCGACGCCTTGATCCAGACCCTGGCGCACAGCATCAGCAATCTACGTAAAGAGGCCGCACTGGCCCTCGGTGAGTTGGGTGACCGCCAGGCGCTGGCGGCGTTGCAGGCTGCCGCCGACGATGGTGACCCGGAAGTACGCAAGGCGGTGCGTATTGCCCTGGTGCAACTGCAATGAGCGTCGCCCCGAAAGCCATCGGCAAAAGCGTCGACGGGCGCTTGCGCCTGGAGTGGGCAGAGGGCGCGCAGTGGATTCACCCCGCGCGCCTGCGTCGCGAGTGCCCGTGTTCACAATGCCGGGCATTCCGGCTGCGGGGCAGCCAACCCCGCGTGTCGGACGCCGTGCGGGTGGTGGAGATCCACCCGCAGGGTTATGGCGTGCAACTGGTGTTCAGCGACGGACACCAGCGCGGCATTTACCCTTGGGCCTATCTGGCGCAACTGGGCCGCGATCAGGAGGAGGGCGGGGCGCTCGCCGGATGAGCGGGCAAGCGCCGCAGCGTCCACATCACCGTGAGCATCGCGGCGATGGCACACAGTGCGATACCGATCAGCATGGGGGCCGGCGTGTGATCGGCGAACACCCCGACCAGGGTCATGCACACGGCGGCGGTGATCATCTGGATCGCGCCAAGCAGGGCCGAGGCCGAGCCGGCCTCGGCGCCATGTTCTTCCAGGGACAGCACCCCGGCGGCCGGCAACAGCAGGCCGAGGAAGCCGAAGCCGATGAACAATAGGCTCATCATCAGCGCCAGGCTGTCGACCCACAGCGTGGTCAGTGCGAGCAGGGCCATGATCGCCGCCACGGCTTTGACCGACGCAAGTATCACCGGGGCCAGGCCATAGCGTGCGCTCAGGCGCGCGGTCAGTTGACTCATGGCGAAGAAAGACGCGGCGTTCAGCGCAAACCCCAGGCTGAACTGGGTGGGCGTCAAGCCGAAGTATTCGATATACACGAAGGGCGCGCTGCCGATGAACACGAAAAAAGTGGCCAAGCCAAACCCGCTGACCACCGCCAGGCCGGTGAATACCGGATCGCGCAGCAACGCGCCGTAGCTGCCGAACGCACTGCCCAGGGTCTTGCCCAGCCGCCGCTCGGGCGGATGGGTTTCCGGCAACTGCACAAAGGTCATCAGCAGGCACAGCAGCGCGACCACGGCGAGTACCCCGAACACTTCGCGCCAACTCCACAACGAAATCACCAGGCTGCCGGCCAGTGGCGCCAGAATCGGCGACACGCTCATCACCAGCATCAGCAAGGCCATCAGACGCGCAGCTTCATGGCCGGTGTACAGGTCACGCACCACCGCACGCGGGATCACCATGCCGGCGCAGGCATCGAACGCCTGCAACGCGCGAAAGCCGATCAGCACTTCAATGGTGGGCGCCAGGGCACAGCCGATACTCGCCAGGATAAAAATCCCCAACCCCGCATAGATCGGCGGCTTGCGCCCGAACACATCGCTGACCGGCCCGTAGAACAGCTGGCACACGCCGATGATCATGAAGAACACCGTGAGGCTCATCTGCACCGCAGACGCCGAAGCATGAAGGCTCGCGCCCAGGGTGGGCAGGGCAGGCAGGTAGATGTCGATGGCGAACGGGCCGATGGCGGTGATCAACCCCAACAGCACGGCAAGGTGGGCAATACTTCGAGACATGATGGTTCCGGGCCGCTTCTAAGGATCGGCCAGCTTAGAGAGCGGCCCGGAGGTGCACAAGGTGTGGGTTACAGAGTGGCTACATTTGTCATCTTGGGTTGTAGTGATGACCGATCGTTACCACGCTCTGCGTGGTAACGCATCCTGTGACGCTCCGCGTCACGACTTCAAAAATGGACGCGGAGCGTCCAGGGCTGCATTCCCACGCGGAGCGTGGGAACAATCAAAGGAAATTTTTTTGTACGCCTAGTCACCCTGGAACGTCGGCAAGTCTTTCTCCTCCGGCGTCAGGTAGCCATAGCCCGTGACGTAGGTGTGTTCCTTGCCCTCGTCATCGATGAATTTGTATTCGAAGCCGCTGGCCCAGCCCACGCCGCGTGACAGCTCGTTCAAGCCGTCGCCGATGTAGTCGTTATGGGTCTTGTCTTCGCCGGTGAATTCCTTGCGCCGGAAGTCGAAGACGCTCTGGCCCACGGGCGCGTCGCGCTGGCGGTAGTTGGCCAGGTAGGTTTGCAGCCACACGTAGTTTTTCGCGCCGTCGGGCTTGAGCAGTCCGTCTTTTTCGAATTGCTTGAGCTGGTCCCATTTCTGCCCGGAAATCTTGTGCAGTTTCTTCGATTTGATGGTGCCCAGGATCGCGCCGATAAAGCCCAGGGTCGCACCGACGACAAACCCCACCGGGCCGAGGGCGCCGATGACGCGGCCGGCGGTACCGCCGATCAAGCCCCAGGCACCGTTGACGCTGGCCACACCGGCAACCACGCCGCTGGCGCCACCGAACACCCCGAGGAACCCCGACGCGGTTTGCAGCGAGTCATGGTTTTTCAAGCCGTCACGGATACCGAAGGCGCCGAGCACGATACCGGTGACCGCGCCGGCAAGGTCGGCGGAAGAGCCGATGAAGCGTGATACCGAACCGGCGATGCGACTGGCGTTACCCGCACCGGCGATGCGGTATTTGGTGTTGTATTCGCCGTTCAGATAACCGGCCTTGAAGGCTTCGGGATCATAGTTGGCGTAGGTGGACGCCTTGTCCAGACCGGTACCGCGAACGGCATTGCCGCCTTTGGCATCGGTAATCCACGACCCACCGCTGTTGCCACCGCCGGACTGAACACGGAAGCCACCTTTGCCGTCCGGTACTCTCATGTCCGGCTTATCCGGCAGGAAGCCCTGGTCGGCCAGATGCGCGGCGAGATCCGACTTGATATCGATCGGCGGCACCGGCGCGCCCGGCGGTTTGCGCCACATGTCAGGAATGGTCTTGCTCAAGCCCAGGTTGTCATAGATGTTGGTCTTGAGGATGAGGTCGGCGGTTTTCGAGCCCAGGGTCATGAAACCGTTGGAGAAACTGGCGAAGGTAATGAAGTCGGCGGCGATACCCAGCCGCCCTTCAGGCGTCGATGCCATGTGGCCCGGATCGCCGTGCAATTGGTAGATGCCCCGCGCCAGGCCGAACATGCCGGACATGGAGCCCAGGGTGCCGGTGTCCTTCATGGTGGTGAACATCTTGGTGAGGCTGTCTTTCTCGGTGGAGGAGAGTGACTTGAATGCGTTTTTCTCGGCAGCGAGTGCGTCCTGGATGTCCGCTTGAGTGATGGTGCCGCTGCGCATGTATTTGTCGCCCAACTCCGCGTAGATCTTGCTGAACGCTGCGGCGTCGGCCTTGTTGTTCATGAACTTCTCGACCGTGGTTTCCCAGGTATTGATCAACTGGGTCGGGATGTCGGTCATGCCCCGCGCGGCGCGCAGCCAGTATTTGGTGGTGTCGATGGCCGCCAGTGCGCTGTTGTCCTCGCTGATCTTGCTCGGGTCACCGAGGATCGTGTCGAGGTCCATGATCATGGTGTCGCGGCTCAGGTCGCCCTTGAACTGCTCGGCGGCCTTGGGGTCGATCTGCGCGAGGCCCAGGTAGGTCTGCTGGATTTCCTGCTGGGCCAGCTCGGTCTTGCCGCTATCGTTCAGGGCCTTGATGTAGTTGCGAAAGCCTTCGGAGTTGGCGCTGCTTTTGAGCTTGTCCTCGACCTCGGTGATTTTGCCTTCGCCGCCTTCCACCTTGCTGCGGGCGTCCTTGTCAAAGCGCTCCATGTCGGCGGAGATGGTTTTGTCGGTGCTGAGCTCGGCCAGGGTCTCGTCAATGGCCTTGACGTCGAAAATCTCTTCGCGCACATCGCGGCTGGTAACGTCGATGGGGTCGCTGGCATCGGACTTGTAGCCGCGGCCATGCTCCGGAATGACGGTCATGCCGTTGTCGGCCATGCTCTTGGCTTCCATCGCCCGCAGGAACTTGGCGCGCGGATCGTCGGTACCGATGCTGCCGTTCTCGATGCCGGCGCGGTACTCCTTGATCATGTTTTGCAGCATCAGGTCCTGGACGCTCAGCGGCTTGCCTTCATCGTCCTTTTCGGTGGTCGGCAAGTCATTGACGTTCAGCTCGCTGGAAGGCGGCAGGCCGTATTGCTTGCGCAGCTCGTCGACGTCGTTGATCTGCGTATTGACATCGCCACGGTACCCCGCGATCTGCACGAACATTTCCGGATTGTCTGCCTGGCTGACCACGATCTTTTCTTCCTGGCCGCCAGGCTTGCGGTAGGTGAAGGCGATCAGGCCAGGGCCATAATCCCCAACGCCACCGACGCTGGGAATATCCTCGGTGGAGGGCAGGTAGTCATCCTTGGTCGCCAGGCGATAACCGTCGCCTTGGGCGCGGGTGATGCCATCCAGGGTCTTGCCGGCTTCGCCGTAGGCTTGAAACGATTCGGGTGCCAGGGCTTCGATCACGGTGATGGTCTTGCCGTTTTTCAGGGTGACCACTTGCACGCCGCCCTCGCTGTAGGCGTGGATATTGGCGATGTCGGAGACCGATGTCGGTGCCTCGGTGTCGTGGGCCAGGTAGTCCTTGTTCTTGATCGCGTTGACCAGCGCGTCATGGGCCACGGTGCCCTCGGTCTTCTTGAGGGCGTCGAGCAGCTCATACAAACGCGTGCCACGCAGTTCCAGGCTTGGGGATTTGTCGTTGGCGCCGGCCAGGCCGATACGAATGCCCGGCGGCAGGCTGACTTCGGCTTCACTGGCGTCGCCCGGCGGCAACAGGTATTTCTTGCCGTCGTACTGGAACTGGATCACACCGGTCTTCTCATCGATGGACTCGACGCTCAGTTTGGTGATGTCGTAATCGCTGGGGAGCGAGGAGACCAGCTCATAACCGTTGGCCTTGCCCTTATCGAGGAGTTTCTGCACGTCTGTCTGGTAGCCCAGTTGTGCTGACAGCTCGGGGTTGAGCGATTCGGAGATGGCGAAGCGCTTGCCGTCCTTGGTTTCCACCAGGGTCACGCCATTGTCCTTGTGTTCGATGCCTTTGTATTCGCTGCTGCTGGCCGGCAGGGTCTGGGTGCCGCCCACCAGCTGATAACCGTCCTTCTTGAACGCCAGCGCGTCCTTGGCATGTTGCAGCCGCTTGAAGGTGTCCGGGGTGAGGGTGCTGTTGACCACCCACTGGTTGGCGCCGAACTTGTAGGTGATCACGCCCTGGTCGGCACGGCTGGTGTCGATGTCGGTGATGTGGTCGGCGTAACTGAGGGTGTCGCCGTTGTCCACGGAAAGGGTGTAGCCGCCAGCCTGAGCCTGTTGGGTGAGCTGGTCCTTGAGTACCTGCTCATACAGCTTGGGTGCCGTGGCTCGGTTGACCTGTACTTCCTGGCCGTCGCGGGTGGTGTAGCGGATCGTGTCTTTGCCGTGTTTGCCCGGGGCTTGGATACTTTTGTAATCGGTGAAGTTGGGCGCTGCGTCACCCTCCTTGGCTTCTTTCGGGGGCGTCGCGTCGGGCTTGCCCTTGGCCAGTACCCGGGCATGCTCCAGCACCGACTCGAAACGCGAGCCAGGGGTGGGATTACCGGAAGAAGAGGGGGTGTCGTTTTGTATCTTCGCCATCGTCTGCGCCTCGGGGGTCGGGTCGGAACTGACACCAGCGTATGACAGTACGACGGTGAAGACGCCGAAGTTCACAAGGGTTCGCAACAATTCGCAGCATGATGTTGTTGTGATGCTACGGCGTTTTCCGGCGGGTATCCGGACGTTTTGATGGAGGGCGGGGCAGGCATTTATATAACTCAACTAAATAGATATTTAGTTGAGTTATGCTATTTTTGCATTAAAGGCTGGGTGAGGGCGGCCAGGCGCCGTTCGCTGATACGCTCGACGGCCTGCATATGTTCCGTGCCCCAGGCACACAGCGGGCCCAGGGCCTTGGCCAGCGACACGCCAAAGGGGGTGAGGGCGTACTCGACCCTTGGCGGGATTTCCTGAAAGTCGGTGCGGTCGATCACACCGTCGCGTTCCAGCTCTTTCAACTGCTGGATCAGCACCTTGTCGGTCACGCTGCCGACAGCACGTCGCAGCGCACCATAACGGTGAACATCATGGGCCAGGTGAAAAAGAATCAAGGGCTTCCATTTGCCGCCAATCACCGCCAGGGCTGCGTCGAGCCCGCAATTGAAGGTGCCTTTCGCCATGGATTCGCGCTCCAGGTTGGGTACTTACCAAAAGGTGCATACTATTCAAATTAATAGCGCGGATCTAGGCTTTGAACCTCAACTTTTCGAGGACAGGTTCATGAGCAGACTCAACGGCAAAACAGCAGTGGTCACTGGCGGCAACAGCGGCATTGGCCTGGCAACCGCCATTCGTTTCGCAGCCGAAGGTGCCCAAGTCATTATCGTGGGGCGCAGGCAGGAAGAATTGGACAAGGCCGTGGCGCTGATCGGCCACGGTGCGATCGCCATCCAGGGCGACATTGCAAACCTGGACGATCTCGATCGTGTTTATGGCCAAATCCGGCAGGTGGATATTCTGTTTGCCAACGCCGGCCTGGGTGATTTCCAGCCGATAGGCGCCGTGACGGAGGAATCGTTTGATCGTACCTTCGGCGTCAACGTCAAAGGCACGCTGTTCACCGTGCAAAAGGCGCTGCCATTGATGAAGCCTGGCGCCTCGATCATCCTGACCGGCTCGACGACGGCGTCCATGGGCACGCCGGCATTCAGCGTGTACAGCGCGTCGAAAGCCGCATTGCGTAACTTCGCCAGAAGCTGGGCACTGGACCTGAAAGGCAGCGGCATTCGCGTCAACGTCCTTTCACCCGGGCCGATCTCGACACCCGGCCTGGACACAGTACTGTCCAGCACAGGCCAAACGGACGCCATCGTCGACGGCATGATTGCAGCCTTGCCACTGGGCCGCATCGGCCGCCCGGAAGAAGTCGCAGCGGCCGCGGTGTTCCTGGGTTCGGATGAGAGTAGCTTTATGACGGGGAGCGAAATGTTTGTGGATGGTGGGTTTGCGCAGGTTTGAAATGAGGTAGAGAGCCGAATCACCAGGGAAGGTGTTTTGGTGGGTTGTCAGGGATTGAAATGTGATGGGGAGTTGGCTGATGAGGCTATATGGTATTACGCATAATGTATATTATGTTAAACAATGTGTTATGTCAGATATGCTCATCAGCTGTCCAATCCCACATACCTCTGGTCAAACCCCCACAAACCGCCGTTTCCCAGAAATTCAAAAGCTTGGGTTCGATTCATAATCCTATCTCTGCGCATGGCCCTTCACTAACCTCCGGTTGACCCCACCCGACCCTCAACCCCATTCGACCATGACATCCACCATGGCAATGCTGCAGCTTTCTGCTACAGGTTAAAGGAGGCATCACTCATTCTAGCCCCCTGGTTCTGTCATGACTCGGCCGTTCATCCCATTCCCGATTTTCCCTCCCTACGTCTACTGGAGGCCAAATCAGCTTCGATCCTTTCCTACGAATCTAGCTGTGGCTGATCGGCTAGCCCAGATAGACCCGGCAGCCCATCCCTTCATCAACATCTGGTACGTCGACAGGTATGTGAATTGGATTGCTCACAATTGGGGTGCAGAAAATCCTCACCGCCAGTACCACAGCTGCATTATGGGTCTGGAGAAAATGCTCAATTGGAGCTTTGCTCATGGCCTGTCACTCGTTGACTGGCGCCGCAACGACTTTGAGAATTACGCAGAGTTTGTGCTCAACCCGCCAAAAGCTTGGACTGTGTACGGGCAACAGGCTCGCTTCGTGCAGGAACCCGGCGTCGCATTTGAGGGTTGGTCTATAAACCCAGTCTGGCGCCCGTTCCTTGATTCCAGATCAATTGGTGATGACGGCGAAATCGAGAAAAATGTCTGGAAGCGAGAGATTCGCTGCGCGACGCAGTTTCTGGATTTTTACCTCAAGGATACTACAGCCTCACGTGAAAACGTTGCCGCGCAGCCCCTTGCTGATCTTGCCTTCAAGCAACCCAAGGCAATCGGTTTCTTGACCGATGCTGAGCTGGAATGGGTCTTGAAGTCGCTTCCAAATTTCTTGGGCGTGCATGAATTCCGAATAATTGAGATGTACCTGATCATGGCTAGGTACTCGGGCCGCCGGCTCTGGAGCGTCATGGGAAACGCCAGGTCGCCCAGCCATCTCGATCAGTTCAGTCGTAGGTCGGACGGACGTTGGGTTGAGCTTCGCTCAACCAAGGATGGCTGGCTGCCGTTGTCACCCCATTTCGATGAAGTCTTTGGTCGTTACCTGCGTTACCTGAATATTGATCCGCTCCACCCTCTCCCATCGATTCCAATTTTCCCCAAAGACGATCGGAGTTCTTACTATCCCAAAGCGCTCGGACGCATCCTTGTTTCCGTCAGAGACGCTTTGGCTGACAGCGCAGCTGGGTCTAATGATCCAGAGATCTCCAGTGCCTCGGAGAAGATTCGCGGTTTGACGGTTATGTTGGTTAGTCGCAAGCCTGTTCCTGTGTGAGAACTGCTATTCGCATTCTAATGGATGCGTTGAGCGGGCCTCTGCGGAGACTGCTGTCGTTAACCGTGCTTCGGCCATCAGGCCTCGTCTTGGCTCTTCGGGCGTCCATACTCACGCCTGCGCACTCCTCTTGCAGTCGCGTCCAGGGATGCCTTTGCTTGTATGCTGTGACCCCTGCCGCTTTATGGCCACCGCACCAACTCCAGTTCCTTGAGCCGGATGGCCATCGCCGAATCCGAGACGCCGAATTGCTGGGCAAGTGACACCAGGTTCTGGTTGTTGAAGCGGGTGCATCGCGCCAGAGCCAGCTCACGTTCTCCCGACTCTTTTGGGGCGTAGAGGAGCCGATCCGGATTGTTGGGGTCGAGGTGATAGGCAATCACGTCGCTGAAGCGCAGCTGCCCCTTGCAGCAGAACATAAATTCGAACCGTTCCCTCACCAGCTTTTGAGGCATGAGGAAGCAGGCCGCGAAGCGATCGGCTTGTCGCTCTGCGGGTGCACGTGGTGTTTGCAACGGGCTGCCATCAAACGCGCGGTCGCGATGCATGACGGTGTCCTCATGCAGCACAAGATGGCCGACTTCATGGGCCCCCGTGAAGAGCTGAACTTTGTCACCAAACTCGGTCGCGACAGCGATCTTATTGGATTGACGGTCAATCAGGCCCGCAATGCGAGTACCGGTTTTATGCCGATTGAACTGGGTGTCTCCCAGGGTGGGATATTCGTGATAGTCGTAGCCGCAGACCATGGCGGCGATCCGGGGGCTGCGCATCATCATCGGTGGAATTTCTTGATCTGGCCACAGGTACCGGCGATCACGGTAAATCTGCATGAGCAGGTCAGTCGCTGCTTTCTCGATTAAAGCTTCGTTCATGGCAGAACACCACATGTAGGCTGTAAAATACAATTTAGTCCAATATGTAGTGGTTTCAATATATGACTAACCCACTATATGGGTTTTCAGATGAACGGTTGAGGGAGTTGGCACAAGAAATAAAGTGATTTCATTTCGCCATCTTTAGGTTCGCCCTGCTCTAGGTTGTGTGCGAGGATTCGGCTACGGCGGTGGCCAATGAGGGCGTGCCAGACGCTATCCACACATCGAACCCTTGATGTCGCCCGCTGTAGCATTGGGGCCATCGAAAGGATTACCAGAGGTTTGACAAGAAACATGGCATTGGATGTTGCGTTCAGCATTGAGGCTGGAGACTTTGTCGATCCCGATCGAGCCTATGACCTGTTTTGGGCAGGTGTTATAACCAATAAGCGAGCCTTCGTTTGCCCTGGAGGGGGTCATGCCGAGATAAAGGGAAAATTCACTCACTTCGCGCGTAAGATATTGATATTGGTGGCTTTTCTAAGTCGTCCGCACCGCCCTTGATTGTGGACTATCTTTTCTGATTCCTCAGAAAAGGAGGTCCTATGGCTTCATTAGAGCGCACGGCGTATCCCACTCTGTCAAAGGCGTATTCAAAAGCTGAGCTGCAGCGGGATTTCTCCTTCTCAGATGATGAGATTAAGTGGGTACGAAGCAAGTCCAAGGCCCCCTTTCACCTCAATCTTGCCGTTCTCCTGAAGACCTTTCAGGTACTCCGATATTTCCCTGATATCACCGACGTACCTGATCAACTGGTGGCGTTCATTCGCGAGGAGTTGGGTCAGCGTAGCAAGGTGAAATTCGCGGAATACAAGTGGTTTCAGCAATATCGCCACATGAACGCGATCCGAGCTCGCCTCGGTGTGACTGCATTCTACGGCTCTGATGCTATCGAGCTCGCCGAGAGGCATGCCAAAGCAATGTCGTTCGTGCTTGACCAGCGTGCCGACATCATTAACTCCGTGATTGAAGAACTGATCCGCCAGGATTATGAGCTCCCTGCGTACTCGACCCTGAATGATCTCGCTGAGAGGATTCAAGCCGAATCCCAAGAGGCAATATTCAACCTCGTAGTAACCAGAACGCCAATCGAGGTGATCCACAAGCTAAAGGAGCTGCTCGACACTGACTTCGGCCGACGCCAGAGCGACTTCAATGCGCTGAAACAGGCACCCAAGAAACCCTCTCGCAAACACCTGGAGGTGCTGATTGATCATCTGGCCTGGCTCGAAAGCTTCGGGGATCTGGGGGTCATTTTTGATGGAATAGTGGACACCAAGATCCGTCACTTCGCTGCCCAAGCCGCGGCGTCAGACGTCGCCGAGCTGAAGGACTGCTCGCTACCGAAGCGCTACACACTGATGCTGGCTTTGATCTACCGCATGCGCGTGCGGACCCGGGATCACCTGGCCGAGATGTTCATCCGGCGGATTTCGACGATTCATAAGCGAGCCAAAGAGGAGTTGGAGCAAATCCAGGCGCGTCAGCGCCAGAAGCTGGAGCAGTTGGCGGCGACCCTGGACGGCGTGGTGCAGATTCTGGTTCAAGAACCGGATGACCAGGAGGCTGGAAGCCTGATTCGGGAATACCTCTCCCCCGATGGCAATCTGGATCGGTTGCGCGAGACTTGCGCCGAAGTCCAGGCTACCGGCGGCAATAACTACCTGCCGTTGATCTGGAAGCACTTCAGGTCCCATCGCTCGCTGTTATTCCGTCTCAGTCACCTTCTCCAGTTGGAGCCCACCACTCAGGATCGATCTCTGCTTCAGGCGCTTCAACTGATCCAGGACAGCGAGAATCTACACCGCGAATGGATCGATGAGCACGTCGACTTGTCGTTCGCGTCGGAGCGCTGGGTTAAGGTCGTGCGTCGGCCTGCCAGTGAAGGGCCATCGACCAACCGCCGCTATTTGGAAGTTTGCGTATTCTCCTACTTGGCCAGCGAGCTGCGATCCGGCGACATGTGCGTACAAGGATCGGAATCCTTCGCCGACTACCGCAAGCAGTTGCTACCCTGGGAAGAGTGTCTCCAGCGACTACCTGCCTACTGCGAGAAAGTGGGTCTGCCTGCCAACGCGACGGAATTTGTCGCCTCGCTCAAGAGCCAGTTGGAAGAAACCGCACAGCAGCTGGATGACAAGTTTCCCTCCTGTCGGGGGGATGTGTCGATCAACGAGGCCGGCGAACCGGTACTGCGTCGTGTAACGGCGCGGGACATCCCACCTTCGGCCATCTCGCTGCAGACGGCGCTTATGCAGCGCATGCCGGCCAGGCACGTGCTCGACATCATGGCTAACATCGAGCATTGGATTCAGTTCACTCGGCATTTCGGGCCGATGTCCGGTAACGAGCCGAAGCTTAAAGATCCGGCCGAGCGCTACCTGATGACGATTTTCGCCATGGGCTGCAACCTAGGCCCTAACCAGGCCGCGCGGCATCTGGCCGGTAATGTCACGCCACACATGCTGTCCTATACAAATCGCCGCCACCTCTCGCTGGAGAAGTTGGACAAGGCCAACCGCGAGTTGGTGGAACTCTACCTTCAACTTGATCTGCCCAAGCTCTGGGGCGATGGCAAGGCGGTAGCTGCGGACGGCACGCAGTTCGACTTCTATGATGACAACCTGCTGGCCGGCTACCACTTCCGCTACCGCAAGATGGGGGCCGTGGCTTATCGGCATGTGGCCAACAACTACATCGCGGTGTTCCAGCACTTCATCCCACCTGGTATCTGGGAGGCGATTTACGTAATTGAGGGGCTGCTCAAGGCTGATCTCAGTGTCGAGGCAGACACTGTGTATTCCGATACTCAGGGGCAATCGGCGACGGTCTTTGCCTTCACCCATCTGCTGGGCATCAACCTGATGCCACGTATTCGCAACTGGCGGGACCTGGTGATGTGCCGGCCGGATCGCGGCGCTTCGTACAAGCATATCAACCGTCTGTTCACCGACACTGCCGACTGGAACCTGATCGAAACCCACTGGCAGGATTTGATGCAGGTCGCGCTGTCTATCCAGGCCGGCAAAATCTCCTCGCCCATGCTGCTGCGAAAACTCGGTTCCTACAGCAGGCGTAACAAGCTCTACCATGCGGCACAGGCACTGGGCAGCGTGATCCGTACGATCTTCCTGCTCAACTGGATCGGCAGTCGCGAGTTGCGCCAGGAGGTCACCGCGAACACCAACAAGATCGAGTCCTACAACGGTTTCTCCAAGTGGCTATCCTTCGGCGGCGATGTGATCGCCGAGAACGATCCGGACGAGCAGCAGAAACGCCTGCGCTACAACGACATGGTGGCCTCGTCGGTGATCCTGCAGAACACCGTGGACATGATGCGCATCCTGCAGAAACTGGCCCGCGAGGGCTGGCAGTTCACCGACGAAGATGTGTCCTTCCTCAGTCCCTACCTGACCAGCAACGTCAAGCGCTTCGGCGAGTTCAATCTTAAGCTCAATCGGCCACCGGAGCCCTGGATCAAGGATTCGGTGTTTCAACAAGCCGCCGGCTCGCTACGGGTCAGCACGACCAGCCAGGCCGATACCGAGATGGCCACATGATCAACATTCCTCCCGCATCTTTTCGCGTTACGCCGTGTGGAGAGGTGGACGTCGCAGCATTGGAGAAGCTTCGCAACAGCTTCGACACGTCACAGCTACTCGGACTGGTCGATCGACTGGACACTAGCCTGGCTGAGGTGGGTGGGATGATTGCTGTACGCGACGACTTGCTGAAGCTGCATACGATGGCCCTGGCGTTGGTCGAAGGCACTCTACCGCCGGTTACGACCGAGGAATCCTGCATCTGGGAGGTAGCCGAATCAGTGCTATTAGATCTTGAGACGTTGAGCTCCTGGATTCGCACTGCTCAGATGATGATCGCGCCGTTGGTCGATCTGGCCCCAGAATATAGAGCCAGTGAGTTGCCAGATCGCGAAGGCAGCTGAGCAGGTATTACCTGAGATAGATCAGCGTTCTGGCTGATGCGGGCTATTACACTGCGCAATCGATCTGTTTGGAGTCCCTCAGTGGAAGCTCGCTCTGAAAATAAGTGGGATGTAGTCATCAGGTGTCGTTTGGCCCGATAGCACGGAGACCATGGTCGATGCAGTGATCTGGTGCACCGGCTTCAAACCTGCGTTGGGCCACCTGGCCAACTTGAGGCTGAGCAACGATGAGGGGCGAGTCGAGGTTGAGGGGACTCGCACCGCCCACGAACCCAGGCTCTGGCTGGTGGGCTATGGCGAATGGACGGGATCGGCTTCAGCAACCCTGATCGGGGTGACCCGTACGGCACGCAGCACGGCAACCGAGATCGAACAGTTTTTGGCAACGGCGGAGGCCTGAGAGCCTCCGCTCTGAGCCGCCTGATCAGGCCTGCTGAGCCGCATCGAGGTGCTTAGGCAAGGCGATGGAAATCAGCGCAGCGGCCAGTACAAACGCACTGGAAACCCACAAGCAGGCCTCCAGACCATAGGCCTGGAATACCCAGCCCGAGAGTAACGTACCGATCAGCCGCCCCAGTGCGTTGGACATGTAATAGAAGCCTACATCCAGCGACACCCCGTCTTCCTTGGCATAGGACACGATCAGGTAGCTGTGCAGCGACGAGTTCACCGCAAACAGCACGCCGAACAGCATCAGCCCGCCCAGAAGCACAACCTGGGGCGACCACCCAGCCGAAAGACCGAGAGCAATCGCCGCAGGTAGGCCAGCCAGCAGCGCCGCCCAAACTAAGGCAGCTCGCCCATCAGGGACGTGACCACGTTTTTTTCCAGTGATGTGCGGGGCGAACGACTGCACGATGCCGTAGCCAATGACCCAGGCCGCCAGAAAACCGCCCACCAGCCAGAAGTCCCAGCCAAACACCGTGCTCAGGTAGACCGGCAAGGCCACCACGAACCACACATCGCGGCCGCCGAACAGGAACAACCTGGCCGCGGAGAGGATGTTGATCGCCCGACTCTTGGAGAGGATGTCGCGAAACTTGGGCTTGGCTTTGGCCTTGCCTAGGTCTTTCTTCAGCAGGAACAGGCTGGCTATCCAGATCAGGGCCAGTACGGCGGCCATCGCCAGCACTGCGCCGGTGAAACCCATCAATGCCAGCAACGCACCGCCGAGGAAAAAGCCAACTCCTTTCAGCGCATTCTTTGAGCCAGTGAGGATCGCCACCCACTTGTAGAGCGTGACTTGCTGGTTGTCAGGCACCAACAGCTTGATCGAACTCTTGGCGCTCATCTTGTTGAGGTCTTTGGCGATACCCGACATGGCCTGAGCGCCCATCACCCAGGGGATGGTCAGCCAAGCGGCGGGCACCGTGAGCATCAGCAAGGCCGCCACCTGTAGGCCTAAACCAATGTTCATGGTGCGATTCAGGCCCAGGCGTGCACCGAGATAGCCGCCCACCAGGTTGGTGATAACGCCGAAGATCTCGTAGAACAGGAACAGCGCAGCGATTTGCAGCGGTGTGTAGCCCAACGTGTGGAAGTGCAGCACCACCAACATGCGCAACGCGCCGTCGGTGAGGGTAAAGGCCCAGTAATTACCGGTGACCAGCAGGTACTGGCGCACTTCCGGGGAAAGGGCTGACAACGCCTTCATGATCGCTCCCTGTTAAACGGCCAAGCCGACCAGTTTGGCCAACTCGACAGCACGATTGGCGTATCCCCACTCGTTGTCGTACCAGGCGTAGATCTTCACCTGGGTATCATTGACCACCATGGTCGACAGCGCATCGATGATCGAAGAACGCGGGTCGGTGCGGTAATCGATGGAGACCAGGGGACGCTCCTCGTAGCCGAGGATATTCTTCAGCGGGCCATCGGCGGCAGCTTTGAGCAGTGCATTGACCTCATCCACCGAAGTGGCGCGCTCGACCTCGAATACGCAGTCGGTGAGCGAGGCGTTGGCCAACGGCACGCGCACGGCATGGCCATTCAACTTGCCGCGCAGCTCGGGGAAGATCTCAGCAATCGCGGTGGCCGATCCGGTGGTCGTCGGAATCAGGCTCATTCCCGAAGCACGGGCACGACGCAGATCCTTGTGCGGCTGGTCGAGGATGCTCTGGGTGTTAGTCAGGTCGTGAATCGTAGTGATCGAGCCGTGGCGAATGCCCAGGTTCTCGTGGATCACCTTGACCACTGGAGCCAGGCAGTTGGTGGTGCAGGACGCAGCGGTAACGATGCGGTGTTGCACAGGGTCGAACAGGTGCTGGTTGACCCCCATAACCACGTTCAGTGCGCCTTTCTCCTTGACCGGCGCGCACACCACCACACGCTTCACGCCCTGATCCAGGTAGACCTGTAGCACTGCAACGGTCTTCATCTTGCCACTGGCTTCGATGACCAGATCGCAGCCCGACCAATCGGTGTCAGCAATCGCCTTGTTGGCGGTCACCTTGATGCGCTGGCCACCGATCACGACATGATCGCCCTCGGAGCTGGCTTCGTTGTTCCAACGGCCATGTACCGAGTCGAAGTTGATCAGGTGGGCGTGAGTCGCTGCGTCACCTGCCGGGTCGTTAATCTGCACGAACTCGAACTCTGGCCAGCTCCAGGCTGCACGCAGGGCGAGACGACCGATACGACCGAAACCGTTGATACCTACTTTGATGCTCATGTTTTTATTCTCTCGGGGCGGCTAGCTGCGGGCAATTACGACTGGGCGGTGTCGAACTGGCTGATGTAGTTGATATGCGCAGGGTGCTGAATCGCACGGGGGCGCAACGCCTGCACTTCACTGACCGCCTCGCGCAACGGAACACCGCACTCGATCAGCAGCTGTGCGGCAATCAGGCCGGTACGACCCGAACCGCCTTTGCAGTGAATGGCGATGCTCTTGCCTTCAGTGAGCAGTTGCTTGATCCGCTCGCGATTGGCGTCCCAGGCCGCCTGGAATGGTTCGCCGGGGGTCTGGTCGTCCTCCACTGGAAGGTGGAACCATTCGATGTCGCGCTGCTGGCACTGCCCAGGCAGATTCTCGATTTCGTTCTGGGTCAGTTCTTCAGTGGGCATCAGCGTCAGCAAGGCTGAAGCGCCGGCCTCCTTGAGGGTGTCCAGCGCCTCAGCGACCGATGTGTCTTTGGTGCCAGGGCACGGCGTGAAGATCAGTTGGCCCTTGACCTGCTCGGAGGTCAGCACGGAGTACGGATGTTGTTGCACGATCAAAAATCCTTCAGATGGAACGTTGATTAACGCGTTTGGAGAGTTCTTCCGCCGATTCCTTGCGCTCGGAATAGCGGTCAACCAGGTAGTCGGAGCGCTCACGCAGCAGCAGGGTGAACTTCACCAGCTCCTCCATCACGTCCACTACGCGGTCATAGAAAGCCGATGGTTTCATCCGGCCTGCTTCGTCGAACTCCAGGTAGGCCTTCGGGACAGACGACTGGTTGGGGATGGTGAACATGCGCATCCAGCGGCCAAGCACACGCAGCTGGTTGACCACGTTGAAGGATTGCGAACCACCACAGACCTGCATCACCGCCAGGGTCTTGCCCTGGGTCGGGCGTACCGCGCCCATGGCCAGTGGAACCCAGTCGATCTGCGCCTTGAACACCCCGGTCATCGAGCCGTGTCGTTCGGGTGAGCACCAGACCTGGCCTTCCGACCACTGCATCAACTCGCGCAGTTCCTGCACCTTGGGATGGCTGTCCGGAGCATCGTCCGGCAAAGGCAGGCCAGAGGGATTGAAGATCCGCGTTTCGGCACCGAAGCGCTCCAGCAGGCGAGCGGCTTCCTCGGTCAGCAAGCGACTGAACGAGCGGGCGCGGGTCGATCCGTAGAGCAGCAGGATGCGTGGCTTGTGCGTGACCGTAAGCGGGCTGCCGAGCTTGTCGAGGGTGGGCAAATCGACCAGTTCGGTATCTAGATTGGGGATGTGTTCTTCAGACATACGTCTACTCCTGAGCGAGTGCTGCGCGAGGCTGGTCGAACCAGCGGCGCTTGAGCCAAAGGGCTACGCCGACCAGGGCGATTAGCACTGGCACTTCAACCAACGGGCCGATCACCGTGGCAAAGGCCACCGGCGAAGCCAGGCCGAACGTGGCAATAGCTACAGCAATAGCCAGTTCGAAGTTGTTGCTGGCAGCGGTGAAGGCCAGTGCGGTAGTGCGTGGGTAATCAGCGTTCAGCAGCTTGCCCATCCAGAAGCTGATAAAGAACATCACCACGAAGTAGATGGTCAGCGGGATGGCGATACGCAGCACATCCAGCGGCAGTTGCAGCACCATGTCGCCCTTGAGGCTGAACATCGCCACGATCGTCAGCAGCAGCGCCACCAGCGTTAGCGGGCTGATACGCGGGATAAAACGCTGGTTGAACCACTCTTCGCCTTTGCGGCTGATGAGGATCTTGCGCGTCAGGAAACCAGCCAGAAACGGAATGCCGAGGTAGATCAGCACGGACTCGGCGATGCTGACAAAACTCACGTCGATCACGCTGCCCTGTAGCCCGAACAAAGGTGGCAGCAGGCCGAGGAAGATCCAGGCATACAGGCTGAAAAACACGATCTGGAAGATGCTATTGAACGCGACCAGGCCGGCAACGTACTGGTTGTTGCCGCCTGCGATCTGGTTCCACACCAGCACCATGGCGATGCAGCGTGCCAGGCCGATAAGGATCAGGCCTGTCATGTATTCGGGGTAATCGCGCAGGAAGATCACTGCCAGAGCAAACATCAGTACCGGGCCGATCACCCAGTTCTGGATCAGCGACAACGCGAGAATGCGCTTGTCCTTGAATATCTCAGGCAGCTCTTCATACCTGACCTTGGCCAAAGGCGGGTACATCATCACGATCAAACCAATAGCAATCGGGATATTGGTCGAGCCTACCGACAGGCTGTTCAGCCAACCTGGCAGACCATCGAACAGGCTGCCCAAGCTGACGCCAATCGCCATGGCGAGAAATATCCAGACCGTCAGGTAGCGATCCAAAAATGAAAGGCGGCTTTTGCTCATCGTCATGTCTCCAATGTCAGAGCGTGCCGATCAGGGCCAGCTCGGCCTTGAGTTGTTCGGCACTCATCTGCTTGAGCGGTAAAGCCAGGAAGGCCTCGATACGGGTTTTGATCTTCTCCAAGGTGGCATCAAAAGCCGCTTCGATTTCCTCGTCAGTCCCCTGGTATTCCGACGGATCAGCCAGCCCCCAGTGAGCTTTGGTCGCGGGCCCGAAAAACACCGGACAGGCTTCACCGGCAGCCTTGTCGCAGACCGTGATCACGAAGTCAGGGGCGAGGCCCTCGTGAACATCGCTGGACTTGCTGGCGAGCCCTGCGGTCGAGATGCCGGCGTTTTCCAGCGTTTTCAGACTCAGTGGGTGCACGACACCTTTAGGTTGGCTGCCGGCGCTGTAGGCTTTCATCCCAGCAGGAGCCAAGTGATTGAGCACAGCTTCGCAAAGAATGCTGCGGCAGCTATTGGCGGTGCAGAGAAACAAAATCTTCATCAAGCTATCTCGTAGAGGCCAAGCGCGACTCAGCAGCAGGCAGCGAGGCGCTGCGGGCGGTCGCCCATCACATCAAGGCGTTTGGCGTCTGGGCTGAGCCAGTGCTGATTGGCATCCAGAGTGGTTTTCAGGATGGCGATCACCCAGTCCGGCAGGCTGGGGTGCAGGCGGTAATAGACCCACTGACCTTGCCGGCGATCTTCCAGCAGGCCGCAGTTGCGCAGTTGCGCTAGGTGGCGGGAAACCTTCGGCTGGCTTTCATCGAGCGCGCAGGTCAGCTCACAGACGCACAACTCATCCTCGCGGGTTATGAGCAGCATCAGGCGAACGCGGGTTTCGTCTGCCAGGCATTTGAATACAGTGGTAGGGGTCAGATGGTCAGCCATAAAGGTCTCAACGTTTGGTTTTCACCAGCACGAACATCTTGATGCGCTCGTGTATCTCGTGAAGGGTGTGGCGGAATGCATCGGGCTGGGTGCTGGTCACCGGGTCTTCAAAGTTCCACGCCAGTACCTCGCCGGCACCTGGAAGGGCCTGACACTCCAAAGACGACTTATCGCACAGCGTGATGACGTATTCGAAATGCTCGTCGGCAAACTCATCGATGGACTTGCTGCGCAGTCCCTCGGTGTTTACGCCAAGGTGCTCAAGCGCATCCAGGGTGCGCGGATCAACCTCACCAGGCTCAGTGCCGGCGCTAAATGCCTCGAAGCGTTCGGAATCAGTGTGTCGCAGCAGCGCTTCAGCCAGCTGCGAGCGAGCAGCGTTAGCCACACAAACGAACAGCACGCGGGTCTTGTAAGCCATTGCTAAATCTCGAACCGAATATGGTTTCAGGAATATACGTTTTAGCGAATATTCAGTAAAGCGAAAATGGCAATCCAGTGGATGAGTAACCCACAAACACGCTTGAAGGGCTTAGCTTCGCTGGCTTACGGCAGCAAGCAGGCCGAAGCTTGGAGCTGGCAATACCCTGAAACATCTGATTAATCGCATATCCATATTTTGTAATCTTTCCGTCATCAGAAGAGCTTTAGGCTTTATCGCATCTCTAACCCAAGCAGGAACCTTGCGATGAAAAAACTGACTTTGACTGCAATGCTGTTGACCAGCCTGTTCGCCACCGCCTCTTTCGCCAGTCAGTACGACAAGCCTGGCTTTGTCACCGAGGTCGAAGATGGTCGTCTGTGGGTATTCCGTGAAGGCTCCAAGGAGCTGGAGGAGTTCAAGAAAAGTGGGGAGCCGGCCAAGCAATTCACCGACATCGGTACTGGCCCTGAAGGCATGACTGTCAAATCTGCCGACGAGGCGACCCTGAAGGACTACCTGCAAGCAATTAAGAAGTAAGCCATGCGGACGCTGCTCTCTACTCGGAGAGCAGCGTCGGGTACTCTATCGACCAGCAGCTCTCTGTTCGGCCGAAACCTCACTTGTTGAGGGCCCAATGCAGCGTGCCGCTCAAGAGGACCGCATTCGCTGTTTTCACATAGCCTGGACCCTAAACGGCCTATCGCCTTTCTAGGAAACTAGAGGCAATTGAATATCAAGCGTGTCGCCAAAGCTTGATTGCCGATAACACGAGGATGGCGGACAGCAGCGGCAGCAGGACGGCTGTGCTGACCCAGCCCAGCAGCACGCCGCCTAATGCGGCTCCAGCCAGAGAGCCAATAGCCATCCAGAGCACGAACGGCCTGTGCTTGCCCAACACGGCGAAGCTCTGGTCGCGACTGTAGCGGGCAAAGCCGATCAGCATCGTCGGCAGGCTGACGGCCAGCGAAAGGCTACCCGCCAGTTTGATATCCGCGCCGAAGAGCAAAACGAAGGTCGGAATCAGCAACTCGCCCCCGGCCACCCCCAGCAAAGACGCGACGATGCCGATGATTAGTCCGGCCAGCAGGCCAGCCGGAATCAACCAGGGTGCCTCCAGCAGCGGGTGGCCCGTGCTATACGGGCTGTGACCAAACACCAGGATCAGCGCAATCAGCAGCAGAAGCACTGCGATCACCCGGTAGAGGTGGTGTGACTGCAAGCGAGTTGCCCAGCCGGCACCGACCCAGGCACCGATCAGGCTGCCGGCCAGCAGGTTGAGTATCGCTGGCCACCAGGCCAGCACCTCATGGAGCGGTACTGAAAACGAGCGGATCGGCAAGGCCGCTGTCACCACCACCAGGCTGATGGCCTTGTTGAGGATCACCGCCTCCAGTGCATAGAAACGGAACAGGCCGATCAACAGTGGCAGCCGGAATTCGGCCCCGCCAAGCCCTATCAGCCCACCGAGCAGACCTACACCAGCTCCCGCACCGAATACGGCAGGCTTGTTAATGCGCATGGATTTTTACCTAAAGGCTGCCCTCGACGGGCATCAAATGGATGGTTTCACCACGTAGGCGAATCGTCAGGCGCTGGCCCGCAGCCAGGCCGTAGCGTTGCGCCAGATGACGGGGCACGTTCATGGTCAAGCTCGCCTGGCCTCGACGCAGTTCGACACGCAAGTGCTCGCCCAGCGGCAACAGTCGCTCTATCTGCGCGTCTACGGGATTGTCCAGAGCGCCTGGCGCATGCTGTTGAGGCATCAGCAGTACGCTGGAAGTCGGCAACCCCCAACTCACGCGTTGTCCCGGCATCCAATCCGCCTGGCGACGAACACGCAACGGCTGGCCTTCCCAATCGATCAAGCTGTGATCGGTGCCATGGTGCAGGACCGTACCCGTAAACAGGTTGCGCATCCCCACCAGGCGCGCCACCTCGGGCGTCGCCGGGGCGGCCAGCACGCGGTCGGGTATGCCGGCCTGCAAAGTTCTGCCGGCAGAAAGAATGCAGAGTTGATCCGCCAACAGGGTGGCTTCGTCCAGGTCGTGGGTGACCAGCAGCACCGGCATGCGCAGCACTTCGCGCAGTTCGGCCAGTTCACCGTACAGCGCTTCGCGGGTCGCCCGGTCCACTGCCGAAAATGGCTCGTCGAGCAGCAACACCTTGGGTTCGCGAGCCAGGGCGCGAGCGACGGCGACTCGCTGCTGCTGGCCACCGGACAGCTGATGCGGGTGGCGTTGCGCCAGGCCGTGCAGATGGAGTCTATCCAGCAATGCCAAGGCGCGATCCGTGCGTTCGGCAGGCGGCACCTCGCCCATGGCCTGCACGATGTTGTCCAACGCGGACAGGTGCGGGAACAGCGCGTAGTGCTGGAACACCATGCCAATCCGGCGCTTGTCGGTGGCCACCGCAACTTGCTGTTCGCTGTCGAGCCAGGTTTCGCCACCGCAACGGATTAGTCCCTGCTGCGGCCGATGGAGGCCGGCGATGCTGCGCAACAAGGTGGACTTGCCGCTACCCGACGGGCCAACCAGTGCCAGCACCTCGCCCGGCGCGCAGTGCAGTTCGGCGTCCAGCGGGATGGGGGCGGCCTGCCGCACGCGCAGGTACAAGCCATCCTTCTCGTCAGTCATGGACATGGCGTCGACCCAGCCTGGAGGTGGCGAAATAGGACAGGCCGATGGCACCCAGCGAGAAGAGCAGCAGCACGGCGGACATCACCGCCGCCGCCTGATCGTCGAAGGCCTGTACCCGGTCATAGATGGCGATGGCGATGGTGCGCGTCTCGCCGGGAATGCTGCCGCCGACCATCAACACCACGCCGAACTCACCCAGGGTGTGGGCGAAGGTCAGCACCAAGGCGGACAGGATGCCCGGCCAGGCCAGCGGCAACTCGATGCGTCGCAGCACCTGCCAGGGTGATAGACCGCAACAGCGCGCCGCCTCGCGAATATCCGCCGGAATGGCCTCGAAGGCCCGTTGCATGGGCTGGATGGCGAAAGGCAGGTTGAACAGCACTGAGGCAATCAGAAGCCCCTCGAAACTGAAGGTCAGGGAGTGGCCGAACAGTGTCTGATAGCCCTGACCGAGGGGTGAGTTGCCACCCATGGCCAGCAACAAGTAGAAGCCGAGCACCGTCGGCGGCAACACCAATGGCAGGGCCAGCAATGCCTCGGTCATGCTCTTGCCGCGAAAGTTTGACCAAGCCAGCTTACGGCCGACCCAGATGCCCACGGGGAGCAGAACCAGCATCGTCCAGAACGCCAGATTGAGCGACAGCCACAGTGCTGACCAATCCACGCTTAATCTTCCTGGGCGGGTAGAACGAAGCCGTATCGAGCCAGGATGGCGCGAGCGGCCGGCTCCTGCAGGTAGCGGTAGAACGCTTGGCTGGTGGCATCGGCTCCCTTGACCAGCACCATGCGCTGCTTCAGAGGCTCGTGCCAGTCACTGGGAATCAGGGCGTACTGGCCGCGCTTGGCCATATTCGGTGACAGCACCAGGGAGTAGGCAACGATGCCGCCCTGAGCACTGGCCGAAGTGGCGAACTGGGCCGCCTGGGCGACGTTCTCGCCCAACACCAGCTTGTCCTGGATACTTGCCCAGAGGCCGGCGTGCTTGAGCGCCTCCTCGGCCCGCCGGCCATAGGGGGCGTGCTCCGGGTTGGCGATAGCGAACTTCTTCAGGCGACCGTCCGCCAGTGCAACACGCAGGTCGGCCAGTTGCTCATCAGCCTTGAGCGGCGAGCCGTTTGGCACCATCAGTACGATGCGGCCCACGGCATAAAGTGCGCCTTCATCCTCTGTCTTACCGGCTTCATGCAGTTTCTGCACGTATTCCTCGTCGGCCGAGAAATAAAGCTGGAAAGGCGCCCCCTCACTGATCTGGCGGTAGAAATTGCCGGAGGAGCCGAATACCAGCCGTAACGACAGTCCTGTATCGGCCTTGAACTGCTGATGAACTTCTTCCAAGGCAAACTGCAGGTCAGCTGCGGCGGCGACAGCGGGAGCCTCGGCCCAGGATTGAGCCGTACAAATCAGCATGGACAGACCGACCAGCCAATTGCGGATAGTTGTGCATGAAGCCATGGTGAACCTTCTTCTGTGTTGTTTTTGGAGTGACGCTATATATCTTGAGATACAGCGTCAATCAAGAATAATCTGACTCTGCGGTCAGCTTATTTATTGGGTCAGCGCTTTAGTAATGCTTGAATGGTCGTCATACCCGTCTCAACTTCCGAGCGGGCACGAGCCTCGATACTGCGAAATTGCCGCAGAACCTGCTCCCCAGCATCACTCAGTCGAGCACCGCCGCCATGTCGACCGCCGACTAGCGATATGACCAGAGGCTCGCGAAAGCAGCGGTTCATGGTTTCCACCAGAAGCCAGGCACGTCGATAGGACATACCCAGTTCGCGCGCCGCTCCACTGATCGAGCCGCTACGCTGAATGGCTTCCAGCAGATCAACCTTCCCGGGGCCGATGGCGATATCCTCGCCAAGGTGCAGGCGGATTCTCAGGCTGATAGTGCTGGTCACAGAGTCGCGTCCTCGGTAACGGATTCGTCGTAGACATAGCAGACGCGCTGCCCGAGCCAGGTCTGCGGAAATGCCTGCTCCTGCCGAATTGTGTCCTCGATGGTGGCGACCCATGACTTGCCGTGCGAGAGCCCGAAGAATTTGGCTTCCAGCAGGCTGCATAGTCGGCGCTGGCCCTGATAGGCCTCATTGAGGCTGGAGCGCAGCACACCAAAACCTCTGAGTAGGCGAGCCAGACCGCTTACCTGCTCGAAACGAATCGGAGTTTCCGTGGCCAGTTGCCCGAGCAGTTGGATACCTCCAGCGGCCTGGTAATGCTCGTCCGACTCCAGCAACTCACAAAGCGTCAGGATGTCGATGGCTTCGCCGAGACTGGCCAGTGTTTCCATGGCCAGGTAAATCCGGCAATGCGGATACCCCTCGAAATCGCCTGGATCGATAATCTTTGCCACCACGCGCCACGCCTCACCATTGAGCATCAGGTAGCCCAGCAGATGGCGCTCCGCGAGCTGGGCTGACAGGGCATAGGCCGGATCGAGGCGAATCAATCCGGGGCTGGTCTGGGCGGTATGGTTCGCGTCAAGCGGGAGGGACATTTGTACCTTTGTACCTTTTCTGGACAGCGGTGAAGCGGGGTTACGACAATAGCGCGCATTGTACGGCCCTCCAAACACGGAGCGGTCGGCCAGGAAAGGAACTCAAGCCATGCTTTACCTTACCGATGTGCAACCTGCCTATTGCCCCAAGTGCGGCAAGCCCATGGAGCCGAGGCTATATGGCTGGGAGGCGCAGGATCGTTTCTACAACGCTAAACAACCATTTCTCTGCGATTGCGGCGCGCGTTATCTGCTCAAGGAGAATGCCGTTGCCACTGCATTCGATCATGCCGAGTCAGTCGGTGGTGATGCCGGCTTCGATCGCGCAGCCAGGATTAACGTGTTTTCCGAGCTGTACGTGATTCTCGGTGCTCTCGATGTCCCCGAGGCGGTGCTGGACCAGGTATTAGCCGCAGCCGAAGATGATCCGCTGCCGTACTCCACTTTGCTCCCTTTCGAGAAGGAATAAATGGATAAGATTCATTGGTTTGCGGTTTCAAACCCCGAGCAGAAGCGATTCCCCGAATGGAGACGCTCTTTCGGTATCAGCAACAGTGGCATCGTCTTCGTGCCGGCGGCGATGGCCGGCGATGATTCAGAGTTGAACATTATGCTCTGCGCGGCTGCCGAAGGCCAAAGTACAGTCGCTCACCTCGATCATCACTTCGTGCCCAGCGGCTGGCTCAAGCGAGAGTTTCCCAAGCACTTCGAGCTGATCGAGATCATCGAGGCCCGTGCACAATTGACGCTAGCGGCAGCCTTTCAGCGGCATGAGGCCTAGTGTCAGAGCTCAGAGCTCAGGGCTTCTTGGCGATAACCAGGAGCCCGGCCACGATCAATCCCGCACCGGCCAGCATCCGTAGCGTGATCACTTCGCGCAGCAGTAGCCAGGCCATCAGCATCGCTACCACGACGCTGCCCTTGTCGATCAGCGCCACCGTTGCTACGTCCCCCAGCTTTAACGCTTTGTAGTAGAAGATCCAAGACAGCGCCGTGGTGATGCCGGAAAGGCCAAGCCACAGCAGGTTGCGCTGACTGACCTCGGCGAGCTGCTGTACGGGTACTGCCCAAACCGCGAAGAGCAGCACGAAAGCGCAGACGAACAGCGTACGAATCGTCAGCCCCAGCTCGCCGGAAATCCCATTGAGCCCCATCTTGGCGATCACCGACGTGAATCCGGCGAAAAACATCGAGATGAAGGCGTACAGCACCCATTTTTCCATGACCGGCGCGTCCTATTTGAACAGCCTGCGGGGTATCCACCACAGGTAGAACACCATACCGAACAGCTCGATTACCGACTGCAGGACGATAACCATGGCTGCAACCTCCCAGCCCGCAGGCAGGGCCAGGGCGAATGGCAAGACCACAAAAGAATTGCGTGTCCCCAAGCTGAATGCCAGGGTGCGGGCGTGATCGCTGGGCAACGCCATCAGCCGCGCCAGTAGCTTGGCAATGTAGGGCACGGCCAGCAGGAACACCACGAACACTGGGATGACGATCAGCAACTCTCTCAGCGCCGCTCGCACCGCCTCAGCCTGGGCACCGGCGATGAGGAACACCACCAGTGTCAACAGCGGCACCGGCCACCAGGCCAATCGCTCGCGCCAAACATCGCGCCCCGCTCGGGCCTCGATCCAGCGCTCCGACAATGCAGCTAACACAAGCGGTATCAATACGACCAACAGAGCTGGCCAGAGGTCGATCACCCGCAATTCTAAGGCGACGCCCTGATCAAGCATCAACCACAGATAGAGCGGCAACAATGCCAGCTGCAGTAGCAGGTTGATCGGCGTGACCGCAATAGCACGGGGCACATTGCCTCCACCCAGTTGGCTGAAGGTAATGAACCAGTCCGTGCAGGGCACGAGCAACACCAGCAACACGCCCAAGCGCAGTGCTGGGTCGTGAGGCAGCCACTGCAACATCGCCCAGGCCAGCAGGGGAACGAGGAGGAAGTTGCCCATCAGCACCGCACCCACAAAGCGATGGTCGCGAAACGCCTCACGCACATGTAACAGCGGCATCTGCACGAAAGTGGCGTAGAGCAACGCCACCAGAGCCGGCCACAACATGTATTCCAGAGTACTTCCCATTCCGGGAGCGAGATTACCAAGGGTCAGTCCGGCCAGTATGCCACCCAGGTACAGCCAGACCTGGTTGCGTTCGAGTGTCAGGCGTTCCACTGTGAGTCCTTCTTCGATGCTAGGCGATTAAGCCAATGTCGTTGGCGATGCGGGCGATCAATCGGTGCAGCTTACCGGGCCACTTTGGAGCCCGGTTTGGCTTCATCCGTCGTTTACATGGCGCCGAAAAATTAAGACGTTATCGAACAGCTTGCCGGCGAAGCCGAGCTCTATCGGTGTCTTGATGTAGAGCACTACCAGTCAGCCAGCTCGAAAAAGTTCGCCGAATGCGGGTTGGGGGTTGGGGGTTGGGGGTTGGGGAGCAATGGAACCAAAAACCAACGTAAGCCCTACTACCTCCAACCGCATCATGCCCGTTCTCTTTCCCCATGCAGCGAAACGATCAGCGGGCAGGTAACAGTCCCTTGGCTCGCACAACAGTCATGGACCAGTCGCGCCAAGACTGATTCGATTCGCTGCAGATCCGCGAGTTTTCCCCGCACATCCTCAAGCTTCTGCTCGGCGAGCGCGCGCGCTTCGTCGCAGTGAGTGCCGTCGTCCAGCCGCAGCAGGCCGGCCACTTCTTCGAGGCTAAAGCCCAACCGCTGCGCGGACTTCACGAATCTCACCCGTGCGACATCCGCCGCGCCGTAACGGCGAATACTGCCGTAAGGCTTGTCCGGTTCGGGCAACAGTCCCTTGCGCTGATAGAAACGGATGGTTTCCACGTTGACCCCGGCCGCCTTGGCGAAGGCGCCGATGGTCAGACTTTCCACAGTGTTCTCCATAGCGCTTGATCCCGTACTTGACTACGGAAGTAACCTTAAACCATCGATCAAATGCTCAAAAGGAGAAATGCATGTCTGAACCGTCAAACGGGCGCGCCCCTCTTGTCGCCGGGGGGCTGGCGGCGATTCTCGCCTCGACCTGCTGTCTTGGGCCATTGGTTCTGATCACCCTGGGGTTCAGCGGGGCGTGGATCGGTAACCTGACCGTGCTGGAACCTTACCGACCGTTCTTCATCGGTGCAGCACTGGTGGCGCTGTTCTTCGCCTGGCGACGGATCTTCCGCCCGGCAACTGCCTGCAAATCAGGCGAGGTCTGTTCCATCCCGCAGGTACGCACCACCTACAAGCTGCTGTTCTGGTTGGTGGCGGCCTTGGTGCTGGTCGCACTCGGCTTCCCTTACATCCTTCCGTTGTTCTACTGATCCGGAGTTAGCCATGAAAAGACTGCTCGCATCCCTCGCCTTCGCAACCCTTATCGCCACGCCTGTCTGGGCTGCCACCCAGACCGTCACCCTAGCGGTGCCCGGCATGACCTGCGCCGCCTGCCCGATCACGGTGAAGAAGGCGCTGACCAAGGTCGATGGCGTGACCAAGGCCGAGGTGAGTTTCGAGAACCGCGAAGCCATCGTCACCTTCGACGATGCCAAGACCAGTGTCGAAGCGCTCACCCAAGCCAGCGAAAACGCGGGCTACCCGGCTTCGCTCAAAGAGTGACCATGTGCAACCCAAAACCGCTGTTGAAGATCGGCGTGAGCGGATCGGTAGTGGCGGCATTGTGTTGTTTCACGCCAGTGTTGGTGATTCTGCTCGGGGTATTTGGCCTATCCGCCTGGGTCGGCTACCTGGACTACGTACTGTTTCCGGCGCTCAGTGCATTTATCGCGCTGACCCTTTATGCCCTGCACAAGAAGCGTAAAGCCGAGGCCTGCTGCACAGCCGATTCGAAGATGGGAGAAAAGTGATGATCGAGCTCCAGGTGGAGGGTATGACCTGCGGATCGTGCACGGAGCACGTCAAACAGGCATTGCAGCAGGTGGCTGGTGTGCGCTCGGCGAGCGTGTCCTATCCGCAGGGATTGGCAGCGATCGCGACCGATGGCCATGTGGACTTGGAGCCGCTTATCGCGGTGGTCACCGCACTCGGTTATCGCGCGCGGATCGCCGACGGCTCTGCCGGTCCATTCGACCAGGTGCCGGGCTGGCCGGGTCGGGAAACTACGCAGACCGGCGATGAGCAATCGCTGCACGTTGCCATCATCGGCAGCGGCGGCGCCGCCATGGCGGCCGCCCTCAAGGCAGTGGAAGGCGGTGCCCGCGTTACCCTGATCGAGCGCGGCACCATCGGCGGCACCTGCGTCAACGTTGGCTGCGTGCCGTCGAAGATCATGATTCGCGCCGCGCATGTGGCACACCTGCGCCGCGAGAGTCCGTTCGACGCTGGATTGCCCGCCACCACGCCGAGCGTGCTGCGCGAACGGCTGCTCGCCCAGCAACAAGGTCGCGTCGACGAGCTGCGTCACGCCAAGTACGAAAGCATTCTGGAGAGTACCCCGGCCATCACCGTACTGCGCGGCACCTCCTGTTTCCAGAATGGCCGCACGCTCAGCGTGGAACTGGCAGGCGGCGGCGAGCGCATCCTTGCCTTCGACTGCTGCCTGGTGGCCACCGGCGCGAGCCCGGCCATCCCGCCGATTCCCGGCCTCCTGGGCACGCCCTACTGGACCTCTACCGAGGCGCTGGTGAGCGACAGCATTCCCAAACGTTTGGCCGTGATCGGTTCCTCGGTGGTGGCGCTGGAACTGGCGCAGGCCTTCGCGCGCTTGGGTAGCCGGGTGACGATCCTGGCGCGCCACACGCTGTTCTTCCGCGAAGACCCGGCCATCGGCGAAGCGCTGACGGCGGCCTTGCGCCTGGAAGGCATCGAAGTGCTGGAGCACACGCAAGCCAGCCAGGTGGCCCACGCAAACGGCGAGTTCGTGCTGACTACCAACCACGGCGAACTGCGTGTCGACCGACTGCTCGTCGCCACCGGCCGCACGCCCAACACTCAAGGCATGAACCTGGAAGCAGCCGGCGTACAACTGGATGAACACGGCGCCATCCAGATCGACTCCGGCATGCGCAGCAGCGCCCCCGATATCTATGCGGCCGGCGATTGCACCAACCAGCCGCAGTTCGTCTATGTCGCGGCGGCGGCCGGCACTCGCGCGGCGATCAACATGCTTGGCGGCGAGGCGACGCTCAATCTCGATGCAATGCCGGCCGTGGTGTTCACCGATCCGCAGGTGGCCACCGTCGGTTACAGCGAGGTGAAAGCGCACCACGCCGGCCTCGAAACCGACAGTCGCACGCTGAGCCTGGACAACGTGCCACGTGCGCTGGCCAACTTCGACACCCGCGGCTTCATCAAGATGGTCGCCGAAGCGGGCTCCGGCCGGCTGCTGGGCGTGCAGGCGGTGACTCCAGAAGCTGGCGAGATCATTCAGACCGCCGCCATCGCCATCCGGGCGCGGATGACGGTGCAGGAATTGGCCGACCAGTTGTTCCCCTACCTGACCATGGTGGAGGGACTGAAACTCGCCGCGCAAACCTTCAGCAAGGACGTGAAGCAACTGTCCTGCTGCGCGGGTTAAAGGAAAACCACGCCGTGCCAGGAAACGAGAGCCAAGGCTATTGCATCAGTGAGATCGCAACAGCCGAGGGACACTCGCATCACCACAGCTTGCAGTGCCGGGACGCAGACTGCAGGAGCCAGCGCGGCGCCTCTTGGGACTGATGCCACGAGTCGTGACGGTTTCAACCCGACTCGGTGCGACTGGCGCAGGTGATGCACAGCAGCGTTGCCGAATCGAACTCCAGACGGCCCGAGGCGATCAACTCGCCGCATTGGGCGCACCATCCATACTCACCCTCGTGCCAGCGCTTGAGGGCCAGCTGGAGGCGGACGCGTTCATGCTGCGCCCGACTGCGAATGGCATCGTTCATTGCTTGCTGCTGGAGTGCGTCCATCCTCGACAAACGCCCTACCTTGCTTTGATCCAGCTCTACCGATTGCGAGCGAGACTCAGCGTCTTCCAGCAATCGATCCAGCTCGGCAGCCCGTTTTTCCAGCAGGGTCTTGAAATGGGCAAGATCGAGGGCGTCGTCCATGGCCATTAGCGCAGCAGTAAAAGCGCACTGGTGGTGGTGCGGAGCATGCTGGTCGTGGTGCTCCCGACCAGGAATTGCCGGATACGTGAATGGCCATAGGCCCCCATCACCAGCAGATCGATGCCATGCTCTTTCTGATAGGCGTGCAAGGCAGGTTCTATCTCTCCGCTCCGGGTCTCGGCGCGAACAGTGAAGCCGGCGTTGATCAGCACCTTCTGCGCCCAGTCCAGCTGCGCGGACGCTTCATCGCTCACGGGCCCAACCATGACCAGGTGGATCGGCAGTCCCTTCAGCAGCGGGCTGGCTGCCAGCATCTCCACACCCTTGCGGGTAGTAGCGCCGCCATCGAATGCCAGCATCGCGCTCTCGGGCTTTTGGAAGTTGGCCGGGGTGACCAGGATCGGCCGGTGCATGATACGAATCACGCTCTCCAGCTGGCTTCCGACATGCTGACTCAGGCCGCCACTGGACTCGCCCTGGCGACCGATGACCAGCAGGCGCGTTTCGGTTTGCAGCTCTTGCAGGCTTTCCAGCAAATCGCCATGACGTTGCTTGGACTCAGGCGCGGTCACACCATCCGCCATGGCCCGCTCTTTCGCGGCCGCTAACATGATCCGCCCTTGTTCAAGGGCCAACTTGCCGCGCTGTTCATCCAGGGAAGCAAGCTCATCGAGCAGATGCTCGCGGCTGCCAAGGCCGATATTGCCACTCAGATCGGCCGTAACCGGGTACTGGCGCTGATCCAGCACATGCAGGAAGGTCAGCGGGGCTTCCAGGCTCAGACTGGCCCAGGCCGCGTAGTCGCACACGGCTGGAGCCGAGGAGGAACCGTCGATACAGGCAATTACTTGGGTCATTGTTGTTCTCCTTCTCAGTGGCCCATGAGTTGATCAATGGCGTCGGGTTTGTCGTGAACACCGAAGCGATCCACGATAGTGGCGCTCGCTTCGTTGAGGCCCAGTACTTCAACTTCTGTGCCTTCGCGGCGGAATTTGATGACCACTTTGTCCAAAGCTGCAACGGCGGTGATATCCCAGAAGTGGGCGCGATTCAGGTCGATGGTTACCTTGTTCAGGGCTTCCTTGAAGTCGAAGGCCGCGACGAACTTGTCAGCCGAGCTGAAGAACACCTGGCCGGTGACGTTGTAGCTACGATGCTCGCCGGCTTCGTCCAGCGAAGAGCTGATCGCCATGTAATGGCCAACCTTGTTGGCGAAGAACATCGCGGCCAGCAGCACGCCGGCCAGCACGCCGAAGGCCAGGTTATGGGTGGCCACCACGACCACCACGGTGACGACCATGACAATGTTGGTCGACAGCGGGTGCTTCTTCAGGTTGCGCAGCGAATCCCAACTGAAGGTGCCGATGGACACCATGATCATCACTGCCACCAGCGCAGCCATCGGGATCTGCTTCAGCCAGTCGCCAAGGAATACCACCATCAGCAGCAGGAATACGCCTGCGGCAAGGGACGACAGGCGCGAACGACCGCCGGATTTCACGTTGATGATCGACTGACCAATCATCGCGCAGCCGGCCATACCGCCGATCAGACCCGAAGCAATGTTGGCCACGCCCTGGCCCTTGCACTCGCGGTTCTTGTCGCTGGGGGTGTCGGTCAGGTCGTCGACAATGGTCGCGGTCATCATCGACTCCAACAGGCCGACCACGGCCAGCGCTGCCGAGTAAGGGAAGATGATCGCTAGGGTCTCGAAGGTCAGCGGCACGTCAGGCCAGAGGAAGATCGGTAGCGTATCCGGCAGTTGGCCCATATCGCCGACCGTGCGGATATCCAGCCCTAGGTAGATGGCAATTGCGGTCAAGACCAGGATGCACACTAACGGTGAGGGGATCACCTTGCCGAGCTTCGGCACATAGGGGAACAGATAGATGATGCCGAGGCCTGCGGCTGTCATAGCATAGACGTGCCAGGTGACATTAGTCAGTTCGGGTAGCTGAGCCATGAAGATTAGAATCGCCAGCGCATTGACGAAGCCGGTCACCACTGAGCGCGAGACGAAGCGCATCAGTGAGCCGAGCTTCAGGTAGCCAGCAGCGATCTGTAACACGCCACATAGCAGCGTGGCGGCTAGCAGATATTCAAGACCGTGGTTTTTGACCAAGGTGACCATCAGCAGTGCCATGGCCCCGGTTGCAGCCGAGATCATTCCGGGGCGGCCACCGACAAAGGCGATCACCACGGCAATACAGAAAGAGGCGTACAGGCCGACCTTGGGGTCAACCCCGGCAATGATCGAGAAGGCGATGGCTTCAGGGATGAGGGCCAGTGCGACCACAAGGCCGGCGAGGATGTCGCCACGGATGTTGGACAACCAGGTTTGTTTTAACGAGTGGAGCATCAGATTTTCCAAGGCAATGGATCGCGCAGCACAGCATGGCGCAGGCCATGTGCATCTGGTCGATACGAGGTCAAATTGTCAGATGTTGGGGAGCTGTGCAGGCAATGAAACCGAGTGCACAGCAGAGTGCGACCGCTGGCAGAGCAAGCAATCACAGATGATGCGGGGGGCGTAGCGCTATGGCGGCGTAGGCAGCCAGATCATGTTTTGCAGGGTAAGCATGAGGTCTTATCGAGTGTCTTTGGTAACTCAATGGCAGCGCTAGTCTACAGAAAGACAGCAGTTTCTGCGAGTCAGCTGTTGGTTCAATCGGGCGTCCAGAGCAGGGCTCTATAATCGCTCTATAGTCGCTCTATAATTACCTATAAAGCTCATTCTAGAGCGGCCAAACTACCTGTAAGTGCTAACAGCGAGCCCGATTGCGCTTCATGCTGCACTGTCGTCCTTGATGCGTGCAGATGCTAATGAGAAGCTGAAAGCTGATCCAAAGGGCCAGCATGAAGCTCAAGGGCAGGTTTAGCTGCAAGGCCACCAAAGGATATGGCGGGGTCGATGTAGCGCATGGCGGACTTGATATCTTTCCAGCCTACATAGGTCATCAAGGCCTTGAGATCCCAGCCATTGGCCGTGGCCCAAGTAGCGAAGCCTCGGCGTAGCGAATGGCTGGTGTACAACTCGGCCGAGATACCGGCGCGTTGTAGGATTTGGCGCAACAAGCTAATCAGGCTGCCGGGATGCAGGGCCTCGCTGCCCAAGTGCCCCCAGCGATCCAAGCGACAGAACACTGCGCCACGGGCAATGCCGGCGGCACTGATCCAGTCGAGATAAGCCTGTACCGGGCAGAGGCATTTTAAGGCTGGTACGTAATGAGTCGTGCCGAGATTTTCCCGGTCACCCTTACTTTGTGGCAGGAAAAGGCTCATGCCCGCACCGGCTTCGGCCTGGATATGCTCGACCTGCAGTCGACAGAGTTCGTCACTGCGAAAACCCCGCCAGAAACCGATCAGCAGCAACGCCGCATCGCGCCGATTACGCAACAGGCTTGCCAAATTGCCGGACTGCTGAGCCCGTTCGGCCTCCTGATTCAACCACTGAACCGCCTGCTCCAAGTGCTGCAGCTGCAACGGAGCGGCCTGCTTGGCTTGCGCCGGATGCAATGTACGGATGCCTTTGAGCACCTGACGCACCGTGGGCGTCTTGGTCGGATCAGGAAAGCCCTGGGTGATATGCCACTGAGCCAGAGCAGCCAGGCGCTGCTTGAGCGTGCTGCTGCTTAGGGTGTCGGCGTAGTCCACCAGGTAGCGCACGATGCTATCGCTTGTGGCGGGCAGGAAGCCGCCCCAGGTCACTTCGAAGTGCTCGATGGCCGACTGATAGCTGCGGCGGGTGTTTTCCCGCGTACCGGCCTGCAGATAGCGCCCAACGTCTTTCATCGCTCGAAATGCCCTTTGTGTACTGGAAAACGGCAGCTAAGCGACCGTTTGTGCCGATCATGTTGAATAACGCTCCATTATTTTATCTGATTTATTTGCTTTGAACGCGCTTTACATCAATCAAATTTAGTATGTAAATACATGGTATGTAATCCACTACGAAATCGTAGGAGCAGACCATGGCCCGCGGCGGCATCAACAAGGCACTGGTTCAGAAGGCGCGACAGGCGATCCTGGCGCGGGGCGAGAACCCAAGCATCGACGCGGTACGGGTCGAACTTGGCAATACCGGCTCGAAAACCACCATTCACCGCTACCTGAAAGAACTCGAAAATGCCGATCGCGGCCGGGATGCGGGCTCAATCCCGCTCAGCGAACAGTTGGCTAACCTGGTCGGCCAACTGGCAGATCAGCTAGAGGAGGATGCGCAGGCCACTGTGGCCCAGGAGCGCGAACAACTGGCACGTGAACGGCTCAATTTCCAGAACCAGGCTCGGCAAGCCGAAGGCCGAATCCAGCAGTTGGAAAGTCAGAGCAGCGGGCTCACGGAACAGCTCCAAGCTGCCCAGCAAGCACTGCAGCAGGCGCAGCAGCAACGCCAGCAGGCCGAGATCGAGAGTGCCCGCCTATTGCAGGCCAACCGCGACTTGGAGGAGCGCCTGCAGGACCGCGATGGGCAGATTCGCTCGCTGGAGGAAAAGCATCAGCACGCGCGCGACGCCTTGGAGCACTACCGACAGGCCAGCAAGGAGCAGCGTGAGCAGGAACAACGTCGACACGAGTCGCAGGTACAGCAGCTGCAACTGGAACTGCGGCAACTGCAGCAGACTTTGATAATCAAGCAGGACGAGTTGACCCAGTTGAACCGCGACAATGCGCGCCTGCTCGCCGAGGCCCGGCAGTTGCAAAAAGAGCAACATGCGCAGCAACAGCTACTGGCGCAGAAGGTCCAGGCCTTGGAAGCCGCCCAGAGCGCGTTGACCGGCGCTGAGCGCGCGAATGAAGCCCTGGAACAGCGTTGCAGCACATTGCAGGAGGAGGTGTCCCGGCTGGGCGAAGCCTCGGCGATCCAGGCGCAGCAAGCGCAGAGCCTGCAGGAGCGCCTGGTCGAAGCCACTACACAGCTGAAGCTACTCGGGGCACCGCTTGCGAACAGCGATGGCGCACGCAGCTCATGAACCGGCACACTGAGTCCATGAGCTGAATGGAGGTGAAGATGACACTACTTGAGACGACCAATGAAGGGGCTGCGGAACCTGTTCGTTTGACTACGCCGCTGGGCCAGGCCATTGGTAACCTGTTCGCCCGGGCCTTGCCGCTACTGGATGGCAACCCACCAGGCTCGCTCAAGGTCTTCGTCTTCGGCGGCTGTGCGGTGCACCTGCTCACCCATGCGCGTGGTAGTGCGGACATCGATGCGGAGATCGAGGCGGCTCGTGTGCTGCGTAAGGACGAGATCATGGCCGTCTACACACCGCCAGAGGGTTATGAGGACAGCGACGGCCGCGACTTGCAGGTGTACCTGGATCAGAATTACACCAATGCCCTCGGGCCACTGCACGAAGACTACCGCGAGCGCGCCATCCCCATGGAGGGTTTCGAGGGTGAGCAGCCGCTGCATATCTTCGTTGCCGCCGGCGTTGACCTAGCAATATCCAAGCTCGGCCGCTTTACGGAAAACGATCAATCTGATATCGAACAGCTCATCGAATGCGGCCGTGTCGATGTCGGCCAGTTTGTTACACTGGCAACAGAGGCAATCGATTATGCCGTGGGTAACCGAAGCGCAATGCTAGGCTGCCTAAAATTGGTCACAGCGAAGTACCTAGAGGATGGGCGAGATGCCACGTCTGGATCGTAAGCAAAGCTTTGGCGCGCTCCTGGAGACTGTCACCCAGCAGCGCCTCAGCCAAGTTGCGTCCGATGCCCTCGTGGAGCTCGCTAAGCAGTTGTGGTACGAAGAACGCGACCTTGTGCCAGTACTGCAGCGTGAAGTAGCGGGCAAGCTGCGCGAGCCTGAGCAGAAGCTGCGCGCCCTCTATCTGGTCGACCTACTGCGTCGCTTTCCCTGTGTAACAACGGACAAAGCCGCGCGCCTAAAAGGCTTTGTCAGTAGCTGGTCGAGCTTGAAACCGGCCGAGCGCTCGCCGCGGGCGACCCAGTTGGTCTCTCGCTACAAGCTCGACAAGCTGGCCTATGAGTGGGGGCTGGAGGAAGACGTCAGCAAGCAGATGCAGGATGTCCTGGTTTTCCAAACCCGCCATTACGCCGCCACGCAGGGCGTGAAGACGGGCTATTCAGAGCCCGCGCCTGTCGGCTAGCTGGCAGTCTCCGCTGGCCCTCTAACTCGCCTTTTTTTCCAATTTTTCGATCTCGAGCCGGCCACGGATTGCGGGAATTATCTGCAATTATCTCGACATAGATAATTGATCAATTAGTAGCCGCCGCAGGCAGGTTGCGAATCGTGTTGAGGCTCTTCTGCGAGTGCAACCAAACGGCTGATCCATCCTTTCTCTCTAGATGGCTGTAGCGATTGGGCGCGAATCCTATTCCGACTGCCGATTGCCGCGCCGCAGTTCGTTGATCAGTGTCAGGATTGTTGCTAGGTTTCTGACATATTTCAAAAACTAGCCATCCATGAAATCCCTTCCCGCGGCAATCATCGAACACAGCAGGCTTCTTCCTGAAGGAGGCATTCTTGCACCAAACGAATTCCTTCATTTGGCTAGCCGTGCAGCGGTGGACAAAGCATTCTCTCGATTAGCCAAGGGCGGGGAGTTGATGCGGATTTCACGTGGCCTCTATGTGGCGCCGGTCACTGGGCGCTTCGGCAAACGCGCGCCGGCGACGGAGAAGGTCGTCAGTGCGATAGCTTCGAAAAGCCATCAGGTAATCGCGTTAAGCGGTGCCCGCGCAGCGAACCTTCTAGGGCTGACGCAGCAGGTGTCGATTAAGGAAGTATTTATCACCGGCGGACGGCCGAGAACCCTGCAATTAGGCAAAATTCAGGTGAGAATCGAACATGCGCCACAGTGGCAGGTCGCCCTCGGAGCGACCATTGCTGGCGACGCTGTACGTGCACTTGCCTGGTTGGGCAAACCCCACGCCCAAGAGGCAGTCGCGAAGCTGCGCACGTGCCTGTCGAGTAGCGATTGGCAGGTATTGAATTCGCATAGATCCAAGCTTCCTCCATGGATGGCTGAAGCGATTGAGCACGAAGCAGCTTTTGCTTGAGCAAAGCTTCTAATTTATTCGTTTAAATACAGTAGGTTAGAGAACGAATGTCCTAATTTTTGCCTTATCTCGGCATGACTCAGTTGCATCCTTAAAAAGTCTATATAAAACATGCGGATAGGATGGAAGTGAGTGAATTTTCCCTTTATCTCGGCATGACCCCTACTTGGCCCAGCTCGGTCATGACCGAGTCAACCTTGGTTGCGAGCTCGCCAGGCATGCCAGCCGCAATACTCAGCGCGTGCCTGAAATCAGTCGGTTCTAGCGTCGTGCCCCCGAGTACCGAGAGGACGTTCTGGCCTTCTAGACTTAAGAGAGACGCCAGGTGGAGCAGCAATGCGGTGGCTCCAGTTCCTGCCGGCGCAGCCAGCAGCAGAACCTCTCGTTCAGGTGCGCTGGGGGTTGCCTGTGAAGCGGTCTGTGACTCGGCTGGCTGAGTGACTGTACGAAAGTGCTCAAGGCACTGCTCCAAGACCTTTTGGTTGCCTGAGGCATCTGACCATTTCTCTGATTTGATCGTCATTGAGCCTGGTTCTCAATCCCGTAGCCATGAATCCTTAAATTCTAATTTTTCAAATTCTGTGCTCTCAGGGGAGCCAGGGCATCACGCGTACCACCTCGGCTAGAGCCCTGTCTTGGAAATACGTTCTCTTTGGGCGAGTGGCTCGCGTGTTCCGCGAACGCGCCGCGACGAGCCATAGCAGGCCTATGGCGAGGAGTGGCAATCCCGGCCAGGCCCCTAAGACTCCGCCAAAAGTGACCGGCTTATTTTCGAGACAGGACACTAGAGTCATCGCTGCTGCCCGTGCAGCTTCGTCTCCCGTCAGCCCTGCAACGTCGTTTCCGAGCAGACAACATTCAGTCGCAATGACGATAACGGTGCTCACGCAAAAGGGCCTAAGTCCGGTCGAGCATAGTCATTTAGATTTATCTCTTCGATGACGTTCTTCATTGCGTTAACAGTGCTAACCAATATCTCCGGATTGACATATTCTTGCCCGGTCTCAACTGCCGCGCGACACGCTTCACGAGTCAGATCAGCCACCGCACGGCGCGAGTTATAAATAACCAATTTCTTTCGAACAGTAGTAGTTGTGAGCGTGTTTTTCTCAAGTATTTTAAAGAAGTCATCATTGAGTACGGAACGCTGCTCTAGCGGCATGAGTGCCAAGTACCCTTTAATAAATGACCTGCCCTCATCATCATTCTTCCAATAGCTTAGAGAACCCACTCGAATATTGAATCTTGACTTGAGTGTTTCATCATTGTCAAACAAAGCATACATTTCGTCTGGCGTTCCAGCTAAAACAACATTTAGCTGCCATTCGTGCCCGGCCAGCCCCTTTATTGAGCCCAGCTCACGATTCACAGGCGCTCCAGTTAAAGCGAGCCTTAACATCGGAGCCTCGTCAATAAAAACCCCGCGTACGTTATGCTCCCGAACCAAAGTCTTAGCCAAGCCCACATCTCGATAGCTAAGATTCAATGGGCGTGTATGAAACCGTTCCCCGATTGCAGCCAGGAACAGCTTCATCACGCTGAGGTTTGCACTGTTTTTAACCAGGTCGAGATAAATGATCTTGCCCGGCCAATCCGACGCAGGATCAAAGCTTCGCTTTTCCCAGTTCACTCCAATCGTCGACTTGCCTAAGCCAGGAAGAGCGATGAGCGACATCCCGGCGTTTGACGTATTTCTGGGGGACGCGAGTAGCCGCTTGGCACTGTGCTCAACAGCCATCGCTGTGGGGTAGGTAAGGAATACGTCACGCATGCACGCAAGCGCCCGCTCCTCACGAGAAAGCTCCAGTAGCGCTAATGCCTGCGGGCTTAAGTGGGTCACATGTCATACCCCATCATGACTGGTATAGGGCCTTGGTGAGGCTTTGCAGGCGCTTTGGGCTCCAGGAGTGAGCTGGATGCAGGCTGATTGATCTCGCACATCTTGTCTTCAAGATCCCGGCTTTCCTGCAGCCGACGTTCCTGCTGTTGAGTCAGAAGGGACTGCTTGAGGTGATGTTGTTCCTGCATAGCTTGAAGTCCTTCAGGGGTATGCTGGCCTACTGGGAGTCCGGATTTGCGCTGGATATTCCACTCCATCATCGTTTTCGGATAACTATCTTCGTTGATAAGTTTGACAGGAACCCATAGCCCTTCGTCCATCACCCACGCCCTATACAAGTTGCCGTAATCGAGCTTAAGAGTTACCGGCTCTCCGACTCTGTTCCAGTACGGGCCGGGCTCATACAACAACCCAAGAGTCAGAAGCCCCTCACGCCTTACATGTATGTTCCTCTGATGGAGCATATCGATCTTGAACTGGGTTGCATCTTGAATCGCCCCGGGTTTCGTAGACACCTCTTTGCCTTAAACTGAGGCCAATTAGG